>JAJYIE010000032.1 GCA_021790255.1 bacterium | reverse complement strand
ATTCATGAGGCTAATGTAATCTTTCCGGGAAAACTTGGGAAGAGCGTAGATTAACTTGTTAAAATCACTTGGCAATTTTCTGCGTTTGTCTCAAATGTGTTTGATCTTTTTCACCCGGAGGCTTTAATAATTATCAAAGTCCGGAACTACCTGCCGGTAAGTTGACCGGTAGACACCAGTTTGAATTTGCCCGATGGTTCTTGTTACAGTAAAGCTGGCCCCGTCATTTCCCAGGCCTGAGGGAGTGGCCAGGGTCTGGCCGGGCAAACCCATCAGTATTGCGTGTGCTCCCAGGTTTGCCGGATTTGTTTTCTGTCCGTCTTTCACAGCCCAGGCGTTAGTAAAAGTAACTGAACCGAAATTATCCAGCGGCATCAGCCGGCGCATGCCACTGGGCGCTTCCTCCACCCAGTCGGCCGAGGAAAGCGAGGAATTATAATTAACCGTAAACTGGCTTTCCCGACCGGTGCTGTTATCTCTAAAAAGAATCTGCCACTGCTCTCCGGAAAGGCGGGAGATTGTCACCGTAACTAAGTCACCGCCCTGAACATCAAGCGGAATAGGGCGGGATGAACCCGGCAGCATTTCATAAAACGCCTGATAGTCAACACGACCGCCTAAGGAAGTAGTAGCCTGCGTCCCGGCCTGTATCAGGTCAGTAGTGGTAATTCCACCAATACCTACCCAGGTGGCATCAGCGGCGAAATTGCCGTCAGGTTGAGGAGTAGGCACCGTCCAGGTACCGCTGACCGAGGTAAAATTTCCACCAACGGCCCCATATCCGGACCAATTGCTGGACATTCCTTGGCTGACATCCGCGGAGATAGGATTTGTAACCGGAACGGGATTGCTGAGGGCTCGAACTTGGGGAGCGGGTAAAATGCTTACAACCGGTTGCCGGCCAAATCTTACCGCCGAGGCATTCAGGCTCCCCAGGCTTAATAATAGAGTGATCAGGCTGGTATACAAAATTTTTCCAAAATCCATATCTACAGGTTGGTAGTGTACAGGGTGTAACTAAAAAGTCGCTTAAATTTAGGTAATAAAACTGTAAAAAAGCAGCCTCTTTTTTAAAGCCCCGGCGTATGGTATCCTTGATTTATGTCTGAAGAGTCCGAAAATTGTCCTAAGTGCGGTGCACCTTTGAGTGAAGTGGCGGAAACTGCTACCGGCCGCAAACTGCGCCGCTGCAGCCAGGGTTCCTGGAACCCCCAAACTCATAAAACGGAGGGCTGCGATTTTGTCCTCTGGCTGCAGGTGGAACCTAAAGAGCTGGATGAAAAGTGTCCAAAGTGCGGAGCACCGTTAATTTTACAGGTAACGCGTTTCGGCAAAAAAATGAAAAAATGCTCTGCCGGCGGGTGGGACAGCGAGGTTAAAAAACCCACAGGATGCGACTACGTGGAATGGATTAACGGGACAAGAGAGGCTCTGGATGAAAAGTGCCCGCAGTGCGGGGCTGACTTGATTTTATTTACCACGGCAGGGGGCAAACGGGCCAAAAAGTGCTCCACAGCAGGCTGGGACAAAGTGGCCAGGCAAGCTACCGGCTGTACATATATCCAATGGCTTAAAGCAGGATAAAATTAGGCCAGCCTCATGTAACTTTGTGAAGGATTTCTGAGCAAATTTTTCGTAACGATCAGAAATTTCCCCTGGGAGCTTTGGCGGCCAACACTCATTGGGCTGCGGAAAAATATTTATTAAGCCAGGGAGGGCGCATAAGGAATTCATTGCTGTGCTAAAATGAGTACATGCTGGAAATAGAGAAAACTTATCTGGTCAGAAAGCTGCCGGATAATTTATCTTCATATCAGTCGGACCATATCAAACAAGGATATATTTCTTCAACCACCTCGCCGCTACGGATTCGAAAAAAGGGACAAAAACTTGAGCTGACTAAAAAGATGCCGCTTAAAGCCGATGATTTTAGCAGCGCGCAGGAATTAACCATCCTTTTGACGGAGGAGGAGTTCAACAAGTTGTGGCCGCTCACGGAAAAATTTTTGGAAAAGAGCAGATATTATATCCCTCTGGAGGATAACTTAACAGCAGAATTGGATATTTTTCAGGGCAAATTAGCAGGTCTGGTTTTGGTGGAAGTGGAATTTAAATCAGCAGAGCAGATGGAATCCTTTAAACCGCCGGACTGGTTCGGGAAGGATGTTACCCAGGAAGCCTTTTCCGCCAACGTTTATTTAGCAGGCAAAACCCTCAAGGGGATCCAAGCTTATCTCGAATAATTGCCTTTTAGTGCTTAACTCGTCTGAACAGGTCAATAAAAAACTCATAACTTTCCTGGCCCGGGGTGCAAAATCAACCGTTTCTCCTACCGGATTTCCCCTGTCCTCCCATAGTTAAGGTTATACCACTGGCTGTCTTACTTTAGACTTGCGGCAACATATTAATATTACCCGGTCTTTTATTACAAGGGGTGCTGCTTAAAAAAATCCCAGATGGTTTGCTCGGTGTTTAAGTAGTTGACTTTGTTACCCGCATTCCGGGCAAAAAGAGCGCTTGGCCAAAGATGCCGGCCACCGATAATTTTATAATGAACAACGGCGGCATTACCCCGGCAACCGGTCCATGTATATTTGGTAATTATCTTCGACTGCACTGTTACTACAGGTTTAGGAGAACACCCATCCATTTTTGCCCAATCATTGATCCAATTGTAGGCAGCCACTTCCCTTAGGCTTGGTAGTCCCAGATAAGGCACGGTGGTATCGGCGCTGCCGTGAAATTCCATAATTGAAACAGGCCTGTTGGCGCTGCAGGAGTTAAATATCTGCATATAAGATCCGGAAACAGGAGCAAAAGCGGCAATTCTGTCAGGCATCTTACATGCCAGTTCCGCCACAAAACCACCCCCGTTGGAAAAACCAGTAGCGTAAATTTGGTTTTTATCAATGCATAAATTTGACTGCAGGGTATTGAGCATATTGCTGACAAATAATACGTCATTGGAGCGGATCGCTGGGTGCAGGGTCGTATTCCAGCCTCGTACACCACTTAAGTTTTTACTGCCTTCAGGGTAGACAACAATAACATTGTCTACTGTTGCCAAATTGTCAAACTGGGAAAATCTTTCCAGGTTGAACGGAGTATCGTTGTAACCGTGGAAAGCCAGCACTAACGGGTGGGCAGTTAAATTATTGTATTCAGGCGGTAGATAAATCAGAAACCGGCGGTTTTGGTGATCTGACTCAACCTGCATAAAGGATGTTTTTCCTGTAGTTATGGTCAGCGGAACATTGCAGCCACTGCTTACTACCGGTTCACCCACAACAATGTTTGTTGGGTAAGAATGAATCTTAAAAGAGTCGGCAGGAACCATGGATGTTTCAGTACGGGCAGTCCGGGTGTAAAGATAAGAAATCGCCTGATGGGAATAAATTAAAAGCGCTGCTCCCAAGGTGATCGCGGCAGCGGAAAAAAGCACCAGAAATTTCGAACTCTTTTGCCTCATTGGTTGACTCAGTTTTCTTCCCCTTCCGATTGTCCAGCTCAAGACAGGTATCTGCAAAATCAAAAAGCAAAATGCCACCGAAGCAGCAAAAGCGAATGTTACTACAAAACCCATCTGCACCGCAACCGGCAGGGATTTTTCCAAAGGCGGCAGAAGATATTCTATAACCAGCGCGATAATAAAAACATGAACAAAATAAATTCCGAACGAGGTATCAGAGATAACTTTTACCAACTGGTAAAAAGGGAGCTTCTTTACCCATTTTGTCGCCAGCCAGAAGAAAAAGATGATAATCACCAAACTATAGACCACAACTGCCGGTTGGATTACAGACGTAGCATAAAAAATGTTTTGGCGGAGGCCGAGGACATGAAAGTAATAAAGAGAATAAAAAAATATCACGCCTGTTAAAACTCCCGGCAGCAACCGGCCATACCTGTTTAAAAAGTCATATCCTTTTTTCATGTAGATAGCTGTAAATGCGCCGAAAATAAAGAAAAACTGATAAGTTAAAAATATCCGTTCCTGGTAGGGGACGATAAACTGAGTAAAGATGGCAGAATTTAAAGTGCCTGTCTGAATATAACTGTAATCAACATACATGAAAATCATCTCAGCTACCAGACTAATGGATAAGGTAGTCCAGGGGTGCCGGGCAACTTTTCTCAAAAATAGTAAAAAGAACGGAAAAATGAGGTAAAACTGCAAAGCCAGAAGAATATAATACAACTGGTATGAAGCCTGGCCCGTTAAAACATCCCGCCCAAGCAAGCTGAAATATGAAAGCCAATCCTGGTTACGGTTATTAATCCAAACATAGACCATTGACCAGAAAAGATAAGGTATAAAAATTAGGAGTGTTCGCCGCAGCCAGAATTTTTTAGCTGAAAAGGGCTTACCGAAGTAGGCATAAGTTAAGACCAGGCCGGTCAAAAACATAAACATCTCTCGGTTATAGTGGACCAGATGGATTGCCAAATTGACAATGTACAACGACTGCTGGTCAGCCAGTAAAAATTGCGTTGAGGCGATGGAGTGCAATGAAACTACCGAAAAGACGGTAATTGCCCGAATCAGGTCAATTTCATAAATATGGGAGCGGGTTTGTATTGGGGCACCTTCATCTCGGGCTGTGCTATTCATCTTGACGTATCATGCCTGCTGCCATCTCCTTGAGAGCTATTTTATCAACTTTACCGGTTTTATTCCTTGGCAGATCATCCAGTATAAAAATCTCTGACGGCAGCTTGTGTGGTATAAGTTTTTGGACAGCATAAGATCTAATCTCATCACGGACTTTGCCATCCGGGGCTTTCTGCAAAACCACAAACGCTGCTACCTGCTCACCATAGATCGGGTCCGGCAAACCGACTACAGTCACTTCCCGAACACTCGGGTGAGCCAGTAAGACTTCTTCAATTTCCCTGGGCGCGATATTTTCTCCGCCGCGGATAATGATGTCTTTAATCCGGCCGGTAAGATGAATGTAACCGTCATTATCAATAAACCCTAAATCTCCAGTGCGAAGCCAGCCCTGAAAAAAAGAACCGGGCGAGGCGTTTTCTGAATAATGTTTTATGATGTTTGCACCCTTTACGCAAACTTCGCCGGTCTTACCGGCGGTAATAGTTTCATCCACACCTGGCCGGAAGATGCAAACCTCAACTCCCAGCGGAAGCCCAACCGAACCGGGTTTATGTTTCCCCGGGGGTACCGGATTTGCCGCAACCGTTGAAGCAGCCTCGGACAATCCGTATGTTTCAATCAGTGGAATCTTAAATTTCGCCTCAAATCTTTTCAGGTTCTCCGCCGGCAGCGGTTCGGAAGCGGTCCGGATAAAGCGCAAACCGGCATGGTCCAAAAAATTTGGCCTGTCGGTATTAAGAAGCATGGCGATCATCGTCGGCACCAGGCTGATCCAGCTCGGATTATATTTTTCTACCCATTCCCAAAAATGGTTGGTGCTGTATTTGGGAGCAACAATCAGGGTGCTACCGCAGATTATTGATGTCATAAGGCTCACCACAGGTGCATTAACATGGTAAAAGGGCAGAGGAGTAAGTCCCCGGTCTTGGCGGGTAATCCGGTGGCTTTTGCGGATATTATCAGCAGTCAGCACAATCTGCTTTGCCGACAATAAAACACCCTTGGGGGTCCCCGTTGAACCGGAAGTGGATAAAAAAACATGCCCCTCATGTGGAGCAGGCAGTGAGAAAGTGTTAGCTTGAGGAGGGTTTTGAATAATACCTTCCGTTTCAGCCAAATTCTTGTTGCTTATGATTATATCCGGTTGGTGTTTTTTAACAATTTGGGTGATTTCATATTCAGTAAGGTATGCAGAAACAGGTACCAACCGGTGTCCGCCGGTCAGCGCAGCTAGCCAGATCAAGGAATTAACAATGCCTCCGGGTAACTCCAGCAAAATTGTCTGCGGGTTTTCTCCCCACTTCCTCCTTAAGGCATTGACAGCCCAAAAAAGTTCCCCGTAAGTCAGCAGCCTGCCTGTTTCGGCTTCTATAATGGCTTCTTTGCTCCCAGATCTTTCGGCATAAAGAGTGATTTTGTCCTGCAGTATTTGACTTCCAGTCATAAATGGTAGATTATGGTAACCCCTTGAGAACAACCTGAAAATTATACCAAAAAGAGTTAAGTTATAATAATAGCAATGGCCACAGCAATAGCACGAATTGACCGCCAAAAGACAGGTTTTTGGATTATCTTAATCACCCTGGCTGTGCTTATCAGAATTGCAGCAGGCCTACTTTACCATACTGACATTAAAGGCCATTACTTTGAATCGCTCTTTCTGCGGGATGGGGTTGCCAGAGGTTATGAGGAAGGTTTCAAAAACAACACCCCTCTTCATTACCCACCGCCCATCTATCTTATTTATACTGTCCACCAAAACCTTGACCACTGGGCTTTCAGCCCGGCTTTTTCTGCCTGGCTAACCAACGGTTCAGCCACTGCCCTTCGAGATAATCCTTACATCTTCCGGGACCTCCTGGCGATGAAACTGCCGGTTATCCTGGCTGATTTTTTTGCGGCATTATTGCTCTATTTCTTAGTTCCGGTAAAGCGGCGCCGGGAAACAGTCTTTATCTGGCTTTTTAACCCCCTCACCTTATACCTGATTTCCGGAATCGGGCAATTTGATATTATCGCCGTGGATTTTATACTTTTATCAACGATCCTTTTTAAACGGCAGAGGTTTAATCTTTCCTATTTCTTTCTGGGGCTTGCGGCCGGGTTTAAAGTTTTTCCGGCAATCCTGCTGCCGTTCTGGCTGGTGCTGGATCCGCGCCCTTTTTCCAAAAAGCTTGAGGACTTGATACTTTTTATCATGATACTGCTTGCTTGCTTGGCCCCAATTACAACTTCACCGGTTGCCTTGCAGTCTGTTTTTCTTTCTAACCTCACGGGAGGGATGTTTAAAGCCGCCATCGATATCGGCGCCGGCAATAAGCTCTCCATTTACTTTGTTCTTTATGCCCTGCTTTTAATCGGGCTGATTAAAAAGTCGGCGAAAGATGTACCCCTTGAAGGATTTATCTTTGCAGCCTTTTCCCTTTTGCTGGGGCTAAGCAATTTTCATCCGCAGTGGATAATCTGGTTCGTACCATTTTTACTGATTTTAATCATGCAGGAAAAAGTTGGTTGGAAGGAAAGCCTTGGGTTGCTCTGCAGTTTTTGGCTGATCAGCCTGCTTTTAGATGATATCTTTGTCAGCTTTGGCCTTCTTTCAGCAGTAAATGAGTCGTTTAACACCCTTCCCACCCTGCACTCCCTGCTTACAAGAGTGTCGAGATC
>JAJYIE010000031.1 GCA_021790255.1 bacterium | reverse complement strand
AAAGAGCTTACTTCCTGGTTACTCTGGTACAATGAACAAAGACCACACCAGTCATTAAACTATCTGTCACCTTACCGGTACTTAAAGAAAGGAGGGTTATCTCAAAAGTACTGATCCAGGACATTTCTTTGACAAGCAGTTCTTGCATAGCTTATCCTTAAGATATGCAGAGGGGATTTGTGCCCGTTTTGTGGGTTGTTGTTTGTTCGTTGTTGGTAGTACTGAGCGGCGGATCGTATTATTTCTCCAAACACTCTGCCCCGGCTGCAAAACTCCAAGTTACCAATTCTCCAACAGTTACTCCACAATCAACCCTGGCTAATGAGGTTGCTGGATGGAAGATATACACAAATAAGGAAGCAGGATTCACTTTTAAGTATCCGTCTCAATACAGGGAGATTAGTTATCCGGACGGATCAATGTCGATCGACAATGATGGCCTCAAGAATTTTGCTGGTGTTTCGGTTAGGGTTTTCCCCAACAAAGATCGTTTAAGACCGGATGAGTACATTGACCAAGTAGATACAAAAGACTGCTCTACTGATTTGAAAAATAAATTAGTAGTAACAGATATTCTAGTGAACGGCCATCCTGCTGCTAAGTACATTGGTTCCTGTGAATGGGCTATGGGACATGATGTAGGCAGCCAGGTTTTTGTTGGTAGCGACAAACATGAGATAATCCAACTAGTGGCTTTGTTCCCCGAAGCTGCAGATGAAAAACTACTGAGCCAAATCATTTCCACCTTTAAGTTTACTTCCAACTAGTTCCAGGCTTGGCTTAGTCGGCGTTCGAGATCAGAAAATGGTATAATTAACGTATGCATAATTGGTCAACTGATCTTAAAGTTTTAGAAAAATATCCGGAAAAATATAAGATCTGGCGATTGGAACAGCTAATTAATTTCGGTTTAGGTGACCAAAAAATCAAGTCCACTGACTTAAAAAAATACCTCGGTAAATTATCAATCGACCCCTTGAAGAAAAGATTTTTGGAATACTTGCTGGCCGCAAAATGAGCACGCTGGTTCTGACCGAAAAACAAAAGCTTTTCTTACACTTATTCGGACGGCAGAAACAACTCTCCAGTCAATTTTATCTGACAGGAGGTACCGCTTTGGCTGCTTTTTATATTCCCTATCGTTTCTCAGAGGACTTAGATTTTTTTAGTGAAAAAGAAATTGAGTTGCAGCCGATCATTGTTTTTTTGCGCTCCATAAAAAATAAACTGGGATTTGAAAAATTTGAATACAATACCAGTTTTAATCGTAACCTGTTTTTTCTGATATTTCCTGATCTGGAGTTAAAGCTGGAATTTACCTACTTCCCTTTTTCGCAAATATCCAAACCCCACAAAAGGATGAGTGTCAAAGTTGACAGCATTGAAGATATCGCTGTAAACAAACTTTTTACTATTTATCAAAAGCCAAGAAGCAGGGATTTTATCGACCTATATCAAATTTGCAAAAAATATCATTTTTCGGTTGAGAAATTAATAAAAAAGGCAAAAATAAAGTTTGATTGGCATATTGACCCAATTAAACTTGGGGCACAATTTCTTTTAGCAGAAGAGTTAAAAGACTATCCTAATTTAATTGAACCCTTAGAAGAAGATGAATGGCAGGGTTTTTTTAACACAACAGCCAAAAAATTGGGGAAGCAAATTTTAGAATAGTTTTCATTATTGCAAATTTGCAGTTTTCTACCGGTTAGTTTACTCTTAAGATATGCAGAATATGCAGAGGGGACCTGCTTGCCGGCCCGCTTCGCCGAATCGAGGCGAGCAGGCAGGATTTACGCCGGTTATCGTTCTTCTGGGAATTTTAGTTTTAACTATTTTGGGTGGGGGTACATATTATTTTACCAAACAAGCCGCTCCGGCTGTCCAGCCTAAAATTACAATTTCCCCGACACCGCAGCCTGCCAAAACTGATGAAACTGCCGGGTGGAAAACATATACAAGCACTGAACTAGGGTTTTCGATTGAATACCCTGCTTACCTTTCGGTTAGTGAAAGTACCAATGACATAAGTAGAAAAAGCAAGGTGGGAAATAACATAGAGTTTAACTTTGGCCAAAATTCACCAGTAATTACAATTGGAGTAACTAAAATACCATCTAATTTGTCAATTCAGCAGGCTGTAGAACAAGGTTATTCAAATATAGACGGGTATTCTTTTCTGGTCTAAATTTCCGGAGTTTAACAATAGGTGGAATACCCGGAATTCATTCTAAGGGAGGAATACCATCTCAAGAATATGCAGAGGATGCTTTTGTTATTAAAGACGATAGATTATATCAGTTTAATTTTTCTTCATGGGGAGATCATAGTAAGGATCGACAAAACTTAAAAGTCTTTGACCAAATCCTTTCCACATTTAAGTTTACCCATTAATACTATCGCTTCGCTGGATTTCTCGCCGTGCTCGAAATGACAAAGAGTGCTATTTGACATTGGACTTGATCTTCGCTAATATTACCCTGTTAAGCCTCCTTCAAAGAGGGGGGCTTTTTTCTAGTATGGGGACAAAAATTAGCTATGGCAAACAAGTTAGATACCGAAAAACTGAATATGTGGAAGAAAAAGTTGGAAGCTCTGGAAAAAGAGTATGCTTCCATCATGCAAAAACGCGGTGAGGCAATAGCCATGGGAGATCTTTCGGAAAATGCCGCTTTCCAGATGCTAGATGAGGATGCCGCCACCTACCGGGTAAGGATTGACGAGGTCAAAAAAATTATTGCTAAACTGGAAAATGAACACAGTAAATAAAACATCTCTGGCTGACTGGAAGAGCAAACTTAAAACCCTGGAAGAGGTGGAATTACCGAAGGCGATGAACAGGATTGGGGATGCAGCAGCCGACGGCGACTGGCACGAGAACGCCGAGTATGAAGATGCGGAAACCCAGGTTGGGGTTATCCAGGCTAAAATTGAGGAAGTAAAAGATATTATTAAGAAGCTAGGGAAAGGAACAAAGAAGAGTTAATTTTTATTGATAATCGTCCCTGTAAATTAGTACTTTACTGCTATGGCTGTTACAACTAAGACAAAACGCGATTTTCCGCTTGATAGGATCCGCAATATAGGCATTATTGCCCATATTGATGCCGGCAAGACAACAACGACCGAGCGGATTCTCTTTTACACTGGCAAAACTTATAAAATCGGCAATATTGACGAGGGTACAACCGTCACTGACTGGATGGAGCAGGAACGGGAGCGGGGCATTACCATCGTTTCTGCGGCCATTACTACATTCTGGACCCCTAAATCCGGGCCGTTTGCTAACCAGGAAACCCGCATCAATATTATTGATACTCCCGGCCATGTTGACTTTACGGCAGAAGTGGAGCGCAGTTTAAGGGTTTTGGACGGCGGCGTGATTGTCCTTGATTCAGCTTCCGGTGTTCAATCACAGACGGAAACAGTCTGGCGCCAGGCCAACAAGTACAAAGTCCCCCTGATCGCTTTTTCCAACAAAATGGATGTGGTTGGAGCTGATTTTCTGGGGACTATTCAATCTGCCCGTGATCGGCTGGGAGCAAACGCCCTGCCGTACAACCTGCCGATTGGCAAGGAAAATGATTTCAAAGGTGTGGTGGACCTTTTGACCAAAAAAGCCCTGGTTTGGGAAGGAGATCAGACTGGTGCCAGTTTCCATGAAGCAGAAATCCCCTCTGACATGATTGACCTTGTTAACACCTGGCGGGACAAGCTGGTCGAAGAGATTGCCGGCACTGATGACACTCTGATGGAAAAATACCTGGGCGGGGAAGAGATCAGTGTTGAGGAGCTGAAAAAAGCCCTGCGGGCGGCAGTAATTGCCAACAAAATTGTCCCGGTCATGGCCGGGTCTTCCCTGCGCAATAAAGGTGTGCAGCCGATGCTTGACGCGGTTGTGGAATTTTTACCCTCCCCTCAGGATGTATCTGAAATTACCGGCACTAATCCCAAGACCGACCAGGAAGAGATCAGACGGGCAGATCCGGCTGCCCCTCTGGCCGCGCTGGCTTTTAAAATTCAAGTTGACCCGCATGTAGGTAAACTGACATATATCCGTGTTTACTCTGGAACATTAAAATCCGGCTCGTATATTTACAACTCTTCCAAGGATATTAAGGAGCGGATCGGCCGGCTGATGCTGATGCACGCAAACGACCGGGAGGAAATTGAAGAAGCTTACGCCGGAGAGATTGTGGCAGCTGTCGGGCTTAAAGACACTATCACCGGCAATACTGTTTGTGATGAAGGTTCCCCGATTATTTTGGAGTCAATTACCTTCCCCGATCCGGTAATTTCCCTGGCCATTGAGCCGAAAACCAAGTCGGACCAGGAAAAGCTGGCTTACGCTATGCAGCGCCTGGCGGAAGAGGATCCGACCTTCCGGGTAAAATCCGATGCTGACACCGGCCAGACGATTATTGCCGGAATGGGTGAGCTGCAGCTGGAAGTTTTAGTGGATCGGATGCGCCGCGAGTTTAAGGTGGAGGCTAACGTCGGCCAGCCGCAGGTGGCTTACCGGGAAACGGTTACCCAAGCAGCCAACGGTGAAGGCAAGTATATCCGCCAAACCGGCGGCCGCGGCCAGTATGGACACTGTCTGCTGCGCATTGAACCGCTGCCACGCGGCCAGGGCCGGGAGTTTGCCTCTGAAATTGTCGGCGGTGCCATCCCCCGGGAGTTTATTCCGGCCATTGAAAAAGGTGTTGTCGAAAAAGAGGATACAGGACTTCTGGCCGGCTATCCGGTGACTGATATCCGGGTGGTGGTTTATGACGGCTCTTATCATGAAGTGGATTCATCCGAAATAGCCTTTAAGATTGCCGGCTCGCTTGGCCTTTCTGATGCAGCTCCCCGGGCTGATTTGATTCTTCTTGAGCCGATTATGAAGGTCGAGGTAACTACACCGGAGGAGTTTTTGGGTGATATTATTGCTGATTTGTCTGCCAAGCGGGCACAAATTTTATCCACTGAGATGCGGGGTAATGCCCGGGTGGTGTTAGCGCTGGTGCCTCTTGCTGAGATGGGCGGTTATGCCACAGCAATCCGCTCGATGTCCCAAGGCCGGGCGACTTATTATATGGAGGCTGACCACTACGAACCGGTACCATCAAATATTACCGCTAAAATCGTTGAATCCTCCGGCTTCACCGGCCGGGTGGAACACTAACCACACAAACGTAATTAATTCAGCACCTTTGCAACATATTTAGCAAGTGTTTGACAGTCTAAGGACAAGTGTAACCACTTATTGTTGTAGTAATCAAGGTATTTGCGAAGTAGTTTTTGGGCAGTAGAGTCTAGCGGCAGTCTGCCTTGGAAACACTCTTCCTAGATAGTTCTGTTTAACCTTTCGATGTGGGCATTGTCATTGGGTCTTCTTATTCGGGAATGCCTTAAGACAATCTTTTTTCTTCTCAGGAGATATGAGAGCGAGTGAGAAAATTCTAGTCCATGATCTGTTTGAATGGTCTGAAAGGGAAAACCGAGGTATTTTTGAGCATTTAAGATGACCTGATAGCTTATTTGGTGGGAGATGTTGGGGTGGTATTCAGCATATGCCTTCCTGGAGAAGAGATCGATTAAGGCAAAGGTGTAGCAGCGGGAGTAATCAGACCTGACAAAATGAATTGTGTCCATCTGGACTAATGCTCCGGGGTAATCTGCCACTGGCCGTGGGATGGAGAGATAATCCTTGGCTTGTTTCTTTTTTCTGGTGAGTTTGTATCTTCTTAAAATTCTTTCTACCGAGGAAAGAGAGATGTTTAGACCCTCTCTTTTGAGGTGAGCATGAAGGATCGGGGCGCATCTTCCTAGCTTTTTTCTTAAGGTTAGGATGCTGCTTACGGTGTCAGAATCAATTTCGTTAGGGTGGTGTTTGGGCCGGGAGGGTAAGGTAGCAATGAAAGAGTTGCCGTTGAGGTGTAGTTTCTCAGCTCTTCTAACCCACCTCCAGATGGTGGATCTGTTGACACCATACCTTCGGGCAGTTTGCGAGATGCCTAATTTTCTCCAGACTACGTCATTGCGAGCCTTCATTCTTGCAAGAGGCATGTGGGGATTGCTAGTATATGGGATAGTAGGTGTCCTCCATTTACTTGATTTCCTATCTGTAAGTGTGACACCCGCTTTTTATTTTGAAAAGTGTTGCAAAGCTATTGACGTATTGTGACAGAGACCCATAGTTTGACTTTGATTGCCCAGTTCATTATAATTACTTGATGATTACTCCAGAGACAGAATATGTTAATTATTTAGGTTTCCGGACTCAATGTGATCCATCGATGATGCAGGCAATTGTCGGCCGTATTCCCGAAGGTTATCCTGTTGAGGTGCCCGGTTATGAAGCGATAATTGTTCCTCAAACAACCCTATCTCCTTTTATTCAAGGAATAGTTGGCCCTGATTACAATAATAACTTTCGTTTAATCGCTGTCCGTGAGGCTCTTGATGAAAATTTACAACCAGATTTTAGTAAATCTGAACATGCTACTATTTGGAAGCTGGCGCCTGATGAGTATAAAAAATGCATGGGGGAATGGCAATTAATTGGTGATGATCTGCCGGATGTAATGCAATCCCCAGCTTGTATCCGTACTTTAGTCCAGTATCATCGAGATAGGAGGAGCAATACACGAATAACCGAAATGTGGGCTTTAGGGGAAGTGGTTAATATCCGCAACCAAGGAGAAACTGTAGTTGAAGATCCGGATTTTCTTTATGCAAATGACTATAAAACAGCCCAATCATTAGCTAGAAGGCTTAGAGAAAACCTAATTGTGGGGCAAAAGCCGGTTACTTTAGAACTCGCTCAAGAAGTTGCGCTCTTAGGGATGGTTGAAGATGCAGAATTAGCTTTAAGCTTAATTCCGGGTAGTGTTTGGGTTGTTGATGGTGCTAAAATTATGGTTGAGGCATTAAAAAATAATGCAACGTTCCTGCAGAATCAGGCTCGGGTTTATCAGGAGTTAGCAGAAAAATCGACAGATCAGCGGTGGCAAGAAGATATGAAAGCCAAGGCAATGGACTTGGGGAACCAAGCGCAACTACTTTTAGAAGACGCGCAAAGCAGAGAAAACACTATTGCCGGTTTCACCGGCCGGGTGGAACACTAAAAATTCCGCATTGTGGCCTATAGCATTGACTTTTCTTGACAAAAGCGTTATAACTGCTCCTATAATAGAATAGCTGCATGGAAACAGTCGAAACTAAATCAAATGAAGGCCAGAGCAATCCTTGTCAAAATTGCGGGGAGCATGAGCGCTGGGGGGAAAAGTGCCCGGCCATCCGCGGCTTGGGTTTTGCTGCTCTCGTCCGCGAAGGAAACTATATTCTTGAAGCCTGCAGCCTTCCTCTGGAAAGACGCACTGAAAGACTTGAAGATATAAGCAAGAAAATCGACAGGATAGTGACAAGAAATATTGTGGCGGCAACTTTACTGGCTCACAGGCGCATTGATGGTTCTAACCTCCCTTTGAAAAAGATCAAACACATTTGAGACAAACGCAGAAAATTGCCAAGTGATTTTAACAAGTTAATCTACGCTCTTCCCAAGTTTTCCCGGAAAGATTACATTAGC
>JAJYIE010000030.1 GCA_021790255.1 bacterium | reverse complement strand
TCTAGGCTGCATCTTTTCATATGCATCTAAAACTTTAAGTTTAAACTGCTCAGCTTCGTGTAAATCAACTAAATATATTCTTTTCATGACACCTCCTTTCTGCCTTACTATTTTAGAAGGATGTGTCCCACATGTCTTTACACATTACGGCCACTTGACCTCTTTTATTCTCCGTTTTAAAATCATTTTTAGTAGAGCTTATGAGCGAAAGAATCTTTGTTGCACATCTGGAAGATGAAGAAAGCATCCGGGGTTTTTTGGAATTGGTGGCGGTTGATGAAGGACATGGTTATTGGGGCACAGCTGCTTGGCAGCAGGCGGTCAGGTATGTTAAAGAAAACCCGGTGGATTTAGTTTTCCTTGACCTTGGCCTTCCCGGGAAAACCGGGGACCAGGTGGCAGGGAATATCAGGGAAGTGAAGCCCCAGGTGAAGATGGTGGTTTTGACGGCAGGCTACCCTAACAAGGATCAACAGTCCCGTTTGGAACAGGCAGGAATTAATGAAATATACCAAAAACCGGTTGATGTGGATGTCTTGGTGGGTGTGATGTCCAGAGTAGCAGCCTTAAAAAGAAATATCCCTGTCCCCTGATAACCTAATATTTCAGTAAAACCTATAGTTGATTCAGGCACGAACAAAAGTTAAAATACCCATATGGTTGAACAAGCCGCCGGCGCGTTGGCCCATGCAGACGATGGCCATAAGACAGTTTTTAAAAGAATTCCCTGGGGGAATCAGCAGGAGTATTTCCGGGGGCGAAATGAGTTCGTTAACGCTATGTGGACCAATACCGTGGGGGAAATGGCAGAAAAAGGAGAGCCTGTAACGGACTTGTTTGAGGCAGCTAGCAGAATATATTACCGCGGCCTATTTACAGCCATCTATTTTGGTAGGTTGAGGAGAGAAGAATATCCTGTGCCGCTGGTTTTCCAAACATCATCTCGCTTTGCCGATCAGGATGTGGTGGCTGCTACTTCTCCATATTTCTACCATGGTAGCCAACTGCTTAGGCACATGAAAGATTTGGCAAAATATCTTTCGGATGATCTGAATTAAGCAAAAGTGGTTATTACTGTTAACGCCGGATCGATAGTGAAAGAATGCAGTCGGATCGAAGAAGGTTGCTTTGGTGGCCTGGGACAGAAGCTTTTTAGGCATGTAAGGGCAAGAAGAAAGCACTCTTTTGAAGAATTGGGGATAGAAATAGAGGCGACAATGGTGTATAAGATGGCCCATGCCGCATTTTTAATTAAGGCGGCAGAGAGTCATGAGACGGCAGTAAAAGTGTTACGCGAAAGCAAGCGGTTTCTGCTTGATAACATGGGAAGGAATGAGCAATTGACGGAAGAGGAGGAGAAAATGTATTGTGATTCTGTGATAGAAAAGAAAGGGGATTTGTGGTTCCGCTCCTTTCTACGGCATTTTTATCCTGACTCGGAGTGTTATCTGCTGGCCATGTGCCGTTTCCGGGCGCGAAAAGGGGAGGAGAATTTTCTGGGCGGCGAGGACACTGCTGCCTTAGAACCGGTTCAATAGCTTATGGAAAGGGAATTACCACCATTTTGTTCGGAAGGAGAGCATCAATTTGCGCCATCCCGGGAGATAATTACTCCTACCTGTGGCTGTTATGAAGGTGCGGATATTTACCAGGAAGTGATAGTTCTTTACAGCCCGCCGCGGAAAGACTATCAGCCAGAGCTTGGGGACATATGCCAGAAATGTTTTCAGATTTACGGAATAACCCCGCCACTAAGAGATCCCTTTCTGGTGAATATATTCCGGGATTTAAGCTCCTGGGAGTAAGATTCCCTTGCTTTATGATAGAAATTTTGTGGCCGAAAACCAAGTATTCCAATCATGAGCTGGAAGAAGGCAACTCAGAGAAAACGGATGACTCTGAAATTAAATCAACCATCCTGGCAAAGATAGGAAAAATTATTTTTTGGGGAGATTGCTACTATAGGGCATCTTAGTGCCGTGTTGGGTGAAGAGAGTTTGGGGTGATTCCGCTGCGCGAAAAGAAGGAAAAGTGCTACTGCGGAAGTGATCACCAGGAGGTAGCCTGGAAGCGGATCTGCTAGGGTTAAGAGAGTCCGGAGCGGGGTACGAGAATTGGACTCGCTTCTCCACCTTGGGAAGGTGGCATACTACCGGTGTACTAACCCCGCGCTTCCAACGTATCATGTTTTCAGCGTAAACTAAGACGACTCATTTTACAACGAATGGGTTAGTTGGTAAAGCCAAGCAGTGGTTCAAGCTGGCGGTTGGGATCAGAACAGGCAGCCGGATTAATCTGCGTGGGCTGCGGCATGATCAGTCCCAGCGAGCCAAAGCGGATATCGGTTGACCTGACATTCATGTAGGGCAGGGCAACGTTATAAACGGGTACATCATTACCGGGGGTAATATGGGGCAGATTTTTCCACCAGAAAAGGTAGCGGAAACCTACCGCTGTACCGAATTTAGCAATGTAGTTGACGGAGATGCAGGGATAATGGTGTTTTTGGGCATCTTTTTGAATGTAGCCCGTCAGCTCTTCCTTATAAAGGTAGCTGTTGCCCACATCCGGCCTGTTTATAAGGGTAAAGACACTAAAGACAGTAAATGCCGCCAGTCCAAGCAAGGCCCACAGCCGGAGCCGGTTAAACTGTATGAGTGAGGATACGAAAGATGAAACGATCAGTAGTGTAACCGGGAAGATGTTATAAAAATAATATTCGGTGATGGAACGCTTTGAAACCGAGTGGATAAAAATTACCAGAATAGGCCAGAGAGCCAGCACAACCAGCTGTTTTCCGCTCAAAACTTTGAGTTTTTTTAAAAAAATCGCCAAAACGGTGAGCCCGAACGGGAAATAGAGCAGCTGATAAAAATTCTTATCAAAAGAAGAGTTATATACAAAAAGGTTAATTTGCTCGCGGAAAGTTTCTTCAGTTACCTTAAACGGCCGGGCAATGCCGCCGATTTCATCTGTTTTGGTCACCGCCGAAAGAAACAACCCTCGGGTTTGCCAAAAACCGTGTCTGACCTCAAAGGCAAAAAATGGTGCCATGAGCACCAGAAAAATTGCCAGTGAAACTGCCCATTTCTTCGGATGGGAGCGAAGGTCAAGAAGTACCTTTTTCCACTGCCAGACAACCAGGCCGAAGGCAAGCAGCAGAGGCGGAATAAGTGCGACATGAATATGCCAGACCAGCCCGGCTAAGACTGCAAGCAGGGGAATAACGCCCAAATCTGCCTGCATTAGGGATAACAGTACATATAAAAGCCAGATTGACCAGAGCCCGGTCAGCTGGGTCGGGACCACCCAGCGGTCAAATAAGACGATGCCGATGGACACAGCATACAAAATGCTCCAGCTAGGCCCGGGGCAGGACCAAAAAACTTACTAAAGACAAAATAAACGCTTATAACTGTCAGCAGGCCTGTTAAGGTGGTCAAGATTGTCGCTGAAAAGGGGCTAAGACCGGAAAGCGCGAAAAACGGCACTAGCAGGTAGTAAAACAATGGTCCGATAAAAAGCTTGTGGATACTGGTTTCCTGACCGATCAGACGGATATGGTGGTCAACCAGAATATCTTTGACAATCCACGAATAAAGGTCGTTGTCGTGTTCGAACAGGTAGAACCGTTCCAGCTCCCATGTCCGCATGAACAGCGCAAGCAGCAGTATTAAAATCAAAGCTATCAGGACCTTCTTTGAAGGGCGCATGTTCTAAGAATACCGGAATTCCCCGAAAATTGCACAGACAAACTTTCAAACCACTAAAAACTCTCCCTCTGCTGATGTTTACTGATCAAAACCCGGCAATCTCATACTAAGTTAAATTACCGGGGGATTTGTAGTACTGTTCCCGGCTCAATTACGTTTGGGTCAGCGATATTGTTAGCTTTAGCGATTTTATCAAAAGCGTAAATATCCCCATAAGCCCGTCCGGCGATTGTAGAAAGCCAGTCGCCTTCCTGGACGGTGTAAGTGTTCCCGGTAATCCTTTCTCCCCAGATTGTTTGGTTTTCCGCTCCACCTGTTCCGGTGCTGTTAGCATCTATAGTGCCTGCTGTAACAGGGTTAGTCGGTCCGGTAGCAGAAGTCACTTCCAGCTTGGGAATACTTAAGACCTGTCCGACTTCAATAACGTCGGCACTGGCTAACTGGTTAGCTTTGGCGATAGCCGGATACTGATATCCGTCGCCGTAATATTTATCCGCGATCTGAAACAGCGTATCACCGTCTTTGACTGTATATTTTCCCGGAAGGTTACCCGGTTCAACGTCTTTTTGCGGTTCAATCGTTGTGTTGTTGGCGGTTTGTTGGGCCGGCCCTAAACTTTGCTGGCCTTTTTGGAAATAGTTAAAAATAAGAACCCCTGCCACTATCACGATCAATACCCCTAAAAACAAGCTAAGGTATGACTGATCCAGGTTAATTTGGGATTGCAGCCTTGCCAGCAGTGATTGCCCGGCAGCCTCTTCCCTGTAACCTCTGACTTTTGTTTCGTGAACAACTCTTTTGCGTCTTGGCATTTTTCACCTCCTTCTTTACAATATTGGAAAGCTTTTCCTTCCCCTCTTTTTGAAAAAAGCACCTTTCTTTTAACCGATTTGAGCTTTTTTGTCAAGCTTCAGTAATCTTTTCGGGGAACAGAAATGCTTAGAAGCGGACAGCCAGAGCAAAAATGGTCCGACATATAATGGCCGTTAACTTTCTTTGTTCCTAGTCCGGTGGACATGTACGGTAGTATTTTTTCTGCAGGGGCAACCTCAGATCGTTGAGGCCGCTTGCCGGTAGAGTTCTTAAAGCGCTGTTCCGGGAGTGGCATTAAAGTCCCCAGCCACAGCTATATTGGAATGTTCACAAATTGTACTCACAGGTTCACTGGTCAGCTTCTCCTTTCTTTTGGGGGTGATTGATAAACCCCGGGCGGTGAAGTGTTTTAAAGCATCCAACGCTTCCATCCCATGCAAAAGCTGCATTTTTAGCTCACGCTTAGGCGAGTAACGGCGAAATTAAGGGATCCCTGACTGTAACTTAGATCGAGCAGGCCTATCCCGCGATAACCGAACTCCAGTGGGTCATTGGCATCCCTTTTGAAGATACGAAATTTTTTCTTTTTACTTCCAGGTTTGTGATGCTGTGCCATACCCTAAATATGACTTACACCGAACTTAAACAGCAACCGGCCTGGTTTGTTAATACCTATCAGCCGTTTTTGGTCGGGAAAAACAAAGCTGATGAGGCTAAGGCAAAAAATTCTAATCAAGAGAGGTAACAAAGATATAAATTATTGACCGATAATTTGAATATCTTTTTGAACAGCTAGAAAGTCATTGTCAACTTTGGCGGCATCGTTAGTCAGTTTTGAGGTCGGAACTTCACCTATTTGCCAACCAGTTGCGTCATTCACCCAGATCCCCATGTCAGCATAAGCTTGTTCAATATCATCAGACCAAGTATACAATGGCTGATCCAAAGATTGGCTTGTGAATAATATGTATCTGCCTGATCCATTGCCATGATATAACTATTGTCATTAGCAGGATTTTCTGTTTGCTTGAATTGAGTAAATTCTGGTGTTTGTGTTTTTGTCAGCGCTTCTTTTCCCTCTTTCCAAAGTTGTAGATAATGGTCAGTATCCTTAGTAAGGATTGCCACTATTTGTGTTTTTTGTTCAGAAGTAAGACTGGTTATTTTTGTCGGTTGCGGTTGATTGGAGGTAGTCTGTTGTTCTTTTTGAGCAGACTTTGGCACAAGCACAATAACTACAATAATTATGATTATAAGAATACTACCGATTACCCTTCTTAGAATTTTTGTTTTTCTCATTTTATATAAAAGTGGGCAGGAGGATCAGTACAATTGATTAGATCATTGATCAGCTAGATCTTATTTTCAACTTATGGATACAGCCAAGCAATCTTAGAAATCGTTTTAAAGGCCTGGGATGAGGCCAGTACGGCTATTGCCGACGTCAGTAAATCTACCGGCGGAATGTCTAGTGACGCCAAAAAGCCGGAGATATATTACGGGCTATGCCTCCTGAGCATCGGATGAATATCCTCGACCCTTTTAAGTTAAATAAGGATAATTATCCGGTTATTGTCCACGGGGAGAATGAACGCCTTCTTTTGCATGACGGGAACCGCCGGGCGCTCAATGTGGCAGCGTTTGGGATGGGAACGATTAAGGCTTATGTAAGCAGGTTTCGTAACCCTCCAGGCAAACCGGCAATGCCGGAGGCTTTTTTGCCAACCTGGTAAAATACTAAAAGATACAGAAAAGATAGATGATAGCCTGTTAGAATTGTTGCTGACCCCGATGAACGCTTAAAAAAAGCTATAACACAGGGCCGGAGTTTGTACAAATGTACATGGAAAAATACGTTATACGGTACCTGAAGAATGATATGAACAATAATATTACTCATGATAAATAATGAGAATAAAAGGTACTCGTTTATGCCTGCCCTATCTTTTCTGAACGTTTTCTTACTACGCAGCAATAAAACCTATAAGTTTAAGCCTTATATTAGCATAATGTTATCTCTCCTGTTTTTAAGGAAAGATGTTCCCTTCGTTCCCAGTACACAATAAAGGAAGGAAGTTATGGTTAAACTGGCTGAGGTGGTACCGGGAAAAAATGGTGAATTTGGGGATCAAGGGACAGCTATATGGTAATTACAATAACTAAGATGGGTGCAGCGGCATTCAGATATGAGATTAATTTGGAGCTTGTTGAGAGGTCACTGAAAAATATTAAAGAGGCTAACCTGGAAAAGCAGGCTTTTATTGTTTAAACAAATTACCGGGATGAACCTCTGGAATATTTGATATAGTAACTATCTATGGGATTTTCGGTATCATTGGCCGGCTGGAGGAAAAATTCAGAAAAAAATTTGCCCCGGAGCCAAAAGTTGTTTCTAATTTTTTACTTTTCCTAACTGGCAGCCGGCCGCAAAAAAGATTATATGTAGCTCTACCGACAAAACTAGCCTTTTTTCAGAATCGGCAACCCGGTTCGTTTATTTTCTACTACCACAAACCCCGCAGGGATCTGATCTAATTCCCCGCTTCTTATCTGCCGGGCGAAGTAGTAGATTTGCTGGAGTTTACCGCTGCGCAGGTGTGCCTGCTGGCCGTGAAGGTAATATTTTTGTCCCTTAGCGTTGGTGTATTGGTAAGCCATAGACTTCTCCTTTCTTTTTGATTACCATATCGGGAAAAGCTGAGAAAAAGCTGAAAAAGTGATAAATATTACCGGAAAATGCCGTCTGCTGGCTGAAGATGACCGGTACTGCTTCAATCATCTCAGGGCTTCTCCGGCAAGCTGGCCTCTTGGGCTATTAGCCAGGTGGCATAACTTTCTGCAACCAAGGGCTGCGTACTGGACTAAGTTCTCTTCCCGGACATTAGTATCAGCAAACTCATCGCTATTGTGAGGAGTTCTGTCAACCTCAAACCTGATTGCTCTGTCAAGTTTCATTAGGTAATATGTGTGAAGGTGCCTTGCTGATCTTTCAACCCCCTTTGTTGAGTAAAGTGCGCTGATAAAACGCCCGTCCGGGTAACGGAATGTTAAGGTGGTGGTTTGGGTGCGGAGACCGTTTCCTTCAGACAGAAAGGGTTCCGTGTGATCCCTCAAATTCCAGGATACCTTGGACTGGTTATAGAACTGGTCGGTTGCCCAGTGGGAAGAGAGGTCTTTATAAAAGACTGCCCTCATTTCGTGGTGCCCAAGATGGTTACAGAGGATAAAATGGCCCATCTGTTTTGCCGGGATAGTTTCCAAAGTCCTGAAACAGACCTCATACCACCGGCCTCTCAGATCACGCTGTTGTTTTATTAGCCTCTCTGTTTTAGCAAGCAGGGAGTCTGTGCCGTCTCGGGATTCGAGGTCTTTTTTTAACATTGCTTAAGGTAGGCGAAGGTTAACAAAAATGCTATTCTCTTGTCAATGATTGAGTTGTGTTCTGGGAGGAAACATCGAAGCTGATTAACAGCTACTGCGTCTTATTTATGATTTCGTGGGCTATTGACGGGCAGCCTTTATTTGACTGAGTCTTTTTTCGTGGTTGGTTACGGTTTTGTCAACGGATTCGGCAAAACTTAAAACTGTATCTATTTTTTGATCTTGTCTATTTATCCCCGCCTCCAACTTAGTTTCCAAACTATGCAGTCACCCTTAGTGGCTACAACTTCAGTAAGCTTTGCAGCCAACTTAGAAATGTCTTCATCAAGACCATGCTCACACGTTGCTCCAAACTAATCCTTGAGACAGTATTGCCCGTGTCATGCATTATCTCAAAAGATCAAACATACATTATGACTTGATGTATTTTTCTGCCATGCGTATCATAGCTGGGAAAAAGGCACTGTAAAAAATACCAATGGTATGATCAGAAGAATCATCCTCGAAGGAGTTAGTCTGGATACTTTTGCAGAAGATCAAATCAAAATACTGGAATACAGATTAAATTCTACATACAGGAAATGTTTAGGATTCTTGACTCATTATGAGAAAATGATGGAGATATTATCCTCATGAAGTGGTGCACTTCCATCTGGCTATCACAAAACTGGTCAAGTTACTGAGAGAAAAACATCACCGGATGGGCAAGATGAAAATTGAGGGTTTTGTTAAAGCCCTGGTTTTAGAA
>JAJYIE010000009.1 GCA_021790255.1 bacterium | reverse complement strand
TAGTATTTAAACTATTCATGAGGCTAATGTAATCTTTCCGGGAAAACTTGGGAAGAGCGTAGATTAACTTGTTAAAATCACTTGGCAATTTTCTGCGTTTGTCTCAAATGTGTTTGATCTTTTTCAGCTGCATTGGAAATACTATACACTTGCGAAATAAGCTCGGGTTGTAAGATAATACATTGATGGACGAAGACCTCTCCGAACAAAGTACATGGGCGAATGTCCGCCGGAATATCATTGAACTGATCCAGTTTATTGCCATCGTATTAGCCGTACTACTGATCATCCGTTTTGCCATTGCTGAGCCACACAAAGTTTCCGGCCATTCTATGGTACCCAACTTTCAGGATGGGGATTATATAATTACCAACAAAGCTGTAATGTATTTTTCGAGCCCCCAGCGGGGGGAAGTAGTTATTTTGCAAAACCCACGCAACCGAGATCAAGTTTTTATTAAAAGAGTCATCGGCCTTCCCGGGGAACGAATTAAACTGCAGGACGGCAAAGTTTATATCAACGGGCGGATCCTGAGTGAGCCATACCTGCCTGCCGGAGTTGAAACTAACGGAGAAGCCTACCTGGCTGACGGAGAACAAATTACATTGCCTGCTGAGTTTTATTTCGTGATGGGAGATAACCGCCCCGATAGTTCCGACTCACGGGACTGGGGGCCAGTCGACAAAAGTCTGATCGTCGGTCAAGCATGGATCCGTTACTGGCCGCCGAATGCGATGAGTGTTATCCAGGTCGACACGCCTTCTTTGGAAACTGTAAACCAGTCTAACTAGTTATAAAGGATGGTTATTCTGATGGTTGCGGAAAAAAGCTGGCTATTGCTTCTGTAATTTTCCGGATAATTTCGGCATTACCTTCCGGCTCACCGGGAATTTTTATATCCAACCGGGCATAGTTTCCAGTCAGCACATATTTTACCGCAGCCTTACGCTGCACACTCGAAAGGTAATTGCTAAGCCTCTCCTGGACAAGATCCACTTCTTCACTGACAATATACATTGCTTCAGTATTTGCCCGTCTCCTTGTAGCCACACCATGTTGAGACCTCATTCTCCTAACTAGCTCTTCCGTACCCCTGACAGACAAGCTTCTCTTCAGCACCTCTTTATAAGCTTCAATAATCAGATGAGGGTCGTCAAGTGCCGCCAATGCCCTAACATGCCCCTCTGTTGTCTGGCCGGACATCAAGGCATCTTTCAGGGCGTCCGGTAAAGTCAGCAACCTAATGGTATTGGATATATAAGCCGGACTTTTACCAACCCTCTGGGCAATTTCACCGTTCTGCAGACCAAACTCGTCCATCAGCCTTTTATAGGCCTGGGCCCGTTCCAACGGGTTTAAATCCTGCCGCTGGACATTTTCTACTATGGCCATCTCCAGCATGCCCTGAGGTGAAGTCTCCTTAATTACTACGGGAACTTTGCTAAGACCTGCCAACTTGGCTGCCCGCCATCGTCTCTCACCGGCGACAATCTGGAAACCGGCCGGAGTTTTAGCTATCACCAAAGGCTCCAAAATACCATGTTCACGGATTGAATCAGCCAGCTCTGCCAAAGACTCGGGAGTAATAAGCCCCCGGGGCTGTAAGGGGTTCGGTTCCAAAAGGTTTATTTCCAGTTCAAAAATCTGGTCTAAGTTATCCATTAACGCTTACTACACTTCGACCGCGGCTTTTGCCGAATTTTACTTGTCCGGCAACTGCCGCATAGATTGTATAATCATTTCCCTGTCTGGTACCGCTACCCGGATAAAAGTGGTTTCCTTTTTGTCTGACAATTATGTTTCCCACCGTGACTATCTCTCCACCATAATGCTTTATCCCCAGGCGCTTGGATATTGAATCGCGATTTGTTTTAGCTGTTGAACCTGCTTTTTTGTGTGCCATAATTCTCGCGTGCGGTGAATAGAGAATAGTCGTTCTGGCTTGTCCAGAATCTAAACTACGTGCTACTTACTATACACCTCTTTTCCTCTACTTTCAATAAGCTTAACCTTGGTTACCTCACGTCTCTGGCCGGTGACTGTCCGTGAGTTTACTTTAGCTTTATAGGTCGCTACCCGTACTTTCGGTTTTTTAATTGTTTCGAGAACCTCAAAGTTAACTTTTTTGTTAAGATATGGTCTGCCGATTTCTACATTGCCATGATCAGAGAGTAGTAAAACTTTCTCACAGGAAAACATTTCTCCTTCTGCTTTAAGTTTATCAACTTCAATAACTTCTCCCGGCTTAACCAGGTACTGGCGGGCACCGATTTGGCAAATCAGATAATCCATGGGCAAATTTTACCTTGATACACCCTCCTCTGTCAATCCAAGTACTCACCTTCGACCATTGCCCTTCTGCCAAACCTGGCTACGGAAGGAATCAAGCTTAAGGAAACCAAGGTGACTATTAATGAGCTGCCCCCGTAAGAAAGCAACGGCAAGGTTATTCCTGTGACTGGTAGGATCCCGGTGTTCATACCGATATTGACAGTAACCTGGAAAAAGATCATCGCCAAAACCCCCAAAACCAGCAAACTGCCGAACTTATCATCCGTATCTTTGATTACCACCATGCCCCGCAGCAAAATTGCGCCATAAAGCACTAGAACAATCATTGCGCCCACAAAACCCAGCTCCTCAGAAATTGAAGCAAAAACAAAATCAGTCCGAAATTCCGGTAAAAACCGTAACCGGGATTGTGTACCCCGCCCCAGGCCCCGGCCCAAAAGCTGCCCAGAGCCGACAGCAATAACTGACTGTATGACATTATAACCGTTACCCAAAGGATCCTGCTGAGGAGAAAGGAAGCTCAAAATTCTTTCCCGTTGGTAGCTTTTTAAAAAAAGCCAGCTTGGCGGCGCAACCAGAGCTGCTGAAGCAGCCATCACAACCATTTTCATTACCGTAACATTCGCTCCGACCAGCATTACCAGCCAGATCGCCAACAAAGTCACTGCCGTACCAAGATCCGGTTGTTTGAAAACCAGTCCGGCAACCGGCAAAACCCACAGGAAACTCTTGATAACATTCTTCCATGTCGGCAAATTTGCCGCCCAAAACTGAGCCAAGAGTAAAATCAGGGCTAACTTAGCCGGCTCGGACGGCTGAAAACGGAAGAAGGAACCAAGTTCAATCCAGCGGACTGAGCCACGTGTCTCCACCCCCAATGCAAAAACAACACACAGAGAAACAATGACCAATATATAAAGCGGTTTAATATAAGGGCGGTATGAATCATAACTGATCACGGAAAAAAACCAAAATAGAGCTAATCCGATTATTCCTACTATTGCCTGCTGAAGCGCCAGTTGCGGGTCAGACGAATAAATAACTAAAATTCCCAGAGATAAAAGCAATAATACAGGCAAGCCAAGCAATATGTCTGGCAGGGGAAATAATTTATTCATTCACAATTTCAATTGTAACTTCAGAGCCGGGCGTCATATCCAAAGCGTTTGTTTGATGTAAAATAAGGTTGACCAACTGCAAATCAGATGGGATCATCGGGGATTTGATTTTTATTTTATCCTTTAATGTCAAACCCTGTTCCTTGCGAAGCTGCTGGACATGCCTGATTAACTCCCGTGCTTCCCCCTCAGCTCGGAGCTCTTGAGTAATAGTTGTATTCATCTCTCCTTTTGGCTCTCTTCCTGATAACTTTTTGTATTCAATATATTTAACATTTAGCTCCTCTGCCATGATTTTTTCCAGTTCATGGTCCAAATGCTGTGGTAGATAATAAGTAAACTTTGCAAGCGGCTGGCGTAGTTTAATGTTGGCATTTTTTCTCTGGGCATGTCCAATTTCCGCCAGCATACGAACTAACTCCATTTCTTCCGTGAGTTTCCTGTCAATCAGCGTCTCATCTGCTTGAGGATAATCACTCAGGTGAACTGATTCTTCGCCGGTCAGGTTACGGTATATTTCTTCTGAGATGAAAGGCATAAACGGCGCCAGCAACTTGCTTAAAGTTGTCAGTACCCAGTATGAAACATTCAGGAATATCTTTTCGTCCTCTTTGTCGGCAGGTAGCCCGACTCTACCCCGGCTTCTGCGGATATACCAGGTTGAAAAATCATTAACCACAAAACTCTCAATTGCCCGGGCAGGTGTTGCAGCACCATACTTTTCCAGACGCTGGTTAACTTGTGACACCACGCTCATCAGTCGAGAAATTATCCACCTGTCCATAACTGTTAAACCCACGCCGGGTAGTTTACCGAAATCCGTATTCCCAGCCAAAACCGCATAATCAACAAAGAATTTATATGAGTTCCATAAAATCAGGTAGAATCTTCTTTTTGTCTCCTGCCCCAACTCGAAAGTCAGCGGGAGATTATTCTCAGGATTTTGCAAACTAAATATCCACCTCATCACATCCGCACCAATTTTTTCTACACCATCATCAAAAGGTATAAAATTTTTTGAGCTCTTGTGCATCGGCTCTCCCTTCTCATCAATTACCAAGGCGTAACCAAGCAGGTTTTTGAAAGGATTTGTTCTTTTTAAGTTAGTGCTCATTGCGATCAACGAATAAAACCAGTTTTTAAACTGCCCGGGGAAAGATTCGGTAACAAAATCTGCCGGGAACCAGTCTTCAGGCATGGTCGATAAAGAGACAATTCCGGCATCCAACCACGGGTTGCCTACATCCGGAATTCTGGAAACTACCTCACCGCATTTTGAACATTTTATTTTTACCTGGTCAATCCACGGCCGGTGTGGTGAATGCCCTTGAAATTTACCCCAACCTTCAACTGCTCTTGTTTGCAGCTCTTCCCAGCTCCCTATAACCTCGAAACTACCACATTTAGGACATTCCCAAATCGGCAATGACAAACCCCAGTATCTTTTTTTGGAGATCAGCCAGTCATGCATATTTTTTAACCAGTCCAACTCTCTTTCTAAACCCCATTTGGGCATCCAGTTTATTTTCCTTGTCATTTCAATCATTTGTTCCCGATAGGTTTTGTTGCTGTCATCAGTTTTATCCATGCTGATGTACCACTCGTCGACTGCCCGCCAGAGAAGTTCAGTTTTACATCTCCAGCAGACTGGATAGCGATGGGTGTATTCCAACGTCTTAAAAAGCAGACCCTTGTTTTGCAGAGCATTGACAATCAGCGGAGCCACCTCTTTGGTTGTCTTCCCAGAAAACTCAGAAAAATCATCTAAAATAACTCCGCTTTCGTTTATCGGTCCGATCACCGGCAAACCCTCATTCTTCCCTAAAGCAAAGTCTTCTGCACCTGCTCCCGGGGCAATGTGGACCAAGCCTGTTCCTTCTTCGGTAGAAATAGGTAAAATCAGTGGATCAGTAACAATTACCCGGTGATGATAACTCCCAAAAGCTTCTTTTACTGCCGGTAGATCATCAAAAGGCCCCTGATATTCCCAGCCAGTCATATCCCGCCCTTTGTACTTGGCTCTCTTAACTCCTTCAGGAAAAAGTCGGGGAACAACATTTTCCACAACAATAAAGCTTTCTCCACCTGATTCGATCTGGACATAAGCCAGCTCCGAATCAACAGCCACCGCTACATTGGCAGGAATTGTCCAGGGAGTAGTAGTCCAAATCAATAAGTTAACCCCCTGTTTCCCCGTTACTGGCAGTTTAAAATAAATTGAAGTATGGGTTAATTCTTTATACTCTTCGGTGAGAATCTCGTGTTGAGATATCGCCGTACCGCAGCGCGGACACCACGGAACACTGTCCCGCCCTTTATATAACCACCCCTTATTATTTACCACTTTCAAGAAATTCCAAATCGAGTAATTATTTTGATCAGATGACGTATGGTAAGAGTTGTCCCAGTCCATAAAATAACCCAAACGCTTGGATTGTTCAGTCTGGATAGCAGAGAATTTTTTAACCCGTTCTTTGCACAAGTTGACAAATTTTTCCAGAGAGGCAAACTTATCGCCGGGAACCAGATTCTCAATATCTCTCTTGCTCTTTAAACCCAGTTCTTTTTCCACCTCAACTTCCACCCAAAGACCTTGCTCGTCAAAACCATTCTGGAACCGCTCCCGGAAACCACGCATGTTATAAAAACGCTGCCAGATATCCTTATAAGTCCGGCCCCAGGCATGGTGCACACCCATTTGGTTGTTAGCGGTAATCGGTCCGTCTAGAAAGGAGAACCTCTTATCTGCCGACCCGTTACGACGCAGGTATTTTTCTATAATGTTGTTTTCATGCCAATATTTAAGAATCTCCCGCTCCATTGCAGGAAAGTCTATCTGTGATAAAACAGGCTTAAACATCTTGCAGTCATTATACTTCCGGCTTGAACTTGGGGCAAGGTTTTCAATTCCGGCCAAATCAGTACTCTTAGGTTCACAAAAATATGAGGATTTATCCTGATACTTCTTACCAAACCTTCCGGAAACTCTCACCCAGTTCATAGCCTGCTGTGGTAAAATTCACAAATCTACGATGATTAAATTCTTCGCAACTAGTGTCGCAGTTGTTCTTTTACTCATCCTGCCTGCTTTTTCAGTCCGGGCCCAATACTATCCTTCTCCTGTTCCCACCAGCGAGGTATCCCAAAACCTCTCCGGAACAACTAACCCCACCACTGAGCAGCTGCCCCGCACCGGTCCGCCGGAACTTGTCTTTGTCCTGGCCGGACTATTGCCTTTGGGGTTGCTTTTAAAAAAATACTATTCAGTCGGAAAAATGCCGGCTTCCGGTAATAAGTCTGCGGGAGAGATTTGGAAGGAATACAACCGGCAGAAAAAATATACTAAGATTTAACTATTTCTTCGCAAAAATGCAGGTATGTCTAGCCTTTGAATATCTTCTTGTTCCTCTTCTTCTTCCGGCGGTTCTTCTTTGATATTGTCATCAGTTTGGTCATCAGAACTGCTGCCAACTGTCTGGACTACCGGCTGACTGAAACCGCTGCTCATGGTATTAAGCCCAATTCCGGCAAACTCCCGCAGCCTGGCACGGGTTTGGTCGAAGCCAGTAGCAATTACCGAAATGACCAGTTGGTCTACCTGGTCATCTTTGACTGTAGCTCCAAAAATTATATTGGCATCAGGGTCAGCGGCAGCAGAAATAATTTTGGCAGCCTTATCCACCTCTTCCATAGTAAGATCCGGCCCGCCTACTACATTAAACAGCACGCCTTTGGCTCCCTCAATGGATACTTCCAAAAGCGGAGAGGAAATTGCCATCCGGGCTGCTGCTTCTGCACGGTTTTCCCCACCTGCTTTACCTATCCCCATCAAAGCAGATCCTGCATTTGACATAACCGAACGGACGTCAGCAAAATCGACATTAATAAGCCCCGGCATCACAATCAAGTCAGAAATTCCCTGCACCCCCTGGCCCAACACTGAATCAGCCATCTTAAAAGCATCTTTTAGGGTCATATTCTTATCAACTACTTCCAAAAGCCTCTGGTTGGGGATGATAATCAGAGCATCCACCTTATCCTTTAACTCCTCAATACCTTCTTCCGCCACCATCATCCGGCGGGTACCTTCAAAATGGAACGGCTTAGTCACAACCGCAACCGTCAAAGCTCCGATTTTTTTGGAAATTGCGGCAGCCACAGAGATTGCTCCGGTACCGGTACCTCCACCCATACCTGCCGTCAAAAAAACCATATCCGCATCCTGGAGAACTTCTTCAATTTTTTCTGATGACTCCTCGGCTGCCTGCCGGCCGATTTCAGGATTCCCTCCTGACCCTAAACCTTTGGTAAGCGCTTCACCGATTTGCACTTTTGTCGGTGACTGGTTGGAAAGAAGCGCCTGAGCATCAGTGTTGATGGCAATAAATTCCACACCATGAATTTGTTGCAGGGAAATCATCGAAGCAAGAGCGTTGCAGCCGGCACCCCCTAAACCTACAACTTTAATTTTGGCGAAGCGCTGCACGTCAGGTTTGATAAGCATAAATTCGAGACTTCGTTTTTCATTTATGCTTGCGAACTATCGTTCTTAAGCATAAATTTATTTAACTTGGCCAGATTGTACAGGTTCTTTCTTACTACGTCAAGGCCATGGAAAAGGTAAGGATTATGGCAGAAACGACTTCAGCAAGCCGACTCCTCGTGCAAGTATTCCCTTCAAAGGTAACCCTTTAGCCAGTACCGGCAGGGCAAATTGGGGAGCGGGGTTACTTTTGGCAGCATAAAGAATTAACCCGGAAGCTGTGGCGAAGACAGGTGAGTCAACTTCATCGGTTAAACCTGACAGCCCCTCTGCATGGCCCAAGCGGGCCGGGAAGCCCAGCATATATTTTGCCTGATCCAAAAGACCGACTGTCAAAGCTCCGCCTCCAGTAATTACCAGACCTGAAGGGGTTTGGGTGGCAAAACCACTTTTTTTAATTTCTTTCCCCGCCAATTCAAAAATTTCCCTAACCCTCGGGCGGATAATTGACTCCACAACCGCCTTCTTGGAGATTTTTTGGATATCCTCGGGAATACCTAGACTCTTTACATCCAGAGGGTCTTCCTTGGCACTCTTTGCCAGGTGAGAAGGCTTTGCCTCTTCTTTTTCCGAAAGCGATTCCGGCAGTACCGGTGTTTTCTGCAGCTTACCCAAGAAAAGCTTAATCTTTTCCGCGGATTCCAGCGAAACTCTTAAACCCACTGCCAGATCAGAGGTGATATGGCGGGCTCCTACCGGGATAACAGAGGAGTGGGCCACTGCCCCATCAACATAAATGACCACATCCGTCGTTTCTCCACCGATATCCACTAAAACTACACCTAACTCTTTTTCAGTTTCAGTGAGGCAGGAATAAGAAGAAGCAATGCCTGAAAAAACCAACTCCTCAACGCCTACTCCAACCAGGCCCATGCATTTAACAAGATTTTTCATCGCCGGGGCAGGACCACTGATAATATGGGTATCCGTTTCCAGTCTCACGCCGGTCATACCGATCGGGTCACGAATTCCCTCCTGCCCGTCAACTGTAAAAAAGCGGGGGATAACATGCAAAATTTCCCTGGATGATGGCAGCGGAATTGCCCGGGCAGCATCGTTTACCCGAAGCACGTCATTTTCCTGAATCTCACCTTCCGGTTTGGAAACTGCTACCACGGCATGAGAATTAGTGCTTTCAATCTGGGGGCCACCTGTTGAAACATAAACAGAGGAGATGGAGTAACCGGCCATTCTTTCGGCCGCTTCAATGCTTTCTGTGATTGCCACAACCGCTTCTTCAATATCCACGATTTGGGCTTTCTTTACTCCCCGCGAAGCAACAGCTGCCACACCGATTAAATTAACTTTTTCATCCTCGCCTACGCTTGCAATTAAAGTTGCGATTTTGGATGAACCGACATCAACAGCACAGAGTACTTTATCTTTTGCCATAAAAATTAGCGTATAGCGTATAGTTAACTACTTACTAGACGCTATTTTATTACAGGTTTATCAAAACGCAGGTCGATTGTCTCAACCCCGCCAATGTTTATTTTAGCTTTTTGCAAGATTAATTGTAAAGAGGCGAGTTGCCTCAAAATATCTTTTTTGAGGGAAAAAATTACTCTTGGATGAAGGTCCATCAGCAAGCTGTCGTCCATAATCTTAGCCCATACCGGGCGCTGCAAGGTGGTGCCTGCAGCCGGGAAATCGTTTACCATCTGCGTTATCTTATTAAATATAGTAACCACCTTCTCTGCCTGGCCGGGATTAAGGTGGGAACCGATATTTAACTCTTTTGGGATATAGACAACAGGAAGCTGAACTCGATCGCTTTTTTCAAAAATAAATCCCTCACTGTCTGAAACCAGCATTTCCCCGGCAGGCGTAGAGGGTTGTGACCAGGGCAAATCCAGTTGCGCCGACGGGGAGCTTTCCTGCGCCGCTGAGATGCTTGCGGAATAAGAAATTACAGCTAAAGCTGCCTCTCTTTTAACTGCTTTAAGCACGGCTGTAGACGGAAAAATAAAAGTGAGCGACGCTGATTTCAGGCAAAGGTGGCGGGCAGAAAGCTGTTCCAGCAACTTCTTCCTGTCTTCCAGCCAGAAGTTACTCCCTACCAACCCGGTCTCCCGGCCTATCTGATCAGCAGACAGGCAGCTTAAAACATCACCATCGACTTCCAGACTGGAAATATTACCGGGTCTAACCATAAAAATTACTGATAATAAAACAGCAGCTAAAAAAAATATCCCGAATATCTTTTTAATGCTATTACGGGGCCAGGCGGGCGGGCGGGTTAATTTTTGGACCGACAGATCTTGCCTCTGACTGTGCAGTGAAAATTTATGTGTTACACGCATCATACATTTTTCTCGGCGAGGATAAGAGTTTCCTGGGAAAGGCGCCGGGCAGAATCGTGAATAACCAGGCTCCCGGACATTTTAGCTTTCTGCTTTAAAGCTTCCCCCTCAGACAACATTTCGCCGACAGTATCAGCCAAGTTTTCCGGTGTCAGATTGCTCTGATGCAGGATTTTAGCCAGACCCATATCGGTAAAAAACTGGGCGTTTAACCGTTGTTCGGGCAGGAAAGGAAGTGGTATCACCAGTGTCGGAACCTCAAAGAATGCCAACTCCAAAAGAGTATTAACTCCTCCACGGGCGACCGCTAAATCAGTGTGACGAAGTAGAAATCCAAAATCTTCAGCCTCAATCCATTTGCGCACCAAATAACGCTCAGAGTGAGGTAGAGAAGGTCCGGCCTGCTCCAACCTCTCAAAATCAGCAAATTTGGAATCTCCGGTTTGGTGTACAACAAAAGCCGCCTCCGTAAGTTTTGTTAACCCCCCTTCGACTGCTAAATTTATGGAATGAGAGCCCTGATTGCCGGCTGTCACCAACACCACCGGCAAACCAGCCGAGCGGGAATTTTTCAGAAAATTTGCATATTGTCTGCTGCCAGCGTTCCTTCTCCGCAACAAGCCCTGGCGGATCGGGTTGCCCGTCAAGACAAATTTGCTGCCCGATCTCTTGGAGTCAGCGAAAGAAAGGGCAATTTTATCTGCAAATAAAGCCCCGATTTTATCTGCCAACCCCGCTGCTAAAGTTTGCTCATGGATAATCACCGGAATTGACAGCAGCCAGGCTGCCACGACTACCGGCACCGAACTGTAACCGCCGAAAGACAACACTACCGCCGGCTGCTCCCAAAGCAAAATCCAAAAGGCCTGGCAAAGCCCGAAGGGAATCTTCAGCAAAGAAGGGATCGTGTAAGGGGTGAACTTTCTCTGTAGTCTGCCGGAAGTAACGGGGATAAATCTGACTCCCAAAGCCGGGATAACCTGTGATTCAACGGAAGGAGTCTGGTCTCCTTCCCGGGTATATTTGCGGCCGATGTAGACAATTTCCGCAGCAGCATTTTTTTGCAGTTGTTCAATTACCGCCTGGGCGGGAGTAAAATGCGAACCAGTGACAACTATTTTCATATCATCCGTGTATATTATACCGAAGCGGACTAAGTTCCGTCACTTCTGAGACTGGAAGCGAGAGATGTTCAACAAGATTCCCACGGCAAACAGATTGGCCAAAAGTGCGGAACCGCCGTATGAGATAAAGGGCAGTGGCACACCGGTTAAAGGCATCAGCGCCACCATAGCTGCCAGGTTTATAGCTGCCTGAGACGCCAGCCAAACCGTCAACCCCAAGCCCAGCAACTTCCCGAAACTATCCGGAGCATTCATGGCAATAGCAAAACATTTCTTGAGCAGGTAGACAAACATTAAAATTAGCACCAGAGATCCGACAAACCCGAACTCCTCACCGATAATGGCAAAAATCGAATCTGTAGTCACCTCCGGGATATAAGCAAATTTTTGCCTTGATTGTCCTACTCCCAGCCCAAACCACCCTCCCGATCCCAAGGCAATTAAAACCTGGGAAATATGATAAGAGTATCCCTGAGGATCATAAAAAGGATCAAGAAAGGCCAGTATCCGGCGGACGCGGTAAGGAGCAGCAATTACGAATCCGAATGCTCCTACCGCTCCCAGTATTGCAAGACCTGCAATATATCTGAGAGGGGCTCCTGCTCCAAAGTAAATACTGAATGCGATAATATTAAAAATAATTGCCGAGCCGAGGTCTTTTTGCAGCAGCCCCACGATAATACTGACTACCAATACCAGAAGTAAAAACTGTTTCGCTTTTACCTTTTGCTCGAGGAGAGCAGCCAAGAAAATGACCGAAGTGAGCTTAATAATTTCGGCCGGCTGGACGGTAAAACCCAATATACTTAGCCAGCGATGCGCTCCGTAAGCAGAAACGCCGAAGTGCGGGATAAAAACCAACAAAAGCATCAGCACGGAAAAAAGCAGCAGGGGCAGGGAAACCCTTTTCCAATAGTGATAATCAATCATGCCTGCAGCAAGCAGAGCAGCAATTCCCGGCATAACCCAGCTGATTTGTTTTTTAATATAGTAATACTTATCCCCAAAATCCCGGAAGGCTTCAAACTGAGAAGAATCATAAACCATCAAAAGCCCAAACAAAGTGAGTAGTACTGCCGCACCTAAAAGCCCCCAGTCCCATTTGCTGTCTCGACTAGATGAACTTCCGACTTTCACCATCGACTTATTACGACGGAAAAAATTACCAGTTCCTTTGTTATACCTCATCGGCTTAAGTTATCACTTCATTTTATCAACTCACGCACACCAAAAAAAGGCAGAAAAATTTCTATGATGTCTGTGTTAACATCAAGGCAATGAAGAAAGTAGAAATCGGATCAGTAGTATCCCCGGTGCCATCACCATAGTAAGCAGAAACAATAGCAAAGGAAAGCCAAACATGACACGATTGCCAGAGGAAACATCAGTAACAGCCCCGTTAAATATTCCATCAACTAGTATTTTACAAAAAACGCTCAAGATACAAAAAATCAAGTTGTGCTAAAAATTAGTGGTGAAACTGATAAACAGCGATTACAAAGCGCCGTTGCTAATTCTGAACGGATTAGGCATGAAATTAACGTTACCGATAAAAATGCTTACCAGGCCGGGACAAAATTAAGTCTCATTTTATTTAGATAATAACGCCAGCCAGAGGCCAAATATGGCCAGCATTGCTCCCGCCAGCCAAAAACGCATTACAATTTTCGGTTCCTCCCAGCCGATATAGCGGAAATAGATATGAAGGGGAGCCACCGGCAAAAGCTTTTTTTTGAAGATCTTTTTGGAAAGGATCTGAAGCAGTGAAGAGAGAATAATAACAATGTACACTCCTCCGATGACCGCCAGTCCTAGTATTTTACCGGTTAATAGGCCTATTACCGCCAGGGTAGCACCGAAGCTAAACGCGCCGGCATCACCCAGGTGAACACGGGCAGGATAGACGTTAAAATAAAGATAGGCAACCAGAGCCCCAACCCAGATACCTACAAAGATGGCCAGATTCTGGTCGAAAACGGAGTGGGCCAGCGCCAGAAAGGCGAATAAACAGATTGTCAAAAGTCCGGTCGATAGACCGTCCAGACCGTCAGAAATATTATACGCGTTAGAAAAAGCAACGATGGCAAATACTGCTAAGGGTATGTAAATCCATCCTAAAATAACATTGCCGATTACCGGAATAAAAATATTATTCAGGCCAACCTCAAAATACAAAGCCGTCGCTACAATTGTGGCGAGGAATATCTGAAGTATAATAATTACCCGGGGAGATAATCCGTGAAATTTACCGAGATTGCTGGTATAAATATGCTTTAAGTCATCAACCAGGCCTAAGACCCCGAAGGAAATCATCGTAAAAAAAATGGTGAAAGTCGGCCATGTTAGTGGTTGTCCGGAGAACTCAAAGACAGAAATGGTCAGCGCTATTACCACCGGGATAATTAAAATTCCCCCACCCACCGGTGTAAAGAAATCGTTTTTCATAAGCCTGTCATGGATCGGAGTACTGGATCCTGCTTCAGCTGCTACATGAGAGCGCTGCACTGATTTAGAACGCAGATAAAAAAGTAGGTCAATAAAGGGTACCAGCACGAAGCTGGTTACAAAAAAAGATAATAAAATAAGTCCCAGTAGTTCTACCATTACCCAAACAAGTTATATCCAGATGACATTATATATCCCTTCAGACACTTTGTTCAATTTTTCACTGTTTGGTAATCCTTTTGACTACCTCTTCCAAACGGACCGCCCTTGACCCCTTAACCAAAACCAGGTCACCCTTTTTGACAACCCGCAAAATATTAGTCACTAGTTGAGAATGGGAAAGATTAACATCCAGTCTTTCCGGCGAAAAGCCCAGCTTAACTAACTCATCAGCTATAAATTTTGTTTCCCCGCCACCCAGAAGAACTAGGTCAAACTTATCCTTGTAAATCTGTTGAGCAGCCAGACGGTGAAACTTTTCTGAATAAATCCCCAGCTCCCGCATCTCTCCCAGCACCAGTATCCGCCGGTGAGCAGGCAACTCGTTGACCACATTAAAAGCTTCCTCTAAAGCTGCCGGCGAAGAGTTATAAGTATCATCTAAAACATACCATCCGTCTCCCTCTAAAAGCCGCAGGCGGTGAGGCGGGGCGTTCACCTTGCTCAAACCTCTTTTAATTGTTGCCAGCGTCATATTGTTGCTAATACCTACGGCAGCAGCAGCCAAAGCGTCATAAATAAAGTGTCGTCCCAACAAATTTAAAGCCACATCTACCCGCTCCACTCCGAAGTTAAGCTCAAAGCATGTCTGCCCGTCTTCCAGCCGGATATTGGATGCCCAAACATGACAGTTCTCAGGATTTAGCCCGTAGAAAATAACCTGGCCAGCAGTTTCTTTAGCCATCCTCCTGCTGTAAACATCGTCCCAATTTAAAATTGCCAAACCATCTTTTGGCAGTTGTTTAATAAGCAGTGACTTTTCTTCAGCAATTCGTTCAATATCTCCCAGGTACTGGCTATGGGCATAAAAAATACGGGTAATAATCCCCACTGCCGGATGCACCAGTGAAAGATAAAAATCCATCTCTCCGGGATATTCAATCCCCATCTCCAAAACAACCTTTTTCACATCCGGCCTGATCCGAAGCAGTGTTGCCGGGATATTAAAAACCGGATTAATATTTTCTGAACTTGCAATAGTTTTATACTTTTGCGATAAAACGGCCAGACATAACTCCTTTGTCGTAGTTTTTCCAACAGACCCTGTGATGCCGACAAACATTGAGCGCGGGTAAAAAGCGGCAATTTTCCTTGCCAGAAAAAAACGCAGCAAATGAGCCGGTTTTTTATAGCTGCTGATGCTGCTCCAGTCAGGATGATTTTTAATATCCATATACTTTGGGGTTCGAAACTGAAATTAAGTCTGCAGGACTTAAGCTAAATTATATCTTAACTTATTTCCTCCGACAATGAGGGTCACCTCTTTGCTTTCAGCTTAAACACCACGGAAACTATTACATTGTTTCTCTCAGACGGTAAAAAATCCACTGTTTCTGTCTCGCCGCCATCTAGTAGAATCCGGGCCTGGCAAAAAAAATTACCCAACACAGTGTTTGTAAGCAGCGATCCTCCCACTGTCCCAGGCAGATCTTCTAATACCTCCAGCCCTGTTAAATTCTGCTTTTGTGCAAAATCAGCCAACTTCTCTAGGCTGGCCCCAGATCCGGCTTCCACCAATGCCTCTTCAACCCCGATCCCCTGCCGGGAAACCTTGCCTTTGATCCCGAAAATTTTCATTGTGTCATAGCGGTTTTTAATTATCAGCCCGGCAAAAAACTCTTTTGAAAAGTCAGTCTTACTACCTGTCCCCAAAACCTTGTAAAAAATTTCCAATTCTTGTGCAAGTTCAACAGAGTGAACCAGCTCTCTTTCAGAAGTAGCAATGTAGAGACAGTCGGCCTGTCCGGGTGGGTTTCCGGAAAAGTATTGGTCAAGCTCAACATCTCTCTTCAGCCGGTCCTCACCCAGCTGAGCTGCTAAAATCAGATACTTATCGTCCATGATACAGTAACAGACAGGCTTTCCGGGCAGCTTCCTGGTCTGACCAGGGTTTTTCCACCCCCCGGTAACTCATCGATTTCTCATGCCCTTTACCGAAAATACCCACCACATCACCCTTACCTGCCAGTTTAATCGCCAGCGCAATTGCCTTCGTCCGATCTGATTCAATAAAGAGAGTTTTATTATTTACCATTTTCCGGCTTTCCATCCCCGCTACAATTTGAGTAATAATTTTTTGCGGGTCCTCAAAACGCGGATCTTCATCGGTGAGTACCACAATATCTGCTAATCTGGAAGCAACCGCCCCCATCATTGGTCTTTTCTCAACATCCCTTGCTCCGGCACAGCCAAATACCGCAATCAGTTTACCCCGATCCCTTCCTCGCAAAGCAGACAGCGCCTGCTCTAAACCGTTCGGGGTATGGGCAAAATCAATAAAAATCTTAAAGCCAAGGTTGTTTTTAATCTCTTCCATCCGTCCGGAAAGTCCCCGAAAATCTTCCAGACTTTTAATTGCTATCCGGGCATCAATTCCCAAACTACTGGCAGCAGCTATAGCTGCCATTGCATTTGAAACGTTGTAATCTCCGAGAACTTTTAGTTTCAGAGGGTACTTGCCGGGGTAAAAATCCGCCCGTTTATCATTACCAAAAGTGAACACTTTTTTACCCCGGGTAAATTTCAGTAACTTTTTAAAATTTGCGTCATCGTGATTTAATACTGCCACTTCCACTCCCCTCAGAAGTTTCGCTTTGGCTTCCAGGTAGTTATTCATGGTTTTGTGGTAATCTAGGTGTTCATGAGTAATATTTGTGATCACTCCAATTTTAAACTTAACTCCCCAAAAACGACCCTGATCTAAGCTATGTGAGGTAACTTCCAAGACTATATATTCACAGCCGCGATCGACTGCCTTCTTGATGAATTCCTGGACCATGAAGGAGTGGGGGCTGGTAACATGAAAGCCTGTATCAATTTCTTCCCCGCCAATTTTTGCATTAATCGTTGAAACCAGAGCAACACTTTTACCGGCATCTTCTAAAATTTGATAGATCATATTCGAGGTGGTCGTTTTACCATCAGTACCAGTCACTCCGATAACGGAAATTTTTCTGGATGGGAAACCGTACACAATGTTGGCCAAGAAAGCCGCCGGAAAATGTTCCAATAGATTAACCAGCCACTGGGGAGAGAGAAACCTTACCAGTTTCCCCAAGGGAGTAGTTTTAAAAATTCGCCAGAATTCCGCAATATTTTTTCGCATCGGGTTAATTATATCCACATCAGTATGATGGAGCAATGTTGTAGTAAGCTAGAAGTTCTTTGGCAATATCAAAAAATGTTGGGGCGGCAGTTTCTGCGCCGTAAATAGATGAAGAAGGCTGTTCATATTCCACCAGCATCACAAATTTCGGGTCCTCTGCCGGAGCAAAGCCAACAAAGGAAGCAATGGTTTTAGTCGGGTCATAGTGTCCGGCCACCGGTATTTGGGCAGTTCCAGTCTTGCCTGCAATATTGAAACCCTTGAGGGCAAAAAACTTGGCCTCGCCTTTTGACACAGCATCTACCATCATTGCCGTCACTGTTGCTGCTGTTTGTGAAGAAATGGGCCGGCTGACTACTTTAGGCTGGATCACCCTCCACGCATTCCCGATCTGCACGGCATGCACGACCTGCGGTTGCATTAAATAACCACCGTTGGCAATTGCCGCCATCGCACGCACCAGCTGAATCGGGGTAACGGCAATCCCCTGGCCGAAAGAAGCTGTTGCCAAATCAATCATTCCCCACTCATTTTTCGGGCGGAGAGTCGGGCTTGATTCATCCTGCAGATCAATCTGCGTGGGAGCGCCAAAACCGAATTTTTGGATATAGTCATATGTTTTATCCAACCCCAGCTTGCGGCTGACAAAAACCATGCCGGTATTATCCGAATGGATCAAGACATCACGCATAGTGGTTTCGGGAAAATATTTATCATTCCAGGTCCTGATATAATAATTATCGATTTTTACCGGGCCGCTACAGCTGTCACAAGTTGTTTCCGGGGTTATCAGCCCCTCATTAATAGCCGCCGCCATTACAAGAGGCTTAAATGTTGATCCCGGTTCATAAGAATCTGCAACTGCCGGGTTGAGGAAATCGTTTTTGGCGTAAAGACTGAAGTTGTTCGGGTCGTAATCAGGGAAAGAGGCCATCGCCAAAATAGCTCCGGTTTTTGGTTCCATAACGATAACCGTGCCTGAGCGGGCACCATATTTTTCCATGCCCTCTTTGAGGTGTTTTTCTACAATATATTGCACCGTGCTGTTAATATTAAGGAGTAAATTCCGGCCCGATTGGGCATCTTTTTGAGAAAATCTGCCGATGGCAATCGGAAAACCCTGAGCATCTTTTTCCTCAACCACTTCCCCGCCCACTCCGGTCAGCTCCCCGTTATAGTATCCTTCAAGACCAAAATAGCCGGTCGGCTGGCCAGAAGCATCACTTCCCACAAAGCCAAGGACATGGGCAGCAGTGGAAGCTTCCGGATAAAACCGCTGTAGCTGGCTTTCAAACCCCAACCCCGGCACATTCATCTTTTCAATTTCCTGGCGGGTCGGCAAATCCACATTTTTGCTCAAAGTTACCCAGTCCAGAGCTTGGGATAAGTCTGACTGCAGTTCTTCCTTCAGCTGGCGCTCAGCAGAAGTGTTATCTGTTTGATCAGGAGCAGGGGTAGGAGCCAAAACTGCTGCCAGTTTCGCAGCTGTATCCGAAGGGTTTTTGACTGCCTCCGGCAAACCATACAGCAAGAAGGAGGGGCGGTTGGTGGCAAGAACCGCTCCGTCTGCCGAGGTAATGGTTCCCCGGGAAGCTTGCAGGGTGTAATTTACCAGGTGCTGTTGGTCTGCCATCGCTGACAGGTCATCAAAGCGCAGTACCTGCCAATAAAACAGCCTAACGGCAACTGCCGCAAAAAGCAGATAATAAAAAAGGCGCAGCAGCTTTAATCTGCCCGGGGAGATCTCCCTAGTTCCCCCGGTCAAAGAGTGAGCGTGAAAATTTCGCAGCGGCATGATCATAATTAATATAGCACAGACGCTATAAATCTACCGCGCAGCAGCCAGAGAGGTTGTTTGCAGGTAAGCTAAGTTTTCCATGGGGACAAATCCCAGCTCAGCAGCCTTTTTCTCCACTACCGGCAGAGAGCTCTGCTCAGCTATCTGACTCTTAAGATATTGGTTTTCTAGTTCCAGACTGGCCCTAGTATCTTCGATCTGCTGAATTTTATCCCCAAAAGTAGCCAGGCGGTTAACTGTCCAAATCTCCAGCAAAAATATTACCAGAAAAGCTGCCAAGCTAAATTTGACCAGCTTATGAAACCGTCGCGGTTGAATATCCGTATCTGGCCTTAATTGTCTCATGGGCAGCTCTGACTTTCAGCCTAAAGTTATTCTGTCGCTCACCTTACCGGTGAGAGCCAGAACTTCATTAAGCTTTGGAAAAAATATAAAAACGACATCATGTTGTTTTGTTTTTTTCGGTAAGTTTTTTTAAGACATTTTCCCATATTTTCGGATCCCAAATTTCAAAATGGTCGCCGGCCCCGATCACAACTACATTAACTTTCAAAGCCGCATATTGTAAAAGCAAAGCCGGAATTACAAACCTTCCCTGCTCATCCAGACAGATATTCTCAGCACCGGAAAAAAGGTAGCGCCTCATGTTCCGGGCCTCTCTATCTGTTACCGGCAGGCTAAGCTGCTTTTCGGCTTCTTCTTTCCAGGTACTCGGAGCAAATCCCCAAATACACCCCTCAAAACCCCGGCTCAAAATCACTGTCATCTCTCCCGACAACTCCTGCCGAAACTTTTTCGGAAGCACAATCCTGCCTTGGCCGGTAAACCGCGTCTGATATTCGCCCAGAAACACTGAAAGTCCTTTCCGGGCAGGAAATACCTGTGAACCAAGGTTTTCACCTCATTTCACCATCTATAACCATAATTAACCATTTCTTCACGGATGTCAACAGGTCAGTTTGGTAACTTCTCTTTCACCACAGTGCTTATTTAAGATGTGTCCAACAAAAAATTACGGGTAACTTATTCCCAAGTTACTTTGGAGCTAGAACCGTGATAATGCCGGAGGCATCAACTTTGGCAGTTAAAGCGCTGCCGGAGATTTGGGTATCATATTCCTGCCACTTGTTTTGCGCATCTTTCCAGATGGCAATTTTGCTACCTGCAGGCGGATTATCAGCCAGTTCAATTTTTACCTCCCCGCCGTTTAAATATACTGCCTCAGGAGGATTAACCGCATAAACTTTACCAACTACCTGTCTGTCATTTGGCAACTTTGGAGCACCGGAAAGATCATTGATAATGGTAAAACCTACCAGATCTAAATCAGTGGCATTGGTGTTAACTTTATAAGTCAGATGCCCATCCCCGGATGTTAAAACTCCCAGTGCCACTGATGGTTTCTGCAGATGCCACTGGGTAACCATTCGGTAGGCCTGGCCGCCTTTCTTGATGTGCAAAGTCAAAGTTCCGTTTTCCACTCCCTGGTCATACTTGCAGATATTTTTGCTGCATGTGCCGAACAGTATCTCCTGTTTATATTCGCCTTTCTTCTCTGAAGTGCTGATATTTCCCAATACACCCCGGTCAATCCCGGTTGCTGAACCCGAAGCTACTTCATCTTCCCCCGAGGCAACAACAGTTTCAGGCAGGCTGACATAGGCCAGCTCGTAACTGATTTTGTCATAAGAAGCGGTCCGGTTAAGGTCAAGCACCAACGCATTCCCGTCCCGGCGCGGAAAAAGTAAGGCATACGGCCCATCCGGATCAAACGGTAGATCTACCTCCTGAACTTGATCAGGCGCAGCTGTCCTACCGGCAGCTATCCGCTGGTAAACCCACGCCCCTGCTCCAATAACCAAAATGGCGATCGCCGCCAGCACCAAAGTCAAATTTTTGCTCCCAGACTTTCCCGGTTCCAAAGCCGGAATATCCTCATCCTTGTTGTGTTTGAGGGATGCAAAGTTCATTGTAAAAATCCTGCCAGATGCGCTGCCACTTGATCCGTTTTTATCCGAACCTGTTGCGCAGTGTCTCTATCTCTCACTGTTACAGTATCATCTTCCAGGCTCTGAAAATCCACCGTAATACAATACGGCGTGCCGATTTCATCCTGCGCAGCATAGCGTTTGCCGATATTGCCCCGGTCATCCCAAGCTGTCATAAACTCAGAGCGCAGCACTTCAAAAATCCCCCGGGCTTTCTCAATCAACTCAGGTTTATTGGCCAGCAGCGGAAAAACTGCCGCTTTATACGGTGCCAGTTTGGGATGAAGTTTCAGCAAAACCCGGTTTTCTTCTTCCGTATACGCATCCAGCAGGAAAAAGAGAATCGAACGGTCGACTCCGGCGGAAGTCTCAATATCCCAAGGCCAATATTCGTCACTGTTTTCCTGGTCTCGATATTTCATACTTTGACCACTAAATTCCTCATGGCGTGATAAATCCCAATCTGTTCGTTTGTGAATTCCCATAACCTCATCCCAGCCCCAAGGAGCTTCGTATTCAATATCAGTTGCTCTCTTTGCATAATGGGCCAACTTTTCATGGTCTTTAAAACGCAACTTGTCTTTATTTATTCCTAGATAAACGTACCAGTCCATTCTATTTTGTTTCCAGTATTCAAACCACTTATCTGCCTCCTCGTCGTTCGGTCTGACGTAATATTGAACCTCCATCTGCTCAAACTCCACCGAGCGAAAAGTAAAATTACCAGGCGTAATTTCGTTGCGGAAAGCCTTGCCGATTTGAGCAACCCCAAAAGGTATTTTTACTCTAGTCGAGTCAATGATGTTCTTAAAGTTCACATGGACCCCGGCAGTAATTTCACCTCTCAGGTATATTTCATTTTGGGACCCTTCAATTACCCCGAGATACGCTTTTACCAAAAGGTTAAAGGTCCGTGGTTCTGTCCATTCGACTTTTTGTCCAACATGAGATTTTTCATGTTCTGCTACCAGCTCCTGCTTATCTTCCCTGAATCTTTGGTGGCAAATTTTGCACTCAATCAAAGGATCGGTAAAAAATTGTGTGTGACCCGATCCCTCCCAAACACGTCTGTTCATCATAATGGCGGTATCAACTCCGACAACGTCATCCCGCATCTGTACCATATCCTTCCACCAAATATCCTTGAGATTTTTCTTAAGGAGCGATCCCATCGGACCATAGTCCCAGGTTCCGGCCAGTCCGCCGTAAATTTCCGAACCGGGGTAAACAAATCCCCGCCTTTTACAAAGAGCCACTACTTTTTCCAGCAAATTGTCATCCATGATTTCTTTTAGCTGTTTTGGCAAAGAAATTAAAAGTTCATAAATTTCTTCGGCATCCCGAGCGAGCCCTTCGGTTACACTCGGGCGAGTCGAGGGACTACCTCTATTTCTTATCCTTCAGTTTTTGGATTATCTGCACACTTTTCAGCGAAGACTCCAAAACCTTTTCTATATAATATCTTAATATCCTTTCCACTTCCAGAGCCTGCTCTTTGCTTATCTTAAGGCGGCTGATTGTTAGCCAGTCGCTATCGCCTAATTTTTCCAGTAAATTCTTAGTTTCCGCTGAAGTTTCTACCTGGCTTAAAGACCAAAACCCCAGTATGGACAAAAGTTTTACTTCAAAGGCCCGGATAAATACCTGGCGGGGATTTTCCTGCAAGATATCCAGCGCTGCTTTAGCCAGTTGATAGACCTCAGGGTTAGCCTGGTTTTCCGCAATCAGCCTGTCCAAAAGCTCCATAATATGTGAGGCATATGAAGAAAGCACCAAGTCACTTTTTAACTTATCATAAGTTTCAACACTTTCCGCCTCACTTAAAACCGGCATACCGGAACCTTGGAAAAGGTGCAGGTTAACCCTATTTAAAAGCTCAACGTTACCGCCGCGGCGGGATGTAATCCTGCGTACTCCCTTGGCCATCACTGTTATCTTTCCCCGGAAAGGAGTGAGCATGGTGAGAATCCGGTCAGCTTCCCCGAAATTCCGGCGCTTGATAATAATTCCCTCAGTAGTAAATGCCGGCATATCGAGAGTATTATACCTCTTTAGGACCCTGAAATTTGCATATTTTTAGCAAGTGGTACAATTACATTATCCTATAGTCTATGAGCAACGAACGAGAGCGTGGATTACAGGCGGTCAGCAAGGATGATATCCGGAACATCCGGGATTTTTTGAGCGACATCAATACTGTGGAGCAGCTAAGCAGTTTTATAGCACTATTGTCCTCTGACCTTAAACCCATTAGTTTCACTACAGTGACTGAAACAGATGAGGATGACATGCAAACAATAGGTGACAGCTTGCCGTGGGCTGACTTAGGAGAAATCATGACGGATTTGAACGAAGACGATTAGATACCTATTCTGAATTAAAAGCTCAAATTGAGCTGTTTATCCGCACTTAAATCGAATTCAGCTTTTTTACTGCCGTTGATTTTAATAATATAGTGGTGGTCCTTGGCGCCTGGTTGCCTTTGGACAAGCAGGGGATATTTACCGCCGGTTATTTGCACCGGAGCAGTATAAGTAAATGATAAAATCCGTGAATTTTGCGGCCGGACTGTAATAAACGCCTCAAAATAAGTTTTGCCCAGCGCGGCGTCGTTCTGTGTTGTCACTATCACATCTGACCCGTCTGATGAAACCAGCTGACTTCCTTCCGGAACATAAATACGGACGTAATCACGAAGTATTCCATTAAGCCAGGTATTAAACGGCTGCGGATTTTCATACTTTATAGTCAGGGTATGTTTGGCCACACCGGAGCTTATGCTGATATCATCAGTTACAGTTTCATCAACATAAAGGTTGGATTTACCACCGGCAAAATTTGAGTCGTTAATATGAAGATAGTCGCCGTTTGTTCTGTGTATTTCCCCGGTCCAATCGAGTTGGGACAACGCTTGTTCCAGCTGGTCGTTGTGCATATAAAACATAATGTGTTTATCGTTGGCCAGGTTAAAGGCAACGTCGGCAAATTCCGGAAGTTTTGTAACTCCGGCTCCCAGCACCTTCGCCAAAAGCTGCTGCATTAAATCCCCCAAAATAGCTTTACGGCCAGCTTCTCCTTGTGAGGCAATTTCAGCATAATGCTCTAACTCATAAATTACATCGGGACAGTTGCAGCGAGGGTCAGTTTGGGCGCTATATGTTGTGCCTCCAGCCTCAATCGGGCCGGTTGCAGCAATCAGCTCCTCCACAACCTGCGTATCAATAGTAATAATCCCGTCAAACGGCAGCCCCTGCCCCAGCATGGCATACATCCTTTCAAATTCCTGGGCAAAAGTGGGCAGATCCGGGGAAATATTGGAGTCACGAAGCGACCAGGCAGTGCGGGGTTTCCCGTCAACCTCCGGGAGATATTTTACGATCGGAGCAGGCGGTGTCAGGGGGCAAATTTTGGTTTGGCACGCTTTCAACAGCTGCTCATCCAGCCGGTAAATATCATCAGAGGTAGTTGTGGAAAGGTGTCCTTTATCCAGCTTTAAAAATGCATAGGCCGTAATAAAGCCGCCTGTAGCCCGCAGCTCTTTATCATTTTGAAAAAGCAGCAGGTAGGTCTTCGGCTTGCTTTCTCCCAGGGCATCGGGCAGGAGTTCAATCAGTTGGCGGTTATCTGAAACTGCAGAATTTGCCGCGATAATTAAATTCCTGACTTCTTCTATCCGAGGCCGCAGTGATTTGCCGGCCAGTGAGCCGGGGTATTTGCCGGTGTCAATCCCTGCCACCTCATTGCTGGCCTTTTGAAGTGAAGGTGAAATTTTATCCAGCGAGGGCAACAACTTATCCATGATTTTTACCATCTGAGCCACCCTGTCCTGACCGGTGATCGCCTGGCCAGTTAGCCCGAGTTCTCCCTTGTACGGCTCAAGCACCTCTACGACTGTTTCTGCTGCTGTCATTTCATCTGATGCTGCATTGGCAAAATGCTTAGCATCACTGTAGTATCCTCCCACAAAAGGAATTACCCGCAGCCAAATCAGCCAGTTTAAGGACCCGTTCAAATCGTTCATTGACTGCTTGCTGACAGCAAGTTCCGGCTTAATCTGATCTAAATTTTCAGTTTTGGCAGCAGCACTCAATTGGGTGCTTACGGCAAGAAGCTTTCTTGAAGAATGATAAATATTCCAACCCGGCCAGACAACACCAACAAGCAAAAACAACACCACCGCCAAGATGATATTCAGCCTGCGACGGGAAGAGCGCCGGCTCTTTTTAAGATCGGCTTGGCGAAGGGTATTCAGTTGGCGGTTCAAATTGGTCAGGGCCATAAATATTAAATTGCACCCGTCCCGAGAATCACTGCGGGGACAGTTTTGAGGATAATCCAGACATCATAAAAAAAGGATTTTCTCTGAACATACCTGGCATCAATCTGCACTCTTTTGTCAAAATTAATAGCACTTCGCCCGGAAACCTGCCATTCACCGGTCAAACCCGGCTTTGAAGACAAAATTATTTTAACATACTTTTCCGAGCCCGGGTATTTCTTCTGCTGCTCTTCCAGCTCAAAAGGGTAATAAGCCCTTGGCCCAACTAAACTCATTTCTCCCTTAAAAATATTAAACAACTGCGGCAACTCATCTATAGAAGTTTTCCTGATAATTCTGCCTACCCCCGTAATACGGGGGTCTTCATCAATCGTCAGTTTGTAGCTGTTTCGGTTGTATTTTGCAAGCAAATCTTTAAAGCGGGGGTCTTTATGCAATAAATCATGAGCTCCTACCACCATCGAGCGGAACTTGTAGATCCTAAAAAGCTTCCCATTTTTACCAACTCTTTTTGGGGTATCAGCTAAGATCGGGCCGGAAGAATTTAGCTTAATAAAAATAGCAGTAAAAATCATTATCGGAGAAGATGCTAATATGCCTATAATTGACCCAAATATATCCAGGAGCCGTTTTAAGACTTCATATCCAACCGAGGCGCTAATAACTTCCGGAACTGCCGGATATACTGCGTCTTCGAGAACTGCTGAGCCACTCTTAAGCATTCTTTTTGATTATAACCTTTTCTGTCCAGCTTGGCCAAGGCGTCAAGCACCGCATCCTCGTTTTGCTCAGCAAAAAAATACCCTGTTTTACCCTCAACTACAGTTTCTAAAACCCCGCCTTGTCCGAAAGCGATGACCGGCTTACCGCAAGCCATCGCTTCCAGGGGAGTCAGGCCGAAATCTTCCTCCGCCGTCACCAGTAGCGCCCGGCAGCCTGAAAGTAGATCACGTAAAGTGATCTCACTGACACGTCCCACAAAATCCACTGTCGGGCCGGCCATTTTCCGAAGATCATTTTCTTTCGGACCGACGCCGACAATCTTTAGCGGCAACCTCAGCTTAGTTGCTGCTTTCACAGCCAAGTCCACCCGCTTGTACCCATTCAGTCGGGACACTACTAGAAGATATCCCCCGTCAAAAGGTTCAGTATCCTGAAAGCTGTCGGTATCAACAAAAGGATATAGCAGCTCCGACTCTACACGGTAAATTTTCTTCAGCCTTTTTTGGGCATTCTTTGAGCCGGCCAACCAAAAATCGACTCTTTGGCTGCTGGCCTGGTCATAAATTCTAAATGTGTTCAGTAAGAGTGATAAAATCGCCGGCGGTTTTTCGCCGGAGAAGTGCCAAAGAAAACGGGGGGGCGTATGGCAGTAGCAAACGTGCACTGTTTTCGGCTTGGTAATTATTGATTTGGCAAAACGAGTAGTTTGGGAAAAAACTAAATCGTAGCCGGTAAAATCAAAGCTTTCAAAAGAGAGGGGGTGCAGAAAAAACAATGCTTTGTAAAAACTTCTCCAGCCGGGAATTTTTTGGATAAAGGATGTCCTCACTCTCTCTCTTGGAAAGTGGCTGGTGATTAGTGGGTTGTCCCAGTCATAAACGGAGGTGTAGATCGGAGCATCCGGAAAAATTTCCGCCAGCACTGCCAAAACTCTCTCGGCCCCGCCCCACTGCACCAAATCATCATGAATCAACGCTACTTTTAATTTTTCTTCCATTCAATTAAGTGTTTAATTTTTTTTCTTTGTTTCCCTCAATTAAGTCTTTTTGTTCTTTCCAAAAAAATGGTGGTAGATTATCAACATTAAACCATCTGGCCGGTTGTCTTTTTTGACCGCTGCCCCTCGGGCAGAATAGTGTTCAGGAATACATGGAGAACGGTGGTAAAAATTTTCATCCGCTATCATATTTTAAGGTGTCGGGGTCGGGTTTGGCGTTGGTGTCGGAGTGGGTGAGGAAGTCGGCGTTACACTACTGAAAGTTACGCTGCCTAAATTATCCATCAGCACTGTTGTTCCCTTAAGTTGCGACTGGACATTTATCTGATCGGTTCCGGCAGTTGCCGATGTCATATCAAACTGCGCTTGTCCCAAAGAGTTAGTGATATTTGACCCGGAATTTGCCGGCCAAAAAGTGGCAGTGGAATCGGACGTGGAGAGGTTTATCACTGCACCTGATAAGAGATTGCCACAATTGTCCGCAATTTTGACTGTAATAACCAATTTGCCGGAACTATTCGCGGGAGCGGAGGACGGATCGGCAGAAAGCGTTGAATGCCCAGCATCAGCAGTTGATGAGGCAGCACATGGTGTCGGCGAAGGTGCTCTGGTCGGTGCAAGTGTGCTGGTGGGGCTTACCGTCACCTGGGAATTGTTTGTTGAATAATCGGGAAAATTCTGATTTTTGGTATTGTCAGCTACAGGGGAGGGGGTGTCAGTATGAATTTCTGTGTACCCGGATGTGTCAAGCTGCTGCCCTGATTGTTTTGATAAAACACCACGCATCTCGAAACCGGTCAGAAGAATTAAAAACACTGCCCCCGCTAAAACCAACCTGTTTGAGTGGAACAGACGGTTCTTAACTGAGTCAGCCAGACAAGGTATTGTCAACAAAAGTTCACCTATGCTGGAACCGGCGCCGGAATCATTCTCAACCACTCCCGCCAAGACAATTGCTTCCAGATTAACATTCTCCCCTAAAATTTCAACTTCAGAAAACGGCAGGCTTTGCATCCAGTTAAAAGAGGTCAGTTCATCCTTAATCTTTTGCATATCCATCCCTCTCTTTGTTGAATATATCAACAAACGCGAGGGCAAAGATCCTCCCGATATAAGTTCCCTGACGGTTTTTTCAATATCTTCAAAAAGATGGCCTGACTGCTTAAAGTTCCAGCTCTTGACTGTTTCGCCGTTTCTTAGCAAGGTAACTTCCACAAAATCTCCTAACCCCAACAAAACCGCATCCGGAAGAGCATTTTCCTTTTTTTGAATCAGGTAAGAGATGGCGCTGATCGTGGTCACGTAAGCCAGCGATTTTAAGCCGAATTCACTAATCATTTTTTGCAGCAAGCGCAGGTAAGGTTCTTTCAGGGCATCACCGACGCACCAGCTGTCCGGCACGCCAAAAAGAATTTCCTGCGGCTTAATCTCCAGGTCACCCACCAGCCTGTTTAAGATGTGATGTGATTTTTCTGATAACTCCTCTTTATCCCGGTAAGGTACAACTGCCTGCCCCAGAATTTTGACCCGGTCTGCAACCGGTTGCCATATCGCCGCTGTAATTTCTGACAAGCCGATATTGAGGGCGAAAAAATACCTTGAATTTCTGCTTTTCTCGACGGAAGGTTCTGTAGTGGTGTGGCGAAGCGGACTCATGTTTTTCAAAGAAAGGTGGATTAATCCATAAATCTAAGATAATTTTAGCATAAAGGCACAATTTGCCTTAAAATATCCTTATATGAGTGATTATCACACACCGGTTATGTTGCAGGAGGTTTTAAGTTACCTGCAGATTAAACCCGGACACCGGTATATCGACTGCAATCTTGGCGGAGGCGGACACACAGAAGGGATACTGCAGGCTGACGGTAAGGTTTTAGGGATTGATCTGGATCCGGATGCTATCCTGGAAGTTGCCAAAAAACACGGTTTAGCAATTACCCATAGCAGTAATTGTTTAGCAGCAAAGTCAGAAAATCTGATTCTTTACCAGGGAAACTTCTCTGATCTTTCCCAAATAACCCAAACATCCCATATTTCCCGGGTTTCCGGAATTCTTTTTGACTTGGGAGTTTCTACTCACCAACTGGAATCGGCAGAGCGTGGTTTTAGTTTTAATACTGAAGCTCCTTTGGACATGCGAATGAACCCGACCCAAGGCTTAAATGCCAAAGATTTGATCAACGGGCTTTATGAAAAAGAGATAGCTGACCTTTTCTGGAAATACGGCGAAGAGCGGTTTGCCCGGCCAATTGCCCGAAAAATTGTTGAAACCCGAAAGCAGAAACCGATTATTACCACTAACCAGTTAGCGCAAATTATATTATCCGTTCGGCCGCGTAGCCGTTCTGACCGAACTCACCCAGCAACCAGAGTATTTCAGGCCCTGAGGATTGCCGTGAACGACGAGCTGAGCAGTTTAGAGAAAGCACTACCTCAAGCACTTTCTCTGCTGCAGCCCGGAGGCAGAATGGTAATTATCAGTTTCCACTCACTGGAAGATCGGATTGTAAAGAATTTTTTCTTAAATGAACAAAAAAAGAACTCGTTAAAAATTATTACTCAAAAACCCGTTGAACCATCGGAGGAAGAGATTACTACTAACCCCCGGAGCCGCAGCGGCAAGCTTAGAGTTGCAGAAAAAACTTAACTGTCAATTGCTTTTTGGTATACCTCCAGAGTTTCCCGAGCCATTTTTTTCCAGCTGAACAGCTTAGATCTTTGCAGCCCTTCTTTTATTAACATTTTCCTTAATTTGTTGTCTGAGGTAAGTTTTTCCATTGACGATACCATCTCGTCTTCTTTCAAAGGATCAAAATATAGAACGGTGTTTCCGCCGACTTCAGGAAGTGAAGCGGAGTTTGATGAAATTACCGGACAGCCACAGGCCATCGCCTCCAAAAGAGGGATGCCAAACCCCTCTTCCCGGGAAGCGGTGATAAAAGCTTCGGCATTTCGATAAAGTGCTACCAGCTCCCGGTCAGAAACATACCCGGCAAAAATTACATTTTCCGCAATGTGTTCCTTCTTAATCTGCTGCCAAAAAGAATGCTCCGGCCCAGCCAAAACCAGCCAAAAATTAGGATGACTTTGCCGAAATCTATTAAACGCATTTATGAGTCGCGGAAGATTTTTATGGGGATGTGCATTCCCGACATAAAAGAAATATGGTTTTGCAAAATTTAGCTTTCGGGATACTTTTTTAAACTCCTTATCTTTTACCTGGTGCAATAAATTAACCAGTGACTCCTCAACTCCCTCATAAGTAACAGTTATCTTTTCCCTCTTTACTTTATATTCCCCTACCAACTGGGTTTTTACAAACTCAGACGGGACGGCTATCGCAGCTGATTTTTTTACGGCTGTCCTGAACGCTCTTTTGTAACCAATTGTTTTAATTTTATAGATTAGAAGGTTGTGGGTTGTAGCTCTTTTCATCTGAAAATGGTGATGAATTAAGTCATGGATGGTAACTATATATTTACCACGGTATAAAAGCGGAACATTAAAATGAGGGAAGTGGACGAGGTCCGGATTTACTTCTTTAATGATTTTCGGTAGCCTCAACTGTTCAGCAACGGTGTACCAGCGGAAATCAGCCAATACTTTGTGGAAATTACCGGACAGCTCAACCCTTTCAAAATCTTTTTTTAACAGCAGGACAAAGTATTCATTATACCCATCAATCTTCTGCAAATTCCAAACCAGGTTGCGGATATACCTACCCGGTCCGGTTTCCGTCCAAAGCCTCCCGTCAATAACAATTTTCATTTATACCGCCATTTTTCTTTTTGCTAAAAATTGGCGCATATCTATTCCTAAATAGACCAACCAGTTAACGAAAAAGGGGTAATTTTTAGCCATGTTTTTCCGGTAAAAAATTTTCATGGTTTGATAAAAAGCATTGAAAGCCCGCTGCTTTGAAGCCCGAGTGGCTGAGCTAATTTCACTGCTGTGTTTTTTTATTCCCGAACTTGCCCCCTTAAGATGCAAAACCTGCACCTTAGGAACATACATTATTTTATATCCCTCCTGTTTAATCCTGTAACAAAGGTCAATATCTTCTGCATACATCCAGTATGCTTCATCGAATAATCCTACTTTATTAAGCACGCTTTTGCGCGTCAGAAAGAAAGATCCGGAAACCGCGTCAACTTCGTGAGCTTCACTCATATCCCGGTCTGAAAGATGGTAAAACTTATCATTGCCCAAAAAATATAATAGCGAGGCCAAAGGGGTTGGTAAGCCGCGGTGAGAAGCCCAGTCTAGCGATCCGTCATTATGGACCACCTTACAGGTGGATACTCCAACTTGTGAATTTTCCTCCATAAAATTTAACATGAAATTTAGTGTGCCCTTTTCAACCCGTGTATCTGGATTAATCATCAAAATGTATTCATTCTTAATTTTCCTTAAAGCCTGATTGTTCGCTGCAGCAAACCCCCGGTTTTCTTTATTCTCAATAAAGTGTATTTTCGTAAAGACCTTTTTCAATTTTTCTTTACTGCCATCAGTAGAAGCATTATCGACCACCCAAATATCCAATGTCACACCATTTGACTCTACCAACAATGCCTTTATACAGTCCACAATAAAATCTCCGCCGTTATAATTTACAGTCACAGTAGATAATTTAAACACCTTCTACATCCTCACTTCCTCATAAATATTACTCAGCTTCTCTGCGATCGCCTCATAATAATAATTCGCTTCAACAAACTTACGGGCATTCAAAGCAATTCTCTGATAAAACTTTCTGTCATTCAATATTTCTGCAACTAAATGCGCCAATTCTTTCGGCGACTCTCCTATTAAAACATTTTCCCGGTTTGTGGCATTAATACCTGTAATACCGACTTTTGTGGTAACCACAGGCAACATAGAAGACATGGCACTGAGTATTTTTAACCTTGTGCCACCGGGGCCGTATAAAGGTGTGACCAAAACCCCACAGGTTCGGTAATAATGCTGTACACTTCCAATATCATCAACGGCTATGTCTTTAATCTCAATATTATCTGTCAGAAGATCTCCGATTTTATTTGTGAACTGACCGGCAATCACAAGTTTGACTTCCGGAATCTTCTCTCTAATCAGTGGAAAAACCTCTTTAGCTAAAATTCTGGCCGCCTCAGAGTTCTGTAGCCAAGCATAATTTCCCATAAAAAGCAGGGTTTTTCCAAAGTGCATCGGAATTTTTTGGGAAAAATCATCACCGACTCCGTTGGGGACCACGTCCACTTTCAACCCCGGCACAGTCTGCTTCATTATTTCTGCATCCCTTTCTGATACTGCCACAACTTGTGCAGCCTTTTTCCAATAGTAACTCTCCCAGTATTTAATCTTGAAAACGTCAATATATAACAGTGGCCGCAAAAAAGGAAAGTGGTAGTTTTTTACATAATGCTGGTAAACCTGGTACTCAATCGTTTGATCTACCAAGACAGTAGGGATATTTGTTTTTGGAATATGAGGACTAACGTAAAAAGTCTCAGCGTGGATAATATCAAAGTTGCCATCAGCAATAATATTTGGCAGAGCTTTTTTTTCTTCTTGGGAAAAATTTCTGATAACCAAAAACGGCAAAGCGCTAAAACCTGTCCTTACTATATTTGGAAGTGTCCATGGTCTTGCAGGGCGCTTGAAAACATAAACCTTCTTACAGAATGGTTTCAGTTTTTCAATGTACTTTTTGTCCACCTCGTTTTTTACCAGTGAACAAAGTGTAATTTCATGTTTTTTGGATAAATGTTTAATTAAATTATTTGACCTAATTTGGCCACCCGAGTTTGTCGGATACGGTAGATAAGGAGTAAGCATTAAAATACGCATGGTTAATCAGCGGGCTCCGGATTGCCTATGTAATCAAAGTTAGGTTTTTCCCGGGTCAAGTCTACAATGACAAATTTTGGGTTACTTTCTAAAACAGTATATTTTCTCATAACCCACTTAGTCTTAGCGTCATAGTTTACAGATATGTAGTATTTAACCCCGAATTTATCAATCAGATCCTTAATCGGTAAAGGTACTACCGGAAAGCCCGGACGGTTAGTCTGATATAAAAAGGCGGTATCGCCATCATAAGGGGCCACTACCACCGCATCCTTGGGCAAAATTTTGTCAGCAGCTTTTCCCGCTTCAACAATACTCGGGTTGTTAATCTGATAAAATCCCTTCACCACCCCCCAGCCTGAGTAGAAAGTCATTACAAAAAACAAAACTGCCAGAGGGATAGTCCAGATACGGGGGACAAAGCCGTTTATTCCCTCCAGCAGCAAAATTGTCCCCCGGGCCATAAAAATTGCTAATGCAGGAATAATTAAAATTTGATAATAGTCATGCTGCACGTTGCCGGTTGCGAAGATAATCAGATAGAGAAACGACGAAAGAGCAAGGAGGTGTAGAACTAACCCCTCCTTGCCGGCTTTCTTTAACAATCCAAGGAAGAAAAGAACCGTCCCAAAGGCAGTTAGAATCTCTTGTCCGAAACGGTTTTCGACAATCCATTGCCAAAAGATCGGTTTAAACCTGATTCCGTTGCCGTTTAACAACCACTTTGAAGCCGGAATTCCCTCCGGGTGCTGCAATATCCAAATTCTCCAAAGACCCAAGGGCAACACTGCCAAAATAGCCCACGCAAAATATCTATTCGGGATCGGCCATAACTTTCCTTCCTTGCGGTAGTAGGTATAAATCAGCGGGAGCAAGTAAAATACTGCCATCGGTTTAATTAAAAAAGCAATGATGGCAAACAGCAGGCTGGTAGCATAGAATTTCCGACCTCCTTCATTAATCCATCTGTCTGTGAAGTAAAACATTCCCAAGCTAAAAAATATCAGTGTAGGTTCAGGCAGAATTACCCGCGAGAAGTAAATGTTGTAAGGTAAAAAGGCAAAAACAAAGGCAGAAAGCAGAGCAGTTGCCGCTCCCCAGTACCGTTTAACGATCACATAAATAAATACGGTTGATCCAAGTGACATAAATATTGAAACCAACCGGGCCAGTTCTTCATTTACACCTCCGTTCAAAACATACAGGAAATAGGCCAGAGAGTTATAAATGGGAAACTCAACAAAGCGGTAACGGCCGGGGTTGGGTACAGGGTTTTCTGCAACTCCTGACATATCATCGTATTTTGGAACAAAGGGATTGAAACCGTCTTTATAAAAATTTCTGGCCACAGCAGCCGTATCGGCCTGGCGCCAGGAATGCCAGTCGGCTACCGGATTGTCGATTTTATAAAGGCGAACCCAAAAGGCTGCCACTAAAATTAGAACCAGCCAGAACCGGGTATCCTTTAAAAGATTAAAAAACTTGCTCATCTTTCACCTTAAGTCCCAAGTCAATTCCTAAAATCAGCCAAAATAGCATCGCAACCTTGGAGGCTTCAAATACATCAATAAACGTTGCATTTAAAGCAAAGGCGGCAATCATAGCCAGCACCCCGGCGGAAAAATACCTGGTCAGCTTATCACCGTTTTTGTACCGAAACCATACGCGCCGACTGCTTTCCCAGACGACCAACACGAAAGCAATTGTTCCCAAGATCCCCACTTCGCCAAGTGACCGTAGGTAGTCATTATCAGTCGCCAAATCAATTGAGGAATAGCCTGTTCCAAGAAGTGCGTTTTTCTCCAGAGCGCGCAGAGCCCGAGGCCACTCCACATTTAGCCGGATTTCAAAGGAGCGGTAAACCCCAAGCTGGATTGTATTCACCGGCTCCCCGGGAACAACATCACGGGGGATGCCGGCAGAGGTAGTTGCACCTAAAAATGATGACGAGGATGCAGCGTTCGTAACCACATTTGGCAAATTCAACTGGCTGAGGGCGTTTTTGCCGGGATTAGTGGTAGTGTACCTTGCTCCCTTGTCCAGAAGATTTACGGTTATAGTAGAGACAAACCTGTCACGAAGTTGCGACGGATAAAGAAGAGCAAGAACTGCCACTAAAACTGCCAGGCCGACAAACAGCCTCTTTCCCACCAGGATTAAAGAGGCCATAACCCCTGCTAGAGCCGCTACAAAAGACAGACGGGCTGCTGTCATCACTAAAATAACAAACGAAAGTGCACTCAACCCTGCCACTGCCCCACGAAGCAAATATTTTTTGACGGCAAAAAATAAAGCCGCCGAAATCGCCAGGGCCATTACCAAAAACACCGCCAGGTCATAGTATCCGGCAAATGTTGAACTGACACGGGCTCCGTTCGTCAAATATAAAACCTGGCCCTTGGAAAATTCTGAGTTGGTTGTGGAAATAACCGGCCAATTTAAATATTGCTGCCCCAGAGCATAAATATTAACTGCAAAAAGTGTCGATCCTAATGTTGCCAGACAAACCTGCAGTTGTTTTTTACTCCTCACCACCCACCAGGCAAAAGGCATCAGCATCATCATTTCTATCCGGCGGAATAAGTGAAGCAGGCCTAAATGGGGCACCACTGTATGAGTCAAAAAAACGGCTGAGAAAAGAGAAAGCCCTCCGAGAAAGAAGAAGATCAGCATCAACTGAACCAGTCTATCTTTAAGTAGAGCTTTAATCATTCCCGAAAGCAGCAAAAAAATTCCCCAGCTTAAATAAACCGCGGCGATAACAAAATCTTCCCAGCGGATAGCCACAAATGTACCTTTCACACTGACTGCCGGGAATTTGGGAAAAAGCGGTATAAAAACCAGCAAAAATATCAGCAGCCCGAATAAGTATTTATTATATATTGACAAGAACTTTGCCATACGTTCTACTGTAACTGAATCTTCGCTTCAGTGCAAAGCCAAGCATTCTGGCCACCACAAAAATATAAATCAGGAACCTTAGTAGTAAAGCGGCAACTCTGCCATAATATTTGCGGTAAATATAAAGCAAGCCCCGAAACTCACCCGCCCACTGTTTTAGCTTGGGCTGTGTTGAACTGGCACCGCCCAGATGGAAAACCGTCGCCTGATCAGTCCAGCCTACATCAAAACCGGACCTTTTGGCCCGCCAGCAAAATTCCACATCTTCCCCGTACATAAAAATCTTATCATCCAGATAACCGACTTTTTTAAACACGTCCCCCCTTATCAGCATCACTGACCCCGAAACCCAACCCACCTCCCGGCCGCTGCGGTAATATTTTTCATTCCCTGCCTGGTATGAATCTACTGTCTTAAATTTGTTCACCATGTCATCCAGCCCAGAGAGCCAAAGAAACATCGGCCAAAAATTTGGAAGCTGCCCCCCGTTAGGCTGGAAAGTTCCGTCTTTATTCAGCAGTTTACATGAGGCAATCGCGAAATCGCTGTTTCGGGCAAACTGCAGCAGGTTGTCAATTGAGCCGATGGTAACCTCAGTATCGGAATTTAAAAGCAGGTAATACGCTGATTTAGCCTTGCGTAGCGCCAGATTATTACCCCGGGCAAACCCCAAATTGCGCTCGAGCCTAACGAGACGCACTTTCGGGAAAGCTTTTTTAACGGCCTGGGGAGACCCGTCCGTTGAGGCATTATCCACCACGAAGACACTAAATTTAGCTTGCCATTTTTTACTGAAAATGCTGCGCAGACATTCAATTGTCAACTCCTTAGTGTTATAACTGATAATCACGATTGTCAAATCATCCATGTCTTACCGTCCGAAATCCTTTCCATAATAAAAACACTGCCATGTTTATTCCTCCCCAAACCAGAAGTCTCACCCACAGCGGTGAAGGGTAATAGCGGATCGTTGCTTTAGTCATAAACCATTGTCCTCCGGCTACCATTTTAACCGCTCCCCGAAAACGCGGCGAGCCATCCTGCAGAAACGGCTCATAACCATTGACAAAAAGAGATCCCCGCAGGGGATAAACCATTTCCTCCAGATAAGTGCTTTGGGTTTGATCTTTAATTGCCGTGAAGGCAAATTCCGGAGGATAATTTAAGCGTAGGGGAGGAAAGGGAAATCCGGTCAGCTTTTGATAATCTGCCCGGTATAAATCAGTCACGAAACTGCGGAAGTTATTGGAAAAATAAGCTTTCACATTCGGCACCTGCCAGACATCGCCGTCCAGAGTGGATCTCACCGAATTGGGTAAAACGGCAAAATCTTCTACTGAAGCAGGCTGCGGCCATGCCATATAGATCAGCAGTACCAGGGAAACACAAGCCAAAATAATTTTCGTTATCATTGAAACAGGCGGGCCCGGCCCAGCCGGTAATGCAGGTCTTTCAGCTTTCGCTCACCGATAACATTTGCCGGTACTCCCCCAACAATAGCATACTCAGGCACGTCATGCACTACCACCGCCCCAGCTGCCACAACCGCACCCCGGCCTATCTTAACCCCCGGCAAAATAATTGCCCGCGGGCCTATAAAAACAAAATCTCCGATTTCCACCGGAGCTATGGTCGCGTGAAAATCTTCAGCGTTAAGATCATGTTCTGAATTGTAAATCAGCACATCGGAAGCGATATCAACATTGTTGCCTATGATCAGGCTGTCCCGGCCATCCAAAAAAGCGTTCTGGCCGATAATTGTCCCCCGGCCAATCTCTACACCCGCTGGGTAAAAAAACTGGGTACCCATGTGAAGATGTGAACCGGAACCAACTTTCACCCCTGCTCCGAGATATACCAGCTTACGGAAAAAATGAAACGGCACAGATCCTGCCAGCCGGACGATAAACAATTCCATATCCAAAATATAATTATACAGGCGATTGATAATTTTCCTGAATGCCTGGGAAAATTGCAGCGATTGGCCTTGTTTATCTTTAAAGATTACCCCACTCTTTAAACCAAAACTAACATGCTCCGAGTACAGCATAACTCTTCTTTCTACCTACAAGTTTAAATTTTACGCAGCAAAAAGGCAAGTTCTGCTGGTTGAGTTACCTGAGCCGCCGGAAGATAAAAACAGACAGGTTTAGCCCGCTGATTTGAAGAGGGGTTTCGGACACTAATTCCCAGCTCGGGTTGTGGGAAAATGTATTCCTCAACAAGGCCTTGGCATTCGTTACAAAAATTGCTGAACCACTAACCCGCAGCCAGTTAACCATTTTGTCTGCCATGAATTGATACAGCCGGATGTTTTTCCCTCTGGAACCGGAATGGATTCCGTAGGGCAGATTAGAAATTATCTTAGTAAAATAACCTTCCGGAAACTTTTTGGTCGTAATATCACCACGCCGCAGTTCAACTTCAACACCGGCTGCCCGGACATTTTTCTCAGCACACCTAAGCGCCCGTGGGTCAATATCCACCCCCACGCAAATGCATGGTTTCAGCAGTTGCCTTTCGGTCAAAATAGTGCCCGAACCGCAAAATGGATCCAACACCTTATCTTTCTTACCCGGCTGCGACAAAACATTCATGGCATATGCCACCGCTGGATTGAGTGAATATTCCAAGGTACATTTTCGGTAACTTCTGGGGTAAGTGCCGTTTTTAATCAGTTCTTCAATATCCATAAGCTAGAGTATAGCAAAGAGGTTGCGGCACATAAAATGCTCACCTGATTTGTGTGCAATAAAAATTTGCCGGGGTTACGGCTACCTGATACAATTTTATCGCCATGCATCGCTTCCGGCAAAATTTGTCTTACATCCTGACTATTATATTTGCACTGCTTGCAATTATCCGTTTCTACAATCTTTTATCAATGCCAGTTTTTAGCGATGAGGCTCTTTATTTATATCTGGCAGATAAGTTTCAGAATAATCCGGCCGCAGCTTTTAATTCCATTACCTTTGGGGTCATGCCAATTGTAATCTGGCTACAGGCATTTTTACAAAAAATCACTTTCAATTTAATAAACCCGCTGGTTTTGGGCCGCAGTTTCTCCGTTTTTGCTGATTTGGCGACAGCCGGGTTGGTTTACCAAACTGGCCGGATTTTATTAAGCAGGAGAGCAGGCATACTCGCTGCCGTAATTTATCTGTTGCTGCCGCTTAATTTTTTACAAAGCCGGATGTTCCTTCTGGATTCCTTTACAAACTTTCTCACCATGCTGGCTCTTTACTTGATAATTAAGAACACTGTTGAGGGAAAATTTAACGGTAAAATTGCTCCCGGCCAGGCTTTTCTAACTTCAGCAGCTCTGGGGGTTTCTTTCTTTACCAAACCCTTAGCAGTGGTAACCTTCCCGGCCATTTTCACCCTACCGTTCATCTACAACATCCGGGATATCCATAAAAGATGGCGCTGGCTTTTTTCTAATCTGGCCGCGGTGCTAATATTTTTGGCGCTTTTTCTCGCCGTTTTTTACCTTCCCCTGGCCAAAGGATTTTCCGATAAATTTATTTCTTCATCAAACGGTTCTGTATCCGCTGCCCTTGCCCACCTAAAGATTAATTTATGGCGAGTAAATTGGTGGACCAATGTTTACCTGACTCTGCCATTTCTCATTACTGCTCTGGCTGCAGCTTTATATGCAGTTCTTATCAAAAATATCCGAGCAATTTGGTTGGTATTTTGGATAATTTCAGTAACTCTCCTGGATTGTATATTTTCCGCCAATTTCTTTCCTCGGCACCTTTACCCGCTTAGTCCTCCCGTTGCGCTTATTTCGGCATTTTTGTTCAACCGGCTGTTCAGTGTTAACAGATTACTGGCGGGTCTATTACTGGTTTTAGTTCTGATACCATCCGGCAACTTTGATTTACAGCTTTTGACCAACCCACAAAAAGCACCACTGGCTCTGGAAGACACACAACAATACTTTGAGGACTGGACCTCCGGGGAAGGAGACCGGCAAATTGCCAACAAACTGGTAGAACTTTCCAAAACTGAACCTGCAGTTGTTTTTGCTGAAAACAACGCCCAAAACGCCTGGGCCTTCTCTCGTCTTTATAATGTCGGGTCAGCCGAGGTCATCTCATCGGAAAATCTTTCCCGAGGTAAATTCTTAAGCCAAACAGAGTTATCATATATACCACTGACAGATAAAGTCTATTTGATACTCAATACCAATCCCCTAGCTCCCTCCTCCTGGCCGGTAAAATTAATTTTTTCTTATCCCAAAGGTCACAACCGCACAATCAACCTTTACCGGGTAACCAAATGAGTAACCCGAAGGGGTTAAAAATGGTTATCAATCTTTTGAAGTAAAATTGCCTGGTTTTGCTGCCAGATTATTTTGTATTTACCATTCTTAATTAAACCGTTTATCAGGTTTTTAATTTCTGGCTGGGTTGCCGGGGAGAACTTATTGGGGCCGTCTGTCAAGTCCACCGCAATATATTGGGCATTGCCCACTTCCGGCAGCAGATAAAAATTTTGGCGTTCAGACAGATGGGGCAGTAAAGAGTTCTGGGAGGCCACGCTAATATCGGGCGGCACCATTTTAACCAGTTCCAAAGCGTCACTTTGCGCACCGGAGTATCGGTAAAAACTACTTTTTCCCAAGGAATTTAATGGGCCATGTAAAATTAAATCCTGACTACCTGTCAAAATTAAAAGACTTACTGACACGCCTATTCCTACTGCATTAGCAGACAATTTAGATTTTTTGCTAAACTTTAACAAATTAACCAGGCCGAAAAGTGCTCCAACCGCCAAAAATGGTAAAAACGGCACTGCGTAATGGTTATTAAATTCGTAAAGCCTAGGGGTTGTATCATCATAAAAACGGATAGCCAAACTTGCCGCCGGCAAAATCAGCCCAGTTGGTGAAAGCAGCGGCAGGAAGGAGAAGTCCGCAACGGAAACTAAGATTGTTTTCCTTTTTTCCTGATTGTCAAAAAAGTTTGTTGCAAGCAAAGCCGGGTTATCTGTAAACTTGTTCATCATATGAGACGGGTTATTCCCCGAATCAAAATGGAAATATTCTGAACTGCCACCAAGCTCCGGCATGATTTTAAAAACCAGCAGCAAAAAGGCAGCGGTTCCCAGAAGGCCGGTGGCAACAGCCTTTTTATATTCACGGCTGCTAAAAAAAACATAGGTAGCAAAAGGAATTGCAAGCAGTCCGTAAATTTCTTTGGTTAAAAGCAAAACAATAAATGACAGCCAATACTTCACCTGATTTTTTTTCAGGTGAAAGTAAACCATCAGCAATAGGGGAACTACTGCCAATGGCTCGTTATGGAATTCATCGGTCATCATGGCCTGAAAAGACACTGAAAAAAAGTAGGTTAGAGTAAGTGCCAGACTGCAAAAGAAAACTACATTTTTTGAAAGTGCAGTTTTTTGTAAAACCAGCCTGGAAATCAAAAATAAAATAAATCCGGAGAAAGCAGATGCTAGGGCCTGCAATAAAAATAAACTCTCCGGGTTACCCCAAATTTTAAAAAATAACCCCCCAAAAATTAAAAAAGTTACCTGGAAATGGT
>JAJYIE010000029.1 GCA_021790255.1 bacterium | reverse complement strand
GAGTTTAGTGCAAAACTACATTTAAGTTGATTTAACAATAAAAAAGCAGCTGACTAGTCTGAATATGTAGCTACAAACTAATAAACAGACGGAAGCTCCAGTTAGGAGGTGTCAACTGCTTTTGCTAAATATTACACCAAAATTTCCTAAAAAAGTACAGTTTCTGGTCGGGTTGAGCTTCCCTTTGATTGACAAACTATGTCCCAGAAAACCTTTTGTTGGAGGCAGAATTGGCTATGATAAGCAAATACTGTTTGTCTGGCTACTCATTAAAAAAATAATGGGTTGGGATTATCGGACTGTGGCAGAGATGGCAGGAGTTTCCCATACTACACTAATCAGGGCCAATAATAAATTCTCTAAAGCAGGTGTGTATCAAAAATTTTTAATCAATTTAATAAAACAAGCATATAAAGAAAAATTGATAAAAAGAGAAAAAGTGGCTTTAGATAGTAGTTTTGTAAAAACTTACTCAGGCCATGAAGAACTTGGGTCTGGAGGCTGGAATGGACATAAAGAAGCCACGGGCCTTAAACTCCATGCCTTAATTGATTCTGAAACAGGAGTACTCATTGCTTTGATAATAGGAGATGGAGTAACTCATGATTCTCAAGTAGCTATCCCGCTTTTGAAAAGAGCCAGACCATGGCTTAAAAGATGTGGCTATGTATTGGCTGATAAAGGTTATGATGATACAGATCTTGTGGAGTATATTACTAAATCACTCAAAGCTAAAGCAGGCATACCAATCAGAGAAATGCCAAAAGATACCAAGGGGAAGAAAAAGGGTAACTACCAGAACTGGAAACTAAAAACTAAAGGGAGAACAGCTAAAAAATCAATATTAAATTTAAGAACTGAGGTAGAAAGATTCTTTTCCTACCTTAAAAGGGTCTGTAAACTGGGGAAAGATGCAACAAGAGGAATAAAAAGGTTTGTAGATAATACCTATCTGGCTTGTATTTTCTTCATGCTACAAAAAGTTTGGAGCTTAAGGATAACCCAATTTTAATTATGCACCAGACTCAAAATTCCTGGCCCGTCTACCTCAGGAAACCCAAAGCTGTCTCTAAAACCGATCCCAGGACAGTTAAAATTAATCACAGCGCACCAAAGCAGCCCGTAGTAACATCATCCACAGTTCCGCCTATAACATCCTGCCCGTCAGCAATCTCTTTATTGTCCTTGTCCTGCTTAATGGCTGTCAGTGCCGTTTAACCCACCCTCTTTCGCCCTGTTCAACCTGCGCGCTACTTCCTGCCAGTTAACCACATTCCAAAAAGCAAAAATCCAATCTGCCCGCTTATTTTTGTATTTCAAATAATAAGCATGCTCCCAAACATCGAGTCCCAAAACAGGATAAAACCCCTGCGAAAGAGGTGAATCTTGGTTTGCAGTGCTGGCAATTGCCAAATGGTCCCGGTCCCAGACCAGCCAAACCCACCCGCTGCCAAAAAGTGTGCTCGCTGCCTGGTCAAACTTTTCCCGGAAGGCCGCAAAACCGCCATAATCTTTCTCTATCTGCTGCAGCAACTCTCCAGTTGCCTCCCTTGCCCCATTCTCATCGGCCGGGGCTAGCATAGGCCACCAGATAGAGTGGTGATAGTGGCCGCCAGCGTTATTTTTAACCTTGGTGCGGATTTCTTCCGGCACTCTGTCCAAATTTTTCAGCAACTCCTCCACCTCCATGTTCAAAAACTCATCATGCCCTGCGAGGGCATCATTTAAATTTTTGACATATGCTGCGTGATGGCCATCATGATGCACATGCATGGTTTCCTCATCAATATAAGGCTCCAGCACATCATGCAGATACGGTAAATTCGGCAAATTGAACATTTTTCTGATAACGTTATTTTAACAATAATGCTGCCGGGAAAGAAACATACAAAAGATATGTAAGGAAAAGGCAAGAAAAGCTCCTCCTGCTTGCAGTTTTAAAGAGTTTCTAAAATCAGCAAACTTGTAAGTAACTTATCCTGTTCCCGTGCCGGGTTTAAATATTTTACAGCCTTCCGGTTCTCCTTCCCTTGACCCGGGCTTCCCCGCCCTTACGACCGATTTCTTTATAAAAGCTCTTGCCGTGTGTGCGGGCAGTTACTTCCCCGCCCTTACGACCTGCCTTCCTGGCCTCATCCGAATTAAATTCGTGGGCCGTTCCTTTCTGATGGGCTGCCCGTCCGCCTTCACTGGCTACCCGGGATCTGGTCCACTCATCAGCTGACGCTAAACCTCTCCTACTTTGAGCCATCCTCATCACCTCCCTTAAAGATTGACTACTGACTGATTGTGCTCACGCATTATAAGGGAGCTGAGTTACAGACGAACAAAGAATCAGTAAGAGTTATGGATGAAAATAGCTTAAGTAAGAAGCCCATCTTAGCTATGTAAGTTTTTTGAGGTTTGTATTAATCATGTAAATATGTTAAACTACTCTTGTACTCAGTTAGTGTAAGGTTAAGATTTCTAAGTCCGCGCCTCCATTTAACGAGTGAGGATAAATTCCGTTTGTGACAATTTCCATATTAAATAAAATCTATAAAGAAAGGCGGTGATTTTTTTGACCAAATTATTTGTGGGCGGTTTGCCGTATTCGGTGACCAGTGATGAGCTAAAAGACATCTTTGCTCCTTTTGGCGCTATACTTTCAGCAACCGTCGTTAACGATAAATTTACCGGACGAAGCCGTGGTTTTGGTTTTGTGGAGATGGACAGTGACGAGGAAGCTCAGAAAGCTATTCAAAACCTTAATGAGTCAGAAGTAAGCGGACGGAAAATTGTTGTCTCAGTAGCCAAACCCAGGGAAGAAAGGCCTTCTCAGGGCGGGTTCAGGCGGGATAACTATCAGGGCGGATATAACGGAGACAGATTTAATGATAAAAGAGGACGCTAAGTTTTTCTTGAAGACATAAATCTCAGGATTATTACCCCTAATAAAATTTCCGAAGGTGGATGTTTTGTTGTATCCATTCACGGGGCATTTTTTGGTGGGCTCTTGACGCACTTAGCCGATTTAAGCTTTCTCTCAGAACTTTCATTTATACTAAGCAAACCTAACAAATGAGAGGAGGTGAGAAAATACTGCAAAAAAAGCTGCTTTGGACGCTCATTGGGATACTTTTCACCGGTTCAGTTTTTATAGGAGGAAGTCAAATTGTGGCTGCCCAATCCGGCACAGCCACTCTTGCCCAGGCAATTGCTCAACATTTTGGCCTTAACCAGAGTCAGGTTCAGTCAGTCATTGACCAGTTCCGATCTACCCAGCAGGCCAACAGGAAGCAGCTGATGCAGCAAAGAGAAAATCAATACCTTGACCAATTAGTATCTCAAGGTAAAATCACAGCTGCCCAAAAGCAGTCTATTTTAGATGAGCAGGCTAAGCTGCGCAGCGAATACAACCCGCAAAATTTGAGAAACCAAACACCGCAGCAACGCCGGCAGACATTCCAAAATATACAAAATGAGGTTAGCTCATGGGCTAAGTCACAAGGGATCGATTTGTCCCTGCTTAAACCAGGTTTGGGATCAGGCCTTCGGATAGGCCCGCGTTACTCCGGAAGATGGAAACCGGCCCTTAGTGCCAACCCCATCCCGGGCAGCTGAAAGCCTTACTTAAACCGGAGCAGCATCCCCTGAGAAACCGATTCGTTGCTCCGGTTTTGTTATCCTGAATCCATTCACCGATATTATTTGCTTTACTGAAAAATCATCAATTTGAGTTATGATATTCGTATGGATGGCTTGATCCGCGGGTTAGTCTTAAGATTTTTGCAGGGGGAAACCCACATGAGCTTTGAGGAAGCAGTGGCAGATTTCCCAATGGAGCAAATTAACACCTACCCACCTAATGTGCCCTACACACCCTGGCAGCTTCTGGAACATATCCGCATTACCCAGGCTGATATTTTAAATTTTATAATTAAGCCAAATTACAATGAGTTATATAAAGATCTGGAGTGGCCGAAAGATTATTGGCCGCCGCAAGATAAGATAGTTGATGAAAAAATGTGGCGGGAAACTATAAAATCATACCTTAATGATTTAAAAAAACTGGAAGAAATTACCCAAAATCCAAATACGGATTTTACCCAGATCATTAAATGGGGAGGCGGCCAAACAATCCTTGAAGAGCTTTTAAAAGTAGCTGACCATACCAGCTACCACCTGGGTGAATTCTGTATCTTTCGACAGGTCATGTCCGCTTGGCTAAAAGGCCATGAATGAACCATCCCTGCAGTAAGCCGCGAGTTATTCTCGCTCAAGATAAACCAAGTCCACATTTTGGCCACCAGACGCGCTTTCTTTATAGTAAACCATATTTTCCTTTAAAACAAAAAACATCGGTTAGCCGGAAAATATTTCTTCCTGGCATGCCTATCATTAATTTTTATCCTACGCTCTATGTTCCAAATTGCCTTGACAAAAGCTCGCTCTTTTCGCTACCATCACCGGCCAAACTCTTAGCCAGTCGGGTCCAAAAAGAAATTGCCGGACGCTAAATCTTGCATGAAAAAGGTTAGGTGAAAATTAAATGTGTACACCTGCAACTCTTTCTACTAGAGCCGGAATTCAAACTCAGGCGACACCAGCGGAGTTTTGGGAGACGACCGGAATACGATCTGGCCTGTGAAGCAGGATTTCCTCAATAGCTATTTCAACAGCTGCAATTGACCTCTCCCTCACTCCGGCGCGCTCAGGTATAATAATATCAATGAAAAAACAGGCTGAAAAAAAGCCAACAAAAATTGCCTGGCACGTAGTCTTTTTGAAAATTATTTTAGCCATTTTTCTTTTGGAGTGCGGGTTTGTTATTTTTAAAATAGTTTCTCCTCGCTTTATCTCAGCTTTCGAAACTCCCGGAAGCGAGATGAGAGAAATTCCTCCTGATGTTAAAAAGGAACTGTCCAAAACCACCTCTAACAATACGGCCACATTTTACGTTCCGATTTTAATGTATCACTACATTGAATATGTGCAGGACAAAAAAGACACTATCCGTCAGTCTCTTAACGTTAACCCCAATATTTTTGAGCAGCAAATCCAAACACTTCAGGGCGCGGGGTACACATTTTTGACGGCCAGGCAGCTTGGTGACATCCTGGACAATAAAATAGCTGCTCCACCGAAACCAATCCTTTTAACCTTTGATGACGGACACCGGGATTTTTATACCAATGCCTTTCCGCTTCTTAAAAAATATCAGGTCCATGCAACAGCTTATATCATTCCTGGTTTCACCGGAGGCGTTGATTTTATGACCCAGGCTCAGCTTCAGGAAGTAGCAACCAGCGGTTTGGTGGATATCGGCGCGCATACCGTGCACCACATTGCATTAAAAGGACGCCCATATTCCGCAGTAAGCTTTGAAGTTGGCCAAAGCAAGGCTATCCTGGAACGAACTTATCACATCAGTGTTGTTTCGTTTGCGTACCCCGGCGGATCGTTTGACCAGCAGGCAATTAACAGCATAAAAGATGCCGGCTTTACTACAGCTGTGTCGACAATTCCGGGCGAGGCCCAAAGTCAAAAGAACAGGTTTTTCCTCTTCCGTTTAAGACCGGGTTCACGCACAGGAAAAAACCTGCTCTCATACTTGCAAAATACGAGATTTAAGGCAAACTAGTAGGTAACGTTCAGCAGGCCTCCTCAGGAGATACTTTCACTATCCTTGCCGGATATTTACCTTTGATTTGATGCTGGGACGCTAGAATAGCAGCTTAAAGGGGAGAAACATGAGGCAATATATTCTGATTCCAATGATAATTTTCGGCGTTCTGACGATACCTACTCCGGCGGCTTAACCTGCTGCAAACGTTTGTAGTTTTCCTTTTCGGTTTTCAAAGCCCTTCCGTACATAGAGTATTGGTTTCTCTCTGGCCGTTTTTTGTCATATTGCTGTTTTTTATTTTCAATCAAATTAAAAAGGTGCGGATAAGAAACATAAATTATTTTTTAATGGCAACAATTCTCCTGGTCGTACTCATGTTTTTAATTTCATTTATTAAGCCGATATTTTTATCCCGTTACCTGATTTTTGATGTTCCTACTTTATTTTTTTGCTGGCCGTTACTTTCTTAAACTATTAAAGGCAAATTGCAACTTATTTAATCAGAGGATATCATCGCCGTTTCCGCGCCTTCCATCATCTACCCGCTGGAGTATTCTTACACCGGTCCGACAAGGATTGATACCATCCCGCTGTGGAACCGTTTTGCCCAAACCGAGACCATCCCCCTTCAGTACGGCAGGTTTACAGTAACAAATACCTGTGTATAAAAACAGAATATCAAAATATGTTTCTTATACTTTCTTATGACCAGGGGTACAACGAGGATATCAGGCTTTACCTGGACCACCATTTCCAGCTTTTGACCATTAAACAATTTCCTCTGGATATCTTAGTCCGGGAATATAAGTTGAAATACAGCTAATTCCGGTAAATTCTTGCCTCAAGAGCTAGCGTATCGTAAAATATACATTACAGCCTGCTTAGAAAGTGAAACATGGCCCGCTAGCTCAATGGTAGAGCAGAAGCCTTTTAAGCTTTTGGTTCAGGGTTCGAGCCCCTGGCGGGTCACAGATAGTGAATTTGAAGACTGGTATACTTGGTTTAGCTTGAAAATAGGGGCTAAATCAGGTGTTCCATTTTTTAATTCCTCATAGGTCGGTGGTTTATTGAAAACCAGTCCGAACATAGCAGCGTTTTGCATCGGGTCTTCGCTTCCCAGAATCAGCTCTTCAAGGTGTTCCATATAGTAATTACAGTAGTTAATAGCGGTTAAGATATCCGCCTGTTCATCTTCCTTATCATTTCTTTTTTCCATGAGTGAGGCTTTCTCAAGAATCAGCTTATCTATATCTTCTTCCATCATTTTGATTGTGGCGGGAGAAGTCAAAACCTTTATTCTTTCCTTTATTTCGTGAATCTCATTTTCTTTATCTGTAATTGCTTGACTGATATTGATTGTGTCCTCGGATACATGTTTTTCCCTGTTTTCTAAATCATCAAGTACCATTTGGGTAAATTTCATTCTGAATCCATCACTAAAATGGACTTTGCTTACAAAAGATTCAACTAATTGATTAAGAGTTCCAGCATTAACACCCCAGTACTTATGACCTCGACTACAATGATAAATTGGTATATGTTTACCGCTTTTACTGCGTGGACTGCTACCAAGTAAAGGCTTGTTACAAAATGTACATAGAATCTGTTGTTTGAACGGGTATAAAGGGTTTTCTTTCTTTTTCACTAATTGCCAAAGTTTCGGAGTGCCTTTAATAACCTTTACTTCACCCCCTTCTTGAATAATCGTTATCTTGCCTCTATTTGCTTTGTTAAAGGATTCAATTGTAATCAAGCCCGTAGTGTGAAGTAATTTAACCGGATTCCCATTTAACCATTTTTCATTATTTATACCGGCATAAATTGGGTTAACAATGTACCTCTGAAACTGTTTGACTGTTAAGGGGTTTTCTCCCGAACGTGCAATTATCTTTGTTTTATTTAATTGGTCTCTTCTTCTTACTTTAGGGATTTATAACCCATTCTGTTAATTTCTTTAACTATTTGCTCATCAGTGAGATTGCCTTGTACTCTTAACTCAAACATACGGATAAACCAAGGAGATTCAATAGGATGCGGTTTTAATATAACTCTTATACCGTGAGGCGTTTCTATTTTTTCGTTTATGTACCCTGGTGGTGCAGGGCGTACCCTATATCCCATGCGTACATATCGTATCTCTGCCCCTATCATTCTTGTAAGAATGTCTCTAACTTCCGCTTTGCCTCTTTCTGCTTCAAGCATTTCACTAATCCATGTAGGGCTAAATTTTGACCAGTTGTACTCTAAACCGAGATGTTCGAGGGTATTTACATTGTTAGTTCCAATCACTCCATATACATCAACAAGCTGAACACCGTATCTCGAGAAAATTGTTTTTAATTGACCGTATATCGTAGCTCCGCCTCTGGTACCTCTATCTATACTTTTGATAAAAAGATATTTGGCTTTATTATTTGGATTTTTGCAGTATTCAAGAGCTTTTAGTATTGGCTGTTGTTCTAAATCCTTACTTGCAGATTCAATAAATTTGAACCATTTGTTAATTATTATGTTAGAGTTGAGAACTAAAGAAAGTTGCTCTTTACGCCTCTCAATTTGTTCTTTTTGCTGTTCTGGTGAGTCTCCTTGTAGTCCTTGTTTGCTTGAAGAGACACGCATAGCACCAATAGCGTAAATAGTATTTTTTCTCTCAATATCCATATTTATATTATTCAAGATATTTTAGTCTATATCTTTTATGCCCTATAACTATAGTATTGTTTTTAACTTGGAAGTTCAACCGTTGTCGTCTTCTGTCTTCAAGTATTATATCAACAACCCGATTAGCCAAAGCACGCATTTTAGCCTCTAATTCAGGCGGAATAGCTACATCATCTGGCTCTTTAGCGATATTTGTATAAAGCGTTATATCTTTATTGCTTTGCATAGTTTTGCTTTTTCTCGTTAATTTCTTTCATCACACAACCGTTATAGTATCGAACAAGGCTTGTTCTTATATGCCCGTCTCTGAAAGCTAATATAGCTTGTGATGCCAATTCGTAGCACTTATCAAACCCTAACTTTCTAACAGCCATTAAATAAAAGAAAAATGAACTATCGCTATCATTTAACCGGTTGAGAATTATTCTAGCTTTAGCTTTTTGTTCATTTATCATTTTGTTTCACCCCCTTTGGAAGTATTCCTCTTCTTTCCAGAACTTCACGCATTGATTCCAAGCCACGGGTGTTGATAGTCTTTGGGGTTTGACTCACTTTTTGTTCCTTATTAGAAAGCGATTTCTCTTCGTTTATTTTTATCTGCGATTTGTTATTTGTATTATTCGCATTGTTAACATTCTTATCATTATTGTTAGTTGTTAACTGTTTGTTGACTGCATGTTGATAGTTAGTTGGCTGGATTGTTAGCTCCTCAGCATTAATATCAAAAAGGCTCGTACTATTAAGCTTTGCGATAGTTCCTCTGTTTGTTGCTCTGGTAGTTATTATTCCATTCGTTTCTAAAAACTTTTTATCAGTTCTGTATACCTGTAGAGTGGCACAGTAAGATTGGTAGTCGCCAATATATGCCTCACCGATTTCTAACCCGTCAAATTGATTTTCTTTTGTTCGTCTTGCTCGAAAAGCTATTAACGTAAGGAGTAAAAACGCCGAGGGACGTTTGCGAATAAGATTTAATATCTCATCGTTTCTCTTTATCTGTATAAAACCGGTGTTTTTAATAGTCTTTTCCATATGTATTTTGATTTCTATATCTAATTGCACCTATTAACTCTTCACGCCTTGCGAATAGCTCACGTGCTGGAGCCGGAGCATTGTTCATATACTCTTTAGCAAGCTGTTCACATATCTGGTTATCCTCAAAAACGAATATGAAGTGTCTGGGTCTATCACAAAGAAGGTCGAGATATCTGACTTTCTGGGAAAGCAAGAAAGAAGCTATAAGTATGTCGTCTGTTTGATAAGTATTTTCCATATCTATTTTTTCCAACAAAAAACACCGCTTGGTTAAATTCTTTGTTAAGAACCTAAACAAGCGGTGCCTAAAAGCTGTATCTGTAATCCTATTCTTTCAAGGACAGATTACTTTGTTATCCGCAGCAGTTGTTTAATCAACTGCCTATATTGGTCTAATATCATTGTTACAAACAGAATATCTAATGTCAAGGAATAGACTGATATTACGAGCTAATCTCTACAAATAGAGTATTACAGTGGATAATAAGTATAGTGATTCAATATGAAGGAGGGTGAGGG
>JAJYIE010000028.1 GCA_021790255.1 bacterium | reverse complement strand
TTAGATGAGTTAAACCAAAAACTTGAGGCTTGGACTAATTACTGCAACACCAAAAGGTTGCACTTTGCCCTAAATTTTGTTACACCTGAGAAGTATTTAGTGTCCCACATCTAATTACCTCGTACGGCGGGCTTTTGGGTCTTGACAAGATGGTTTATAGGCCTTAATACTGGTAGTGTTTTTATCATATTACAGGAAGGGGGTGAGAACATGCGAAGAATACTATTTTCCCTTCTGATGATCGTCGCAGCGGTCGCCATGATAGCTGGAGCCACAAAAGCATACTTCAACGATACAGCAGAGATGACTGAGGTTACTTTTTCAACGGGTAGTGCAGATTTGCAAATGACTCAAGTTAATATGCAAAACTGGTTTGCTCAAAATGCGACAGCCAACGACCTGGATGTTCATTTTGGCACAAATCTGTACCCTGGATACACTGGAACTTGGGGTCACCCGGATGGAGTAATTTATCTTGGTAATTTCAGCACTTCACCTATAGGATTAGTGGTGACAGCGAGTTTAACTAACTACAATGATACTAATAATCTGGGTGACGTAGCCCAATTGGCAATGGCCTGGGGAGGTAACTGTGACAATATGGGAACAGGGACAGGGTTCCATACTCTTAACTGGTGGAGATCAAATCCCACGGTTTTATTTTCCTATGTCAGTGGTTCTGCAAATTCGAGCGAGTGTGGATTCATACCTTATAATCCAACCGCAACACCTGCAAATCCAGGTTCTGCAGCTAAATCAGTTGCTTTCTTGCTGAAAATTCCCTCGAGTGCAGATAATAGCATTCAGGGGTCAACTGCTTCGTTCACCATTCATTTTGACGCTGAACAGCAGTACTAGTTTCTTGGTTTAGCTGAGTTGCACAAGGGAAGCTTTGTGCAACTAACTAAGCCCGGGAAATGAAAAAAATAAAGACGTTCAGCTCATTTATATATTGGGTATTACTAGTTTCAGTTTTGCTGATCGGATTAGTAGCGGCAACGTCCGCTTTTAACCTACCCGGGAGTTACAAAATCTATGCTGTACAATCCGGGTCAATGGAACCCACTATTAAAACCGGAAGTATTGTCATCATTAAGCCGGAAAGCTCATATAACCGGGGCGATGTTGTCACCTTTAAGGATCCTCAATTTCCAGATGCCACTGTCACTCATCGGATTTTTGACGTTAAGCAGCTTAACGACCAAACTGTCTTTATTACTAAAGGCGACGCCAATAACGCCCCTGATGAAAATCCGAGCAGTGAGAACCAGGTTGTTGGGCGGGAAATTCTGGCCATTCCTTATCTTGGTTATCCGATCGGATTTGCGCGAACCAAAAACGGCTTTATTTTATTAATAATTATCCCTTCCACGATTATTATTTACAGCGAATTAATTAATATTAAAAACGAAACCGGGAAGCTGATTGCTGCCAAGAAAAAGCGAAAACTCAGTTTAACTGAGGAAGTGGAGGAAAAAGTTGCCGAAGAGATAGCGGCCGTGGAGAAAAAATGAGTCGGAATCTAAAAAAGCGTTTATTATCTGCCATAGCTAAATTAACAGTTTTGCTGATGGTTTTCAACTTCCCGATGGTCGGTTTGACTAACTCTTATTTTACCGATCAAGCCGCCATCACCCAGAATACACTTTCCACAGGCTATTGGGAAGCACCACAGCTGGTTTACCCGCAGGATGGCTATGTTGCTACCTACGGCTCCGACTGGGCCAATAACCCTTACATGGACTGGACTTACTCCCTTGACGGGCAGGGAGCACAGTATGTTTATGAATCCTCAAACTCTGTTACCACCAATACCGATGGGAGTTTCCAGAGTCCGGTTTATGTTTCCGGCTTGCTGTCTGCCTCCCAAATTCCGGCTCCCAATACGCCCAATGGGGTTTATTACTGGCACGTCCAAGCATATATAAACGGCCAGTGGAGCCCGTGGAGCAGCATTTGGCAGCTGACGGTTAATATCGTCGAGCCGACTCCGACCCCCACCGAAACTCCTACCCCCACTCCAACGCCCACAACACCAAAGGTAGTCATCAACGAGGTGATGTGGATGGGTTCAACCGTCAACTTCCGGGATGAGTGGATTGAACTCCGTAATACTACCGACCGGGATATTGACATCGGCCAGTGGACCATTGACAACACCCGCCATTCCGGCGGGATTACCTATATTATGATCCCTGCTAGCCGGTCCATTCCTGCCAACGGCTATTTCCTGCTCAGTAACTATCAGGACAGCGACCCCAAGTCGGCGCTGGCGGTCAACCCCGATGAGGTCAATAGCAGCCTGGAACTACTTAATAATCAAAACGGTAACCTCATCCTACGGGATAAAGAAGGTAATACGATTGATCAAGCGTTAGGCGACCCGAATTGGGCAAAAGGGTTCAGCGACGGCACCAGCGCCGGCAAGCATCAGTCAATGGAGAGAAATGATAACCCCGGCGACGGCTTAAATGCCGCTAACTGGCACACTTGTGATATTTATGCCTGCACCTCAACCGCATATTGGGATAATTCCGGTAACAACTACGGCACCCCAAAGGCCGCTAATTTGTCACCTGACGATCCAACAGCGGCTGACTATCAGCTAGCTCCAAGACCTACTGTCATTTTGACCTCAACTCCAACCCCTCAGCCAACAAAAGAGCCTCTCGTCGCCACAGATTCAGCTACCATAACCGTCACACCGGATGATACCAGAGCCTCACCCTCAGCCGAACCCACCATCACTCCGGCTCCATCACCCGGTGAAGCCAGCCCTACCCCGGCTCCTTCTCCCACTCCCACTCAGAATGATCTGACAGCTACTTTTCCGAATGAACTAACTCCCACCCCAGGCCAGTCGACGCCCACATCACCTGACCCAACACCCACTCCCACTCCAACGCCGGATAATCCACTCACGCAAGCTACATCACAAATTCCGCCGGCTACTCTAACTAATTCTTCCAACGGTATCACAAGTGAGAATCTTGGGTAGGTAAAAATTTGGCTGTTTATGCTCTTTTACGCCGCAGCAGCAGCCAGAAGACAACTATCAGAGCAGAAAACAGTCCCAATCCAATATTTAAATACTGGTCCTGGAAAATTATTGCCGCAGGGTTAACCCGTCCGCTCTCAGGCTCTTTGAACATCAACCCAAAAACCTGTGATTCACCTCAACCTGTTATCATTATCTCCCCCGACTTTTCGAAATCGCCGTACTTTACCAGCACCAGATGAGTACCCGGTGAGAGGTTTGTAAAGTCTGCTTCTCCCTGTTCGTCTGTTACCGCTTTGCTGGGAGTGCTGTAAATTAACACCTCCGCGCCCTTAATAGGGTTATTGTTCCCGTCAACAACATTAACAATCACTTCAAAACCTCCAACCTGATAAATTGTATCTGCTGAGTCGCCAACGTTGCCTGATTTATCCTTAGATGTAACCTGAAGATGCAGTTTTCGTCCGGGAGTAAACAGGAAGCTTTGCAGCTTGATTCGATGATCCAAAGTCAGTGCCGGGTCGGCTACGGAAAGTATATACTTGCCAGCCTCAAGGCCGTATTGCACCAGCGAATCAGCAGATTTTTGTGTCCTCCAGCTGACTATGGCACTGTCGGTGGACAACGGAGTCACTGCTAAGTCCGAAATCAGCATGTTTGGTGCTGTCGGTGTTGGCTGGGCAGAAGCAGCGGTAACAGTGAACGTGCCGCCAGGGCTTCCGGGTAGATTCAGCGAGTCGCTGCTGTCGCTTAGCCTGGGTACCTGAGACCCGGAGGTGAAACTGACCGCTCCGCTTCCTGCATCCTCACCCTTAAAACTAACAGTTGCCACATTCAAAATCCCTCTTACCCCTGACAGGCTTCCCCTGGTTAAACGGATTTTGCCCCCTCCATAGTAAGCTTCTACAGGCAGTGGGAAAGCTGAACCGTTGTAGTCCAACCAGACAGCCTCCAGCTGATCAGGGGGATAAGATATAACTACTGTCACTGCATTGACATATTCACCTTCTGTGTCAACTTTGATTTGGACGTTAGTAGTTTTACCGCTTTGCAGAGTGAATTTTTGCGGAGCAAGTTCAAGCATTGAAGCATAAACATCAGGAACCAGCAGAAAAAAGCTGGCCAGACATACTCCCAGTACCGGCAAAAAAAAGCAAGATCGTCGAAACATTATTTTCCTCTTATTTCAGGTTAATATAAGCAGGGGTAAAAATCAATTTCGGAGAATACTTAAAGCAATGGGGGCCGTTTGAACGAGCCCCCTTGCTTTAACTTTCAGAAGGTTTTTTCTGCTTTTTGGGCACACACGCCTTCTGATTAGATGCCTCCTTTTGAGAGGTCACCTGAAGTCATCAGCTCACCTTCTAGAAGGCTGCCTCAGACAAGTCCTTCGTATGCATTCGTTGGACAACTTCAGCATAGAACAACTTTTATCGTTCTGTCAACACCAGCTTTGAGGCCAAAACAACTTTAAATCGTTAATCGTTTCGGGTAAAATAAAGGTGATCAGCCAGCGTAGCTTAGTGGTAAAGCAGTGCTTTCGTAAAGCAAAGACCGTGAGTCCGATCCTCACCGCTGGCTCTAAATATCTCCTTAAATGGTATTTTACTTAAAACTATTTTAAAATATTAGAGAGTAGATGATCAGAAAATTACGGTTTCAGCAAAGATCTTTTCTGACCCGCCGGGCTCTTTACAGAGAGCGGCGCAAATTTATCCTAACCCTGATTTTCGGGGCGGTAATTTTTTACCTTTTAATCTTTCAGTTTATTCCCCTGCTTATCGGCAGCCTGACATTCTTAAATAAACTGAAACCTTCCGGCACAACCCAGGCAGCAGTTGTTGAGGATTCAACAATCGCTCCTCCTTTTTTGAATATTCCTTTTGAGTCAACCAATAACTCCACCATCAAAGTGAGCGGCTACGCCCAGCCTAATGCTAAGGTAGAGATCTATGTTGACGGGGCGCTAAGTACAACGGCAGGTACCGATAGCGGCGGGAATTTTATATCGGATAACATTACTCTTTCCCTCGGAAACAATCAAATATCCGGAAAGACCGTGCAAAATGGCCGACGCAGCCTCAGTTCAAAACCGATCAACGTTTATTACAGCAATACCAAACCCAAGCTGGAAATAAACTCCCCTGCAGACAACCAGGTGGTGGAGGGGGATAAAAAAGTCACTGTTTCCGGAACTACCAATCCCGACGGTATAAATATTACTGTCAACGGAGTCTGGCTGATTGTTGACTCTTCCGGTAACTTTTACAGAACCTTTGATCTGCAGGAGGGGGATAATAACTTTACCATTATCGCCACTGACAATAGCGGCAACACAACAAAAATAAGCCGCAAAGTTATCTATCACTCCCCCACTCCAACCCCCGCACCTTCACCAACCCCGGCACCTACCCCCACACCTGAGGTTACCCCATCATGAGCCTCTTCGAGTATCTTGTAGGAACAATGGAACTGTTATTTCAGTAGCTCGCCCACAGTGTCCCCAGAACCAGAAAATACCATAGCATGATTGGAGGAAAAAATAGCGAGTTGATAAATTGACTGTTTAAAAAAAGTGCAATTATAAGCGCCACCAGTGTTACTCCTATTCGGTTCTTTACCTTGAGAAGTCCATTAAAAATTTGTATCCAAAATATTAAGTAAATAATTAGTCCAATTATACCCGTAGTTGTGAGCACAACAAGAAGACTCGAATCCAACCCGGCGGATGAGTGTTCATTCCCGAAAGCTGAAGAGCGGTATAAGTTCAAGTTTTCTTTCACGAAGCTCAAATTGTTAAATCCAATTCCCAAAAACGGATTTACATCCGTGATAGCCAATCCGCTTTGCCAGGAAAGCAGTCTTTCGCGGGCCGTCTGATCAACAGTCATCCCGCCTATAAGTCTTTGGGTGAAGCGGGGGTTAAGCAAAGCAACCCCCAAAAATGTCACCACAACTGCTGCCGGCAGAATAAATTTCTGCGCCCGGGAAAAATTTTTCCAAAGGAAGGCCACCAAAATAAAAATGAAGGATGCCAGCATTAACCAGGCAGAACGGGAGTAGGTTAAAATAATAGCCAAAGTTAAAAATATCAAAAGCAGCAACCATTTTTGTTTATGCTTTGCCCCGATCAATCTATAAATCACCAAACCAGCTGTTAAGCTGAGATGTGCTCCTGTAAAATTAGGATCCAGAAAAACTCCGGCGAGCCTTCCGTGGTGGGGATCATAGCCAAAATCAGTCAGGGCAAAAAAAGGATAATCAAAGTTTGGGTAAAAGATAAGCTGCAAAAAGCCCAGGGCTGCTAAAATAGTACCTACTAAAATCAGCACATCTATCACCCCTTCCGCTGTCAGAACCTTGGCCTTTCCGAGGTTATAGGCAATCAAAAAGGTTAATGAGTAGAGGATAAACCGCATTAAATATAAGCTGCCTTTAAAAACTTCGGGCAAAGGCAAAACGGTCATGGAGAATAACAAAGAAATTAACCCGATGACCCAAAAAGCAATGATCCATCTGAAAATAAGGGGGGATTTTATTTTTAACCCGCTGATGGACATCCAGATTATAGAAAAAATGGTTACCAAAAGGAGCATTATATCCATAAGTGAAATAGCTCCTCCTGAAATTCCAAAGGGAAATTTCCCAAACTCCCCAAAAACTGTCGCCCCTACTCCTCCCAACAATAAAAATTTAATCAGGTACATCTATATCTTTTGATATAAAGAATTTAATTGTTCTGCTGACCTCTGCCAGTTAAATTTTTTAGCTTGTTCAACTCCCCTTTTCACCAATTGCGCCCTTAACTTCCGACTTGATTCAACTTCGCTCAAAGCCTTTATAAGCTCTTTTTTACTGTTAGGATTAAAATAATAAACTGCGTTTCCACCAACTTCAGGGAAAGATGAAGTGTCTGAGCAAATAACTGGAATTTCGCTTTTCATTGCTTCAAGCACTGGAATACCAAAGCCCTCATAATAAGAAGGGTAGATAAAGCACAACGCTCCTTTATATAAAGACACTAAGTCTTCTTTTGGAACAAAGTCGGTAAAAATTATGTTTCTGCGACCATTCAGTCTCTTAAGTAGCCTATCTGTCTTCCATCCTATCCTACCCACTAGAACCAAAGGCTCAGTGAAATTGTTTTTATCGTAAGCATCTATTAGTGTTTCTAGATTTTTTCTGGGTTCTAGAGTAGCGACAGAAAGAAAATAACCTGGTTGAAGTCTATATTTTTTCAAGATTCTGCTCACGGTAACACTGTCAATACCTTTATCAAAAACGCCTTGAGCAGCCGGATAAACAACCTCAACACGAGGCGTATGATAATATCTAATGAAGTCTTCTTTGGCACTTCGAGAAATTGCCACAACTAGATCTGCCTGTTTTGCAATCCTGTCAAACCTAATTTTATCTAGGTCTGAAATTCTACGCAGGTGATATTGAGGGAAGAGAATGGAGGTCAAATCAAATATAGTCGCTATGCGCTTTCCTATTTTTTGCGGAGGAAGGTAAAAGTTAAACGAATGATAAATATCAACACGACCAGTAAAGTATTCTATCAGTGGCCATTCTGTTTTTTGCCAAATTTTAAAGATGGTCCGAAAAAATTTGGCTGGCATTTTAAAAACTTTTATCTCAACATTCGGGTATTTCCTAAATTCTAGATTTTTCAACCTTCTTTCTGTTTGCAGAGTTGAAAATCCAAATAAGATAAATCTATCCTTGCGATTTATTTCTAACAAATTTCTAAGTAACTCCTGTACATAGACAGCGATTCCCGTTGGCCTATCGTCATTGAGAACAGTGATATCAATTCCAATGGTTTTCATTTATCCAATACAACAAAGTACTCAGTAAAATATTTTTTTGATGGAAGAACTAATAGTGTTGCTTTTCTTATGATCTTTTTCAGCAGAACAGGGCCATTAAATAATGACCAGTATATAGTTTCATTATATAAAGCATGAGCAGGCTTTAGTACTTTTAGCTTCACTTTTAATTTCTGGGCCAAGATCACAATATCTTTTTCTGTATATTCTCGAAGGTGAGATTTATCAAGGTAATGACGAAAGATAACTCCTGAGCTCGCTAATTCTTCGTCTACTGTTCGGGGAACAATAAAAATAACCCTCTTAGAAACAACCCTCAAAGCCTCTTTTAATATAATTGAATCATCCCCATGTTCCAAAATATCAAAAAGCAAAACTGTGTCAAATTCCTCTTTTTCAAAAGGAAGTTTTTCTGCCCTGCCCTGCATGAACCTGCCTCTCACTTTTTTCTGAGCTTCCTTCACAAATTCTTTTACAAAATCTAGTCCCCAACTTTCAAATCCTAAAGAGTTTATGAAGCCCACATAAATCCCTGATCCGCAACCCACATCCAACACTTTGTTGCCTACCAGATACTTCTCTAGCAGGGCACATCTTTCTGGGTCTAGTTTAGATTCTTTAGTGCCCCAACCCAAAAAAGGGGAATTCTTAAGATAGAATTCTGATGTTGCTTTAGATCTGTGTGTCATCTTTAAAAAGATACTTGCTAATAAAAATCGAGAGAATTATAAACCCTGTAACGTCTGAAATCACAGTGGCAAAGGACGATCCGATGTAAGTGTATTTTGGGATCAGGAATAAGTTAATACACACATTTAAGAAGAGATTAAATAGCGAAATAAATATAATCTTATCTAAGTATTTACTTTCCGACAAAATAGCTATATTTTGGGGTACTATCATGAACAGCCATGGTATTGTAAGTGCTAGTATCTTTATTGCTGTAATCGACTGAGAATAATTGGGCAAGAGTTGGTTGATTATTACTGGTAATATAAACCAGAAGCTAAGCGCAATCGGAATCGACAAAGCAAAAAGTAGAGCCAGCGATTTTGTATATATCTTCTTGGCATTTATAGGATTTGTAGCCGAAAGACTCGTGAGCGTAGGAAACATAGCCAGAGAAAAAGAAGTGGGAATAAAAACTACAGCCTCCAAGAATTTGTAAGCGGCACCATAAATACCTGTATCATAGCTACCCTTCATGTACGAAAGAATCAGTGAATCTACTTTAAAGTAGAGCAACCCTATCACACTCAGTAAACCATAGGGGATGGAGCCCATAAACATTTCTTTTGTGACCTTGAGGTTAAAAACATCTTTAAGATTTATTCCATGTTTGCTAGCGATAACCATCATAACAGCTGTATAAAAAACATAACCAGAGACAATTGCTAACGCGGCTCCAAACGCGCCTATCCCAGAACTTATAAATATAAATCCCGAAACCGAAGTAACAATACTTAAAGCCAAAGCACCAATGGCAGACCAATTCAGTTGCTGTAACGCAACATAAATACTATCCAGAGTCAGAGAAATCGCATTAGGGAAAACTGCTAGGGCTACTAGTAAAGACAACTGAACTCTGAATTTATCAGGATCTAGCCTTATTAGGCTAATGGAAAAAAATATAAAAATTATAAATATTGTCCCCATCCTTAAAATAAGAGTATTAAACAGAAGTAAAGACACTTTCTTCTTATTAAGCACCACCTCTCTAATTAAGTATCTATTGATTCCAAAATCTGAAATTGAAGTCAGTATCGAAAAATAGGAGAGAGATACCACGTATTGCCCAAAATCACCAACGGCTAAATTTTTGGCAAGAAAAATTGTATAGAAGAAAGAGATAATCTTAGTAATAATCTGAGCTGAGAGTAACCAAAATGAGTTTTTAATTATCAATTTGTTCATTGTGTAAGTTTAACAGATATGACATGAGGTGTCATGAATGTCCTATAAATCGTGCTCATATTAATTAATACGCACCCAACAAGATATATTGACAATTTGTTCATAATTTGAGAAAAATTAATAGTGCCTATAATATTTGGTCGAATTTGTTTTTAATCTC
>JAJYIE010000027.1 GCA_021790255.1 bacterium | reverse complement strand
GATCTGCTGCTCTCTACAATTTCCGGCCGGTCAATCCACTGTCAGTTCATGCTGATCCGTCTCTATCACTAAGGCATTGACAATTCCAAGCCCAAAAAACTAATATCTTCCTAATCTGGATATGATAGATGGTAAAAAGGAAACTTTCTTGGGAGGGTATGACTTGGCTGCTGTTCGTTGGGAGATGATTCAGGATGTTGCCCAGGACATCACCACCTTCACTGACTGCCCAAGCGCCCGCAGTTTAGTTTATGATTTTACTCTGCGCGGCAAGGTTGACCAAGAAATTATCCGGGAATTTTTGACCAACACAGTAGGCTCTTTTATTGCAGTTCTTTATGCCAACTCTGGAAAAGGCGGCTGGACAATCCTCCACTGCGATATTGTCAGCCGGGACAACCGCTTTGGCCGAAGTCGAAGGATCATTTTCTGGCGGAGTCCTTATCCCCAAAATTGATGTATAATGCTCTCACCCTGCACGCTTTCTCCTTCTCCCCGGAGCTGGCGTGTTTTTTAGTAAGAAATAAGGAGTTATAATAATTATATGAATAACCAGCGGGACGAACAAAAAATTTACGACCTTTGGCAAAAGAATGGTCTCTTTCGGGCCGATCCAGACTCGCTCAAAAAACCATATTCTTTATTGATGCCTCCCCCCAATCTTACCGGATCTCCACATATGGGCCATGCCATACAACATGCCATCATGGATGCTATCGCCCGCTTTAAGAGGATGCAGGGATTTGATGTCCTGCTTCTGCCGGGGGTTGACCATGCCGGTATCCAGTTTGAAAGCACACTCAACAAACTGCTGGCTAAGGAAAATTTGAATAAAGAAAAACTCGGCCGTGAAGCCTGGTTAAAAAGAGCCTGGCAATTCAAAGACGAGGTTTATCAATCATTTCATGGAACCTGGTCTGTTTTTGGTATTTCAGCCGACTGGCCCAAAGAAGTGTTCACTCTGGAGCAAAAAGTTCAAAAGGCAATGCTGAAAGAATTTAAAACTTTTTGGGAGCAGGGCCTGTTGTATAAAGGCGCATATATCGTCCAGTGGTGTCCCAAGGATAATACCGCCATCGAAGATGTCGAGATGGAATATGAAGAAAGAAAAGAAAAGCTTTATTATATCCGCTACAAAATCGAGGGAATAGAAAAGTTTATCACAGTTGCCACAGCCCGGCCGGAAACAATTTATGCTGATACAGCAATTGCTGTTTATCCAAAACACCATAGATTTTCCAAATTTATTGGCAAAATCGCTGTCAATCCTCTAAACGGAAACTTGCTGCCGATTATTGAAGATGCGCGTGTTGAAAAAGATTTTGGCACCGGTGCCTTAAAAATTACTCCTGGTCATGATCCTCTGGATTTTGCAATTGGAAAGGATCATGGGTTAGGGATCCTCCATTCGGTTGATAAAAGCGGCCGCATGACCAAACTCGCTCGAGATTTGGCCGGACTAAAAGTCGCGGAAGCCCGCGAAAAAGCAGCTGAGAAACTGGAAAAACTTGGGGCAATCGAAGAAATAAAAGATTACACCCATTCAGTCCCGGTTTGCGAAAGATGTAAAACGGTTGTTGAGCCTCTTGTCTCAGAAGAGTGGTTTGTCAAAATGAAACCTCTTGCGGAGAAGGCATTAAAACACTTAAATGAGATTAACTTTATCCCCAAAAACTACCATAAAATTATCAAGGACTGGCTAAAAGAGATCCACGATTGGTCAATCTCCCGTTCTCTCTGGTGGGGACACCGCATTCCAGTTTGGTATTGTGAAGACTGCAACCCTAATCATCTGGTTGGTAAAAATGAGGATGTGGAGATTTCTTTAGAACAGCCCCCGCACCCATGTAAAACATGTAAAGGGGGCCATTGGATCCAGGATGACCAAGTTCTTGATACATGGTTTACTTCAAACCTCTGGCCTTTTGCCACTTTAGGCTGGCCGGAACAAACTAAGGAACTACAAAGATACTATCCCTGGAGTTTTGAACTCTCAGCTCCGGAAATTAAATACCTTTGGATTGCCAGGATGATTATGTTGGGGTTACATTTTATGGATGACATCCCTTGGAAAAACATGTTCTTTCACGGCACTGTCCGCGACTTGCAAGGCCGCAAGATGTCCAAATCATTAGGCAACGGTGTTGATCCCCTCGATCTGGTCGATCAATGGGGTACTGATGCCACGAGGATGGCGCTTTATAGCTACGCCGCCCCCGGACGCGATCCGCGTGTTTCCCGCCAGACAATGGACGAGAGGTGCAAAAACTACCGCAATTTTGCCACCAAATTACAGAATCTCTATCGTTTTATTTACGAGCTTAAGCCGGAAGGTGCAGCTACCGAACCTAATTTTTCTCATAGGGAAGACGTTGAAATCGTCCGATACTTAAACGACACTATTAATTCTGTCACAAATAACATAGAGAGCTTGCATCTCCATCTGGCCACGGAAGAACTTTATGATTTTATCTGGCATAAATTTGCTGATTCTTACGTTGAGTTGTCAAAAAAGAGAAGGCCAGCGGCTCAACCCTGTCTGGAGTATGTTTTTAAAACCTGTTTAAAATTGCTTCATCCTTTTATGCCGTTTACTACCGAAGAGCTTTGGCAAAAGCAGCACCATGGAGGAAAACCTGTCCTGAGCGAAGCCGGAAAATCAATCATGCTTACAGAGTGGCCAGGAGCTTAGGAAACTCAAATTACTTAGGAAGCCCAAAGTTAAATTTCCCGCAAATTTAGCGCAAATTCGCCGCAATGATAAATTTTAAAGTTTAATTTTTCTTTTAGAAGGTGTGTTTAGTGTTGTTTTCGGCTTCTGTGTAGTCAATTTTCAAGCTGGAATATTTCTTCCCAACTCCAAAATAGGTTAATTGCTGTTGCTTCAGAGCCGGATGTTAAACCGGTTGAATTCAAATATGATAAACAGGCCTTCGCTGGACCAAAACTTTCAACCATAAACTTTTAAGAAGCAGTTTCTTCCTTTGTTTCTTCTCCGGTTGGGGCTTCGCCACCAGTAGTCTCTCCTGTCTCGCCTTCAGCTGGAGCTTCACCTTCAGCGCTTTCGGTCGGAGCTTCAGCAGCTTCTGCTGCAGCCGCCTCTTCCTGCATCTCCTCCATCAGCTCCGCTGCTTCGGCAGAAACTGCACTGTCCAATTTCACAACCACCGCTTCCGGGTCAGCTAAAACTTCCACTCCAGCCGGCACTTTCAGTTGAGAAACGGCAATAGCGTCATCCAGTTTTTGCAGCGGTGTAATATCCACCTTAATATTTTCCGGCAGATCGGCCGGCAGTGCCTCCACCTCTACCTCATTCATCGGCTGGATAATTATGGTCTCACCGGCGTGGACACTCTCCGGCTCCTCACCGACAGTCATAATAGGCACGGTAACTTTAACTTTTTCGGTCAAGTTAACCTGGTAAAAATCGATGTGCAACGGTTTGCCGTGTACCGGGTCAAACTGGACATCACGGACTAAAACCGGGCGGATCTTGCTATCGCCAATCTTCAAATCAATAAGTCCGGACTCCCCTGCCTCGGCAAAGACTTTAGAAAAATCAGCGGCACTAACACTGACATGCTCGGTGTTAATCTTCTTGCCAAAAACATGAGCAGGAATAATGCCCTCCCGGCGTAAATTTTTAACCTTTTTACCCAGAACTTCTCTCTCCTGGGCTTTTAAGGTAATTTTGTCCATAATTTAAATTAATGTAACCTGAGTAATTTACCACAGACATCCAAAACTATCAAGGATTTATCGCGACTCTTTTTGAAACGCTAAAACCCAATTTTTGTCCGAGTCAAGCGTCTCGTCAATCATAAACTGCTGCTGGCCGGCTAAATCTGACGGCTCGATAAGGCGAAAATCCGCCGGAAAAACAAAACTGTATTCAATTTTATCTTCCCTCGTCCCCGGCTGTTTGATAACCTCCTGGCTCAAGTTAAACTGATTATTTTGAAAATCAACTGGTTCCAGGTCCTGATATTCTAACACAAGATTTTTCTGCTCCCCAGCTTTAAGCTCAACAGTCATCAGGTTCCCTGCCCAACCATATTCCGTAAAACTCTTGACGGAAGAGGTAATATCATCCTCTCCCCAATAAACACGGTTTAACGTGCTTGAGACAGGAAGAAATATTTTCAGCTTGTCAATATAACTTCCTCCCGGCCAAATTTCGGAAGGGCTGCTGTTTGCATAAGATATAGTCAGGCGGGAAGAGATAAACCCTTCATCGTTCAAAGTGCTCTTAAGGTTAATCTGTCTGCTGGTATAATAAGCCGCATGGCTTTCCCCCTGATCCGATTCAGAGATGGCCAAAAGGTTCGTCCGCTGTCCCCTTTTTTCCACCTGTGAGCGTGGCAACTCTCCTGCCCAACCACCTGATAATAAAACGGCCTGCAGTTGCTGGTCTTGTGCAAAGACAAGAATGTGTTTTTCATTAAGCAGCTTATCCAGCGTTCCGGTAAAAGAGATCTGGTTCAAGCCGGGGGTTTTCTTTTGTAAACCGCCTAAAAGCAGTGCCAGAACACTGTCAGTCTGGGTTTGGCCGCCGATAATCCGACCCACTAAATCTTCTGGGTTCTCCGATTCTTTACCTGATAGAGTTTGCTCAATCTTACCAGCCGCCGTCAGGTCAAGCGCCACTACGCCGCTTATCTGCCTCCCTGTCTGGGCTTTGTACAACTGGGCAAGCTCCTCGGCAAATGTCGAAAAATCAGCTTCATCACTAAACTGCGGCAAATACCAGGCAAATCCTTCCTTGGAACTTACACTAAGGGGGTTGATCTTTTGCATGACTCCCCTATCGATAACAACCTCTGCTGCTGCCAGCGGCTTTCCACCGGTTGATGTTAAGGCGGTATTGTCCTGTAAAATAACCAGGTAGGTTTGCCGGCCACCAGAATCGTTTATTCTCATCAAAATTTCTGCCATTTTTCTTTCCCAGTCGGCTGTCTGCTGCAGGATGGCTACCTGGTTAAACCATCCCGCCAGCCAGCGGACCTCGGCACTCTTTTGCAAAAGAGAATCATTGGTCAATTTACCCTGAACCATATTCAGCTGCGACTCACCTTCTTTTAGCTGTTCCCGGGCAGCTAAAAGAGTTTTTCCCTCATTCCCCTGGCTGCCCTTTGTAATAATTTGCCAGGCAGCCCCTAAATAATTGGTGCCTGTTGCCACATCAGCTGTTCCTGAAGTAACCCCCCTGATCAGTTGTCCGTCCTGTTCCCCTGCCTGCCATTGCCTGTAAAACAGGCCTATTTTACCGGGCAAAATCCAAAAGTTAAACTGGCCCAAAGCTGTTGCTGCCTGATTATCAGCCTCTGTTGCAACAGCCGCCGCACTTTCTAATTGTCCTTTTTTTAAATATACAAAACTACCCTCCAAATTTGATTTTGCAGACCAAAATGTAAACCCTGCAAACAAAAACGGCCAAATTAGGGCATAAAATATCAGCCATGCTCCCAAAAAAATCCCCAAAAAGTTAAAATACCTGATCTCTTTTGTTTTACCTGGGTTGGAACTTTTAAGAGGAACTGCCTTAGGCGGTGTTATATTACCTTCATTTTTTAACGGAGATTGCTGTTTTTCTTTGCCCTCTTTCTGGCGAAACGACTCAACTGTTTTTCGCAACGACTCCACTAAATTTGTCCGCGGTTTCCAAAGCAGCTCCGTTTCAGCTCTTGCTGCATTGGGGGTAATCCAATCCGGCAAAGGAGTCGGTGTAAAATTAGTGTTTTCAAGCCAAAGCGGCTCGCTCAAAATTTGTTTTATCTCCGAAAGCTTTACTGGGGGGCGGCGAACACCGTCATAAATCTTTTTCGATGTATCACCGTGCATCACCGCCCTGACCAATAAATCCACAGCATCATCGACAAAAATCGCCCGGCTTGAAAAATCCAAGGGAAGGGATTTTTCAAGCGATTCTCCCGCTAATACTGACTTTAGAAGCCTGACCATCGGATCACTCCCTATAAAACGCATCCGTGGCCCAAACACCGCCGACAATCTTACAACTCTGGCGTTAATATTTTTTTTCGGTGTTTTGTCAGCGAGTACTTTTTCTGCCAGACGAAGTCTAGATAATTTTTTATCTTCGCTGTCGTAAAGATCGATCGAGGAAACCAAAACTACCCGGCATTTGTATATTTCACATAACAGTAAAAAATTCTCAAAACAGCCAATAAATTCTTTTTCCGAAAGTGTTTCCGGCAATGTAAAAAAAGCGTAGTCAAGGCGCGGTAATTTTTCCGGCAGTTTTTCTTTGATTGATTGTTTAAGGAAGATAAAGCGCTTATCGTTTTGCAGGAATTTTAAATTCTCCCTGCTCCCTGTGGATAAGTTATCCACGCCAACAACCTGAATTCCTTTTTGCAAAAGTCCTTCAGCAAGATGTGACCCGATAAATCCCGCCGCCCCGGCTATTAGGGCAACCGGGGCATTGCGCGCAAGCAAATTCATATCATTCTTAATGATATACTCCCCTCACTTCACACGTCATGGTACCTCCAGACCTAATATTTTTCAAGTAAGAATAACTATATCCCTTTGACTGAAAATTTCAGTAGTTTTGAAGATAGAATTTGGCGGCTCTAAAAACTATTCCCAAAATTGACCCGCAGGCAAAACCGACCAGAGTAAATAACCAGACGGGCGGTCTTTGAGAATATGAGATTTCTTTACTGACTATCCCCGCTGAAAAATTTTTCATCAGATAATCAGCGGATTTGCGAAGATCTTCCTGAGCCAAACTGCCGTTTTTATTGGTCGTGTCAATATTTAAAAGGTAGGGGCCGCTTTTATAAACCACAACTTTGGTTTTGTTGTCCAGTCCCAGGCCCTTGATAATATTTGCTGCGCGAATTTCAGCCACCGCCTGATCAGCCAAAATTTGCCTATTTCCCGGATCTGTGCCGTTTATTTGCATTAAAACATTGTCGTGGAGTTGCACTGGCTGCAACAATCCCAAGACAGTGAAAGCAATCATCAAAAAAGTTGCCGGCAAAATAATTTGTTTAAAATTGGTACAAAAAAAGCTTAAATAGAGATCCGATTCTTTAACCTTCATAAAGTTGCTTGTCCAAAACCTCATTGGCGACTTCATCAGCTAAAGCGTTTTGGCTTCGGGGGATGTGACGGTAGAAAATCTTCCCAACCTTGCTTTCAAGTTGTTTGATCTGTAAAACAAATGTTTTTATCTGGGGGTTTTTAATTTTATAATTTCCAGAAAGCTGGTTTACAACCAGGGTTGAGTCTGAACACAGTTCCACTTTTACCGGAAGGTCATTCCCAAACTTTAAGACAAGCTTTTCTAAAACCGCCTTAACTGCCCGGTATTCAGCCTGATTATTCGTTGCTATCCCTAAAAAAAGCCCTTCCCTTACTAAAATCTCACCTTTTGAAGAGGTAATGATAAAGCTTGCTGCAGCGGGACCAGGATTGCCGCGGGCAGCACCATCGGTATAAACAATAAATTTTGTCACGAAAGTATAGTAGCGGATCTGCAGATTTTATGTAAGGGGGTTAACTAAATCCTTTCACTCTCACTTTTCACTTTTATCCTCCACAACACCATTATCTGCATTCCTAAAATAAGGTATTCGCTGGCCCCTGTAATCCAGGACGAGGCAATAAATGAGTGGCGGGGGATTAGTAAATAATTTAGCAGGCTATTAAAAATCAATCCTGTTACATAAATCACCAGCATAATTTTGTAGCGCCGCAGCGTTATGAGCACCCACATAAAAACGGCGGAAATAAAAAAAGCTGGAAAGCCTAGAGCAAGTATTTGTAGTGATGTTTTTGCCCCGGAAAAAGTTGGACTGCCGGTAATAAGATCAATAATCAGGGGGGATAAAACTTCGGTTGTCGCAACTCCAGCCAAACTTAGCCCCAACATAATCAGGATTGCTTTTTTTAAGTAATATTTAAAAAGCATGTGATTCTGTTGAAAATGCTGCAGTAGCAAAGGATAGTAGCCGTTCATTATAAAGGTTGGTAAAACTAAGGCTGATTGGAAGATCTGATACGCCACATTATAAATCCCAACCTCAGAAAATCCCTTATCAGCAAGCAGCAAAAATGCGTCTACCCGAAAGTACGCCATATTTAAAATCAGGGTTAAGGAAATCGGCCAGCTTTCTCGGATAGTTTGTTGGATAAAGGTCAAATCCACTTCCGGTTTTAAATACACAAAGCGGTGCAGCAAAAACAGTGCAAGCCCCGCTGTAACCAGCCACCCCAGGAAATGACCAAGCAATGTCAGTGAAACAGGGAAATGGGCAGCAGTAATGATGTATATTGAAAGCAGCGCTGCCAGTGTACCGGCAGAGTTTGCCAACACTGATTTTTGAAGAAGGAGCCGGCTCTGAAAAGCGGCATTGGCGGTGGTAAAAATTGCTGAAGCCAAAATGGCCCCTGATCCGATTAACGCCGCCTGTCTGAACAGACCTGCGACTGGCCAAACACCCACAACCAAAAAAGAAACGGCAATTAAGAAAGTGGCCCAGAGAACCCGAAATCCCAAAAGTTTTCGCCAGGTTAACCAATCATTTTGTAAAATTTTCGGCAGCAGGTGGGCGTTAATACCCAGATCTGCCAGAGTATAAAAGAAAGCTAAATAGGTAAGAGAAAGAGTGAATACTCCAGTGCCCTCCTTGCCGTAAGTTCGGGTAATCAGACCCAAAATAAAAATTCCCGAGAGGGAAGTGACCGCTTTGCCGCCCAGTTGCCAGAACGTTTGCAGGGAAACTTTCTTTAACGGGTCCATGCAACTATTTTACACGAGTCTGTTGACAGAAAAAAATCACCGTCTTATTCTCCGGATTGCTATGAGTTTTTATAAGGTAGAAGTTTGCCGCGACTCCGGCAAGACGAGAAGTGTATCGCCCGGGTTCCGAAGGTTAATTATAATTAGCATAGATTCCCTTCTCAACCCCCCAAAGAGGTGGTAAAGTTGGGGACTCCTGAGTAGGCTAAAGGGGAAGCTGGGTGGGTCATTCGGAAAAACTTGGCCTGAGGAGCAGCCAGTCTTATCCCTGAGCTGGTAGTCGGAGGAGATGCTATCAGTTGTATTTCCCCTGAATCCCTCATTCAAGGAGGATTGCTTCCTGTTATTCTATCCGCCTCAGAGTTTGGCTGCGCAGTTGCTACAGGCTGTCTTGCAATGGGCTACTTTTATGATAAATATCAAAGGTTAACCCTGGTCTGTGACAAAAAACGCCTTCAAACCATCTTCCGGAAAAAGACCAGCTAATTACACCTTGTAGAAGTATTTCAGGACCACAATCGTTGGGAGGAACTTGGGGTTACTTCTTACGGTGGGGTGTTTTTGTAGCTTTTTCTGTTTCAATTTCCTGATCAGCAGGAGAGTCGGAAAACTCCCTGGCAGCTTCTTCAGATTCTGCTTTTTTGGTAGTTTTTTTCTTTGTCCCGCCGGCAGCAACCGGGCGAATCACAAGGTGGCGGTCTAACCCCTCGCCGATACTTTCCGATTCCACTCCGTCAATATCCGAGACAACAACGTGAATCACGCGCCGCTGCCAGGCCGGCATCGGCTCAAGTTCAATTATCTCTCCCCGGGTCTTTACATCTTCTGCCCATTTTCTCGTCCGACGCTCCAGATCTGCTTCCTTATCTTTGCGCCATCCACCAACATCAATAACCACTCTCTTAAAAGCGTCCTTACCATGGCCATCACTTTCCAAAATGAGCCGGCGGCTTAAAATTTGATTCGCTATAAGTTGCAGAGCGTCCAGTGTTTCCCCGCGGTATCCAATCAGCCGGCCTGGATTGTTGGCATCAATTACCGCTTCCACCTCTTCCGATCCCTCACTTACCTCGAAACTGCCCTCCAGCCCAAGCAGTCCTAAAATGTTTTCCAGTATTTCTGAAACTTTGGCTTCCATGTGGGGAATAGTATACGGGAAAATAAGGGAAGCGTCAACGAGAGAATGAGAGTTTAGTGCAAAACTACATTTAAGTTGATTTAACAATAAAAAAGCAGCTGACTAGTCTGAATATGTAGCTACAAACTAATAAACAGACGGAAGCTCCAGTTAGGAGGTGTCAACTGCTTTTGCT
>JAJYIE010000008.1 GCA_021790255.1 bacterium | reverse complement strand
TAGCAAAAGCAGTTGACACCTCCTAACTGGAGCTTCCGTCTGTTTATTAGTTTGTAGCTACATATTCAGACTAGTCAGCTGCTTTTTTATTGTTAAATCAACTTAAATGTAGTTTTGCACTAAACTCAGATAGTTAAGCTTGCTTGTTTGGAACTGATGAGGTAAAATACCATTCTGCCAAAGTAAACCCGCAAGGGTTTTTATTTTTTGGGAAAAGAAAAATGAGTGTTGAAAGTTTAGACAAGTTAATTTGCCTTCATGCCGATGGTGCCGGGAATTTTTCAGCAACTCTTAAAGCCAGCAATCTTGGGGTAGATGACGGAGTTCTATACGGGGTTGACCGGGTGGAAGAGCTGGTGATTGTGGAAGACGATCGGGCTGTGCTGGTTGCCCGCGGGAAAGCGTTAGATGACGAGGGGGCAACAGTGGTTGGCAGAATTCCGCATGTCATTTGTGCTCCGATCTTGGAGGTAAGTTACCCGGTGGGTACCAGGTTAATCATGAACGGCCGCATCACCCATTCTGCCTTAAAACAGCTTTTGCTTCCGGAAAAACCGGTTGAGGATCCGAAATAATTTTTGTCGACAATGTCTTCCTGAACGTGGTATATTTAAGCCATGTCTTTCGACAGGCTCAAGATAAGCAAAAAGCGGGTATTTTCCGGCATTCAGCCATCGGGCAATTTACACATTGGGAATTTTGTGGGAGTGCTGAAGCAATGGGTGGCTTCTCAGGAAGAGAAAGATAATATTTTTTGCATTGTTGATCTGCATGCTATCACCGTTCCCCAAGACCCCAAAGAGCTGAAAGGCAAAATTAGGGAGCTGGCCGGCCTCTACGTGGCCGCCGGAATTGATTTTCAAAAATCGATCATCTTTGTCCAGTCGCATATTCCGGCTCATACCGAGTTGGCCTGGATTTTAAACTGTTATACTCCGATCGGCTGGATGCTCAAGATGACTCAATTTAAGGAAAAATCCGAAAATAAAGAGTCGGTCAGTACCGGTTTACTGGATTACCCGGCGCTGATGGCGGCTGATATCCTGCTTTATGACACCGATGAGGTACCAGTAGGGGAGGACCAAAAACAGCATGTGGAGTTGGCCCGCAATATCGCTCAGCGCTTTAATAATATTTATGGTCCGACCTTTAAGCTGCCGGAGGCGGTGGTGCCTAAGGTGGGAGCTAGGATTATGGGGCTTGATGATCCTACAGTCAAAATGAGCAAGTCCAATTTCAAGCTGGGCCACGCTGTTCATCTGCTGGATTCCCCAGAGCAAATCCGCGCTGCCTTCGCCAGAGCAACTACAGACTCGTTGACTGAAATCCGTTTTGACCAAAGCAGGCCCGGGTTATACAACCTGCTAGAAATTTACGAAATTTTTTCCGGCCTGACCCGTCCGGAAATTGAGTCTAAGTTTGCCGATAAAAATTACAGCCAGCTTAAGGAAGAACTGGCTGAAGTAGTCATCGCCGGGTTAAAGCCTTTGCAGGATAAATATCACCAGTTGATGGGGGATCCCGGAACTTTGGAAAAAATCTTAGCCGAAGGTGCCGAAAAAGCTCGTCAGATTGCTGAACCGAAATTGCGGGAAGTAAAAAATAAGATTGGGCTGGGCTAGATAACACATATAGGATATAATATTTACTCAGAATAATTTAAAAAGATGGTTACTATTGACGAATTTGCCAAACTAGAAATGAAAGCCGGAACAGTGCTGGCTGCGGAGGCAGTGGATGGATCAGAGAAGCTGATTAAAATGATGGTGGATTTGGGGGAGGAAAAGCCCCGCCAGGTTTTGGCCGGCCTCAAGCTATACTACAAATCGGAAAGTTTAGTCGGCAGACAGTTTATCTTTGCCGCTAATTTGCAGCCTAGGGTGATGATGGGTTTTGAGTCACAGGGGATGATCCTTTGTGCCAATGCAAAAAAGCCTATCTGCCTGAGGCCATCCCACAAGGTTCCCAACGGTACTTTAGTACGTTGAATCATTGATTTGCTTTGCCGAACAGGATACAATCCAAAAGATAGCAGAAGCGGGAAAAACCTGATTAACAAGTGTTTTTTGAGGCTAAATATGCTAAAATTGCGTGTTTGGGAGTCTTGCTATGGCTAACGGGAAACGGAAAATAAACTCAAAAAAAATTTGGGGGGCTCTGAGGGGATTTTTAATCTATCTGCTGATTGGTTTTGTGGCCCTGGTTTTTTTTGTTAACCTCTCCGGAGGAGGTCAGCCCAGCACGGAAGTGCCGATTTCACAAATTATTGCTGATGTTAAAACCGGCCAGGTTGCTTCTTTGACGGTTTCCGGCGACCAGGTAACGGCAAAATTTAAAAATAACAAGCAGCCGGATGTAACTGCCCGTAAGGAAAGCTCTGAGTCAATTTCCCAGCTTCTGAAAGATTCCAACGTTGACCCCTCAACAGTACCCACAACCATCGAAGATACTTCCTGGCAGCAGGGGTGGGTTTCGCTTCTGGGTACAATTGTGCCGATTCTTTTGATGGTCGGATTTTTTGTACTCATCTTCCGCCAAGCCAGGGAAGCTGGCAACTCCATTTTCAGCTTTGGCCAAAGCCGGGCTAGGGTTTTTTCCAAAGACCAGCCCCGCATCCGCTTTTCTGATGTGGCAGGAGTGGATGAGGCCAAAAAAGAGCTTGAGGAAATTGTTGATTTCTTAAAGCAGCCGCAAAAATACCGTGATATCGGTGCCCGAATCCCCAAAGGAGTGCTTTTGGTGGGTCCGCCGGGAACCGGCAAGACCCTGCTTTCGCGGGCGGTAGCAGGAGAAGCCGGTGTCCCGTTTTTCTCAATTGCCGGTTCAGAGTTTATGGAAATGCTGGTGGGAGTAGGGGCTGCCCGGGTGCGGGACATGTTTGCCCAGGCCAAAAAGAGTGCACCGTCAATTATTTTCATTGACGAAATTGAGTCAATTGGCAGAGCTCGTGGTTTTGGGATGTCAGGAGGCCATGATGAGCGGGAGCAGACTTTAAATCAAATCTTAGTGGAGATGGACGGCTTTGCTCCCAATGAACAGGTAATTGTCATCGGCGCCACCAACCGGCCGGACCTTTTGGATCCGGCGCTGGTAAGACCCGGGCGGTTTGACCGCCGGGTGGTTTTGAATCTACCGGATCTGCCGGAGCGAAAAGCCATTATTACTCTGCATATGCGAGGCAAACCTTTTGCCAAGGAGGTGGATGTGGAAAGATTAGCCCGGCGCACCGTCGGTTTCTCTGGAGCGGATTTGGCCAATATGCTCAATGAATCGGCAATCCTGGCGGCTCGGGAAAATAAAAAAGCCATCGACACAGTAGATCTGGAAGAGGCGGCGACCAAAGTTAAGCTTGGTCCGCAGCGCAAGAGGATGCAAACAGAGGATGACCGCAAACTGGCTGCGTACCATGAAGCCGGCCATGCCGTGGTTGGTCATTATCTGCCGGGGGTAGACCCGGTGCACCGTATCTCTATTGTTGCTCGTGGCGAATCAGGCGGGCAGACGATGTTTCCCCCGACAGAGGATCGTTCCAATGAGCGTAAGTCCCGCCTGCTGCAACAGATTGCCACGGCCATGGGTGGGATGGCGGCCGAGGAGATGGTTTTTCACGACATTTCAACAGGCGCGGCTGCCGATTTACAGGTAGCCACGGATATTGTTCAGGATATGGTCACCACCTATGGTATGTCTGAGCTTGGTCCGATCAGCCTCAAGCCCCGTTCAGTCTTCGGGTTATGGGGAAGAATGCCGGAGGAGGGTAATGGTGTTTCTGAGCAGATGCTGGGTAAGGTGGATACCGAGGTCAAAAAGATTATTGATGCTGCTTTCAGCCAGGCAAAAGTCATTTTGCTAAAGCATACAGCTCAACTGGATAAAGTGGCTAAAGCTTTATTGGAAAAAGAAACTTTAGACAGCGATGAATTTGAAAAGATTGTCGGATCTAAGCCTGCCCTGGCCACAGTTTCTGCATGAACTAATCCCATAGTTGACAAACCAGGCAATTCCTTTTAAACTTAAAAAGCTTTGCAATTTTATGCTTAAAAGCAACTTACAAGTGAATATTTCCGTTACCCCGAGAAATTGGGGCGGTTTGCCTGTAAAATGGCAGGTTTTTGCGTTGCAAAAATGGGAGTGGGGGAGTTAAAAGGATAGATTTTGTATAGAACGCAGAAACCAGCCGAAAGGCTGGTTTTTTAATGGTTTAAAAGGATATATGAAAAAGAGAAAAAGAATGACTAACAACGTAATCGGCAGGATCTGGCAATTGCTTAAGCCCTTCCATGCTGATTTATATAAAGTTTTAGCGATGACGGCCGCTTTTGAGTTTGTGCGGATGGGTGGGCCGTACATTTTCGGGCGGATTTTGGACCTTTTGATTAAAACAAACGGGATTTTGACCCTGCAAACAGCGCTTTTTGTAATCGGCGGCTTGGCAGGCATTCGCTTAATATCACTGGCTATTGACTATATAACGGATATCGCTATTTTCCGGCTGATCTGGAGCGCGGAACACCACATCAACTCGGCTGCTTTTTCCAAGCTTTTGGAGCTTTCCCTTGATTATCATGAAAAGGAGAATACCGGGACCAAGATTAATATCATTAACAAGGGGACAGACCGGATAGTTAATTTACTTGCCGACTACGCCTGGACCTTTCAGCCGATTGTGTTGCAGCTTTTGATCACCTCGGGAATGATCGCCCTGACCAACTGGCGGATCGGGCTGGTTTTTACCCTTTCACTGATTCCGTTCCTGATGATTACCTTTAAAACGTATGAATCAACCAGGAAGCTTCGAAGCAGGCGCCATGACGTTTATGATCTCGCCTCCGGTGAGATCGGCGATGTGGTTACAAATATTACCGTGGTTAAAGCCTTTGCCCAGGAAAAACGCGAGGAACGCTCGTTCCTGACCCTGCAGGATCTTATCCACAGTATTTCAGTGAAAGAGTATACCCGCCATGTTATCTCAGGAGCTGGCCGCAACGTCATTGTGGAGGTATTCTATGTCACCTTACTTGTCATGGGAATAATGGAAATCCGAAACGGGCATTTGAGCGTAGGAAGCCTGGTTTTTTTAATTACCTTGATTGAACGAGCTTATTCTAATATCTATCGGCTGGGGAAAATTTATGAGCGGGCTGTTGATGCAGCCGAACCGGCAGGGCGTATTACCACATTGCTGCAGAAGACCCCGACGGTGAGAAATGCCGAGCACCCGGTTATACCGGAGCAGATTGGCGGCCAGCTGGCCTTTAAGCACGTTACGTTCGCCTATCCCGGTAAAACCGGGGCAAGCTCTGTATATAACAAACGCCGGGTGCTGAAAAATGTCAGCTTTACCGTGCCTGAAGGTTCGTTTACGGCCATTGTTGGCAAATCCGGTTCCGGCAAGTCCACAATCGCCAAACTAATCAGCCGTTACTATGATCCGTCCCGGGGCAGCATTGTCGTGGACGGCCAATATGATCTGCGCCTGCTGGATATCGATGCTTTCCGCAAAGCAACAGCGGTAGTTTTCCAGGACTCACCGGTGCCAAACAGGCAGATCTGGGAGATTATCGCTTACGGTGCTGGTAAAACCACGTTTCTGGCTGTATGCGAGGAAGTTATCCGGGCGGCCAAACTGGCTCACGCCCATGGATTTATTATGGAGTTTGAGCGGGGTTATCATACTGAGGTGGGGGAGCGAGGAGTGAAGCTTTCCGGAGGTCAAAAGCAGCGGCTGGCCATTGCTAGGGCACTTTTTGCCGAGCCGAAAATTTTAATTATGGATGAGCCGACCTCACACCTGGATACGATTTCTGAGGCCTCCATTCAGCAGGCCCTACAGGATATTTCCAGGGAGCGCTCGCTTACCAAGATTGTCATCGCCCACAGGCTTTCAACTGTCCAGCGGGCAGACCAGATATTGGTGATGGAAAAGGGCAGGCTTGTTGAGCACGGAACCCACGCTCAGCTTCTGAAGAAAAACGGTTACTATACTGAAATCGTCCACCAAAGTGAGTTGAAAAGTTGAGCATTGAAATTTATTTTTATTTGGCCTATAATACTCTCTATGGATAATTCCCGGGAGTCAGAAAATTCACTTTGGGGGCAAGTGAATTTAGAACCAGATATCCAAAATCGGGAACGCTTTCCGCTCAAGCTTTATTTCGGGGAAGAGGTTGGCTTGTCTGAAGCCGCTTGGCTTCTTGCCAATGAGGACGCTCGTGAACAATCCAGCGGAATCGGACTCAAAGTCGGACCATACAACGCTGCCCTTTATAACCGCCGGCGGCAATTGGGTTTGAGCCAGAATGAACTAGCCAAGCTGGCCAAAGTCAGCAATATTACAATCAGTCATCTGGAAACTTTGAGAAAATTTCCGAGCCAGGAGACGGCCCAAAAAATAGCTCAAGCCCTGGGGATAGAAATATCGGCAGTCTTCCCGGCCTGGTTAGAAGAGTTTACCAGGGATAGTAGCCAGCCTACTCAGGTCCGTATAGAGATTCCGATGAGCCAAGTGAACTCTACCTTAGTGGGAAAGGCCCTCCGCAGAGAGGCTTTATCTTCAGCAGATCCAACTGAAGAAGAGGCCGAAGCTGCCAATTTAAAACAGCAAACAAAAAAAGTGCTGGCCGGACTTTCGCAGCGCCACCAGAGGACCCTAACCCTGCGTTTTGGTTTAGAAGATGACCGGGATAGGACTTTAAAGGAGATCGGGCAGGAGCTGGGAGTACACGGCGCTCGTGTTGGGCAAATTGAAAAAAGTGCTTTAAGAAAGCTCAGACACCCGAGCAGGGCTGGTGAGTTAGTAGATTTTGTCAAGCTGGAAAACTCTTACCCTGTTAACTACCCGGACTGCTTGAAAAATGATTTAGTTAATGCTTTGCACCTGCAGGATTTGCCAAGGGCAGGAGCCAAATTGACAGCATTAGACGAGTGGAGTTTAGAAGGAGTAGACCCTAAGATTCGGGACTTAGTAGGCGATATTTTTCAGGACCCTGATTTTTATGATATGAGGCCGGAAGGGAGAGCAAGCTATCTTTCCTACATGGTATGGGGACGTGTGCAGTCACTAAAAAGGGCTGGGGTGCCGGTGCAGGGAATAGAGTCAAAATTTACCGAGCAAATACCGGACCTCTTAAAGGAGATGAATCAAACAGCTGGCTTCCGCAGACAGCTAAAAACACTGCAGGATGCCAAAAAACAATCCTAATGGGTTAGAAAAGTCACCCCCTTCGTGCTAGAATTCACCTATCTATGAAAAGATTAGTTTTGGTTGATGGCAATGCCTTATTGCACCGGGCTTTCCATGCCACACCCCTTCTGACGACCTCAAAAGGTGAGTTAGTCAACGCTGTGTATGGTTTTACCTCGATGCTTCTTAAGGCAGTTGAAGAGCTTCACCCGGATTATCTCGCAGTGACCTGGGATATGAAAGCCCCAACCTTTCGCCATACCCAATACGAAAGTTATAAAGCCAACCGGGGTCCGGCTGACGAGAATTTGACTGTCCAATATGAGCGGGTTTTTGAGGTCACAAAAGCTCTAAATATCCCGGAGTATAAAATGCCGGGGTTTGAGGCGGACGATTTGGTTGGGGCGCTGGCCAAACAAGCGGAGAAAAAAGAGAAGGCTTTGGATATTATTATCCTGACCGGCGACCGGGATATTATGCAGCTTATTGATAAGCGGGTTAAAGTTTTAATGCCCAAAAAAACCATCAACGACGTCGGGCTTTACGGGGAAGAAGAGTTTGCTGCCCGCTTCGGCTTTGACCCGAAAAGTTTAGTAGACTTTAAAGGTTTGGCAGGGGATGCTTCGGACAATATTCCGGGAGTGCCCGGGATTGGGGAGGTTACAGCGACCAAACTGATCCAGCAATACACAACCCTGGAAAAAGTTTACAAAAACTTAAAAGAGATGCCGGAAAGGTTGCGGGGTCTTCTTGAGATAGGCAAAGACAGCGCTTTTTTGAGTAAGAAACTGGCTACACTGGAAACGGAAATCCCAGTGAAGTTGAACCTTTATGCCTGCAGGGTGCATGATTTTGACCGGGAGAAAGTCAAAAAGCTTTTTGAGGAGCTGGAATTTAGAAGTCTGATTCAGAGAATACCAGGTATCATTCTGGAGAGCGCAGCCATTCCAGAATCAGATTCTGGACAAGCCAGAATGACTAAAGATGGCCCAGTCAGAAAAACAACGGGGAGCCCACAATCTACTACTCGCACTCAACTCTCTACTACTGATCTTGATCACCAGGTTGAATCAATCTTACAGCAGATGACCAAAACCGGAGTGTTAGTTGACCAAAAATTGTTAAAACATCTTGGTGTGCAGCTTAAAAAACGGTTGGCGGAGATTGAAAAAGATATCTTCGCCCGGGTCGGCCACAATTTTAACCTCAACAGCCCTAAACAGCTGGCTGTGGTTTTATTTGATGAACTAAAATTGCCGGTTATTAAAAAAACCCGCACCGGCCGTTCCACTGACGAAGAGTCACTTCACGAACTGTATGAATCCAATTCGGTGGTATCGCTGATTTTAGAATACCGCCAGCTGTTTAAGCTGATTTCCACCTATATTGATGCCCTGCCGCGCTTTGTGGGGGAAGACGGACGGATTCATTCCACCTTTAATGTGGAAGGAGCGGCCACCGGCCGGGTCAGCTCGCAGGGTCCGAATCTGCAGAACATACCCGTTAAAGGCACCCTGGGTTCGGATATCCGTAAGGCTTTTATTGCCCCCAAAGGTAAAGTTTTGCTGGCTGCGGATTATTCGCAGATTGAGCTGCGAATTATGGCTCACCTTGCCGACGATCCTGGTCTAAAGAAGGCTTTTGCTGAAGGGGTGGATATTCATGCTGCCACGGCTGCCAAGATATTCAAAGTGCCGGTTCTTGAGGTAAGCAAGTACCAGCGGATGGTGGGCAAAACGATGAACTTTGCCACCCTTTACGGCCAGGGAGCACGCGCACTATCCCGTCAGCTGGACGTAGATTACGTCACAGCCAAAGCGTATATTGAAGAATATTTTGAACAGTTCCCGCGGGTGAAGGCTTGGATGGCAAGGACGCTGGAGGAGGCGATCAAGAACGGTTTTGCGAAGACTCTATGGGGCAGAAAAAGATATATTCCGGAGCTTACATCCCCTAACCGGGCGTTCCGGGCCTTTGGAGAGCGGGCAGCTGTTAACCACTCGGTACAGGGTACGGCAGCGGATATGATCAAAAAAGCAATGGTGGAAATAGATAAGGAGCTTGGGGGAGGTGAAGGGAGAGATGTAGATGGTAAAAAAACCACGCGCCACGCGCCACGAGCTGTGTGCCAAATGATCCTCCAGGTCCATGACGAGCTTTTGTTTGAATGTAATCCGAATGAGGTGGAAGAAACAGCTAAGATGGTCAAGGACAAAATGGAGCACGCTCTGGAACTTTCTGTACCGGTGATTGCTGAGGTGAAGGCGGGTAAAAATTGGGGCGAGATGGAAAAGCTGAAAATCTGATTATGACAGAAAGAGAATTTTTCAAAGACACGGCCTTGGAATAGCTAAATTTAACCACCGGCAGCGTTGGTAAAGCGGAACTTTCATAAAATAGTTAGCGGACTCCAGCTCTACACTACCAACTTTTTTGCTTCCCGCATCTCCGTTTCGTAATGGGCAAAATGAGTGACTCTTAAAATCAGGAAAACAAACCACAGACATAAGAATAGCGGTATAGTCAACAGATAAACAAAAAATTCTAGGGTTAAAAATACTACCAGGCTGGCAACTGCCGGTATGTATTTTTGGTAGGGGCTGATAAAACTTTGGAGCTGTTTATTGAGAGATGCCCGGATGATTTCCTGCTGGTTAAGACTTTTTGCCGGCGCCTGCGTAACCTGTTCCAGCACTGGCTGGTCAAGCACATACTGCCTTAACAACTCCGGGCTTTGCTTCAGATACTCCAGGGTGGCCGGAGGAATGGTCTTTTGGCTTGGGGTGGGAGTAGATGCAGAAGGCTGGGCTAGTTTTAGGCTTAAATTAACCAGGGAAGCGGGAACTTCCAGCTTCCAGGCGGCAGCCGGATTTGAAGAATCCTGGTAATAAGCCAATGAAAATACCAGCAAAATTAGGGTGGCTGTTTGGGTAATCGGGGAGAGCAGGATGGTTGGGTGAAAATTTAGGCGGCTGTTTAACTCAGACTTGAGCAGGAAAGCTCCGACCATCAGGACTATCAACGAGCCCAAAGATAAAATCAGCGAAATAGGAGGAGCAAATAAGACCAGGGGAGTAGAGACGGCCAGTAAAACTGCCGGGGTAATGTATTCCCACTTGGGAGCAAATGTAACAAAGATGGTGAAGAAAAGGAGGGAAAAAATCATAAATGCTGTCAGTAAAAAAGTGGCAGTTAATGTGTGCAGTAAACTGGAAACTTCCAGTGAAAAAATTACCTCGGGATGAGCCAAGATGCTTTGTAGACTTTGGTATGAAAGAAGCAGCAGAAGAAGAAAAGGCAGGGCAAAAACAACCTTTTTAACGAGCATATACCAATTGTACAACAAAACCCCGGGGGAAATGTTTTAACTGTCGGGGTAGCGGTCGGGTGGGTGGGCCGGAAGCCCGATTCTTAATTTTTTTACGACATACTCTGACTTCTGGTCGTGCTCCAGCCGTGAAACCAGCCGGGGATTGTTTTCGGTAAAGTACTCGATTACCGGCTTTATCAGCAGCTCCGCCTCTGCCTGATTATTACTTTCGCTGTGGCAGCCGGGAATAGACGGTACTGAGACAAACCATTTGGAATCCTCAGGGGATTTTTTAAGCAAAACGGTTACTTCCAACTCTTTCATCCGGAGCCTATTATACCATGTTCACTACCGGGAATATTCTCTGACTACCTCACCCCACCACTTTTGAGGCTTATGGGCTTCCAGGAAATCCTGGTAGTGGGTTACCAGATGGCCGGTTAGCTTAGTGAACATCTCATCCATGGTTCCGGTGGGAATTACTCCGGGGTGGCGCCAGATTTGAGTAACTATCGCTTCCGGAGTGCATTCACACCGGAGAGAATCGTGGTTGCCGTCTTCAGTAATAAAAAAACCGGGGAATAATTTAAATGCCTCACCCTCCCATTCTCTGGCTTTGCCCGAATGAGAATCCAGCCGGACATGAGCAGCAATATCGATAATTTTATTGCTGGCAGCATCGAAACGTTCCCTCACCGCTCTGGCATATTCACTACTCCGCTGTGATCTGGCTGCCCAGTCTGGAAATTCCCTGCCGGATAATTGGTCTAATTCCAGCGCTTGGTTGACTGATTGTAAAACAAACTGCTGTTGTTCGGTTTTGTCAAAACCCGGGTTAAGCAGACGCTTTTCCAACGACTTGGAAATATTTTTTTGGAGTTGGGAAAAAATTTCCAATTTGATTTCCCCTGACCTCTTAACATCGCCCGCCCGGTACATCCTGTCGGCTTGTCCATGCCAATAATCGGCCAGAAAAAGGGCCACTGCAACGTCAGAAGGGTCAATTTCCTTTTCCGGATGTCTGAACCTTTCCTTTGAATAGGCTAGAAGCAGGGAATCAGAGAAAATTTTATCAGGAGAGCCGATAAAGATTTGTTTGACCTCTTTGCCCAGGGGTTCTTCAGTGCCGAGGTATCCTTCATGACGGAGCTTTCCATTAAGACGAAAGGGTTGTCTTCATTTGGGTCTAACCGGCACGGTTCATCCAGCTCATCAAGGGGGAGGGAAAGCAACTGGTAGTCCTCCCCTGGTAAACGTTCGTAAGCGGTTTGGCGGAAAGATCCAATCAGGGAGAAATGGTTAAAACTGCTCTTCTCAATGTGGGAGGAGAAGCTGTTTTCAGGCAAAACGGAAACAGCAGCTTCTGTTGCACCTATGGCCATAGCTGTCTTTTTGAAATACTGGTATTCTGCGCCAATTCCTATATAATCGTTTTTAGACAGGTTTTTCAACCGAAGGTAGTATGGATTGGCTGATATTTGCTTTGATGTCTGCTTTTTTTGCCGCTCTGACGGCAGTTTTTGGCAAAGTTGGGGTATCAGGGATTGATTCTAATGTGGCCACGGCCGCCCGGACGGTTATTATGACGGTAACTGTGCTTGTAGTGGTTTTGTTCCAGGGTAAAGCAGGCCAGCTGGCGCAATTTTCCTCCAAGACCTTCGTTTTTGTAGTACTCTCAGCGCTGGCCGGAGCTGCATCCTGGCTGGCCTACTTTCGGGCACTGCAGTTGGGGGAAGCATCGCGGGTGGCCCCCATTGACCGGCTGTCAGTGATATTTACCCTGGTTTTGGCATTGGTATTTCTGCATGAAGGGTTAAGCTGGGGCAAGATAGGAGGGACACTTCTGATGGTAGCCGGGGCAATTCTCATTGCCCGCTAAGATGAATAAATATTACCAAGAAATAATTGGCAATTAATCTTTCGGCTAGTGGCTGTAATATCCCCAAAGACAGCTATCTGCAAGACGGCCGGGACCGGGTGACTACGGACAAAGACCGCCAGTGCTTGGAAAGTCTGGTAGCAAGGAAGTAAATTTTTGGTACAATTCATGGGTGAAAAAGACCAAGATTCTTTTTGTTGACCATACGCCTTTTCCCGGTGGAGCCCAGATTTGTCTGGCTTCTCATTTAAAGTGCCTGGATCAGGACCGTTTTCAGCCGTTTCTTACCATCGCCAAATCCTCGAAGTATGACTCAATTTATCACAACTGCAACGTTCCCATTTACCGGATTGACTTTGAGCAACTCAAAAAGATAGAACTGCCAAAACTCAAGCAACTGGGAAACTCAGTTCAGCAATTTAGGGCGCTGGTAAAGTTTTTGGAGCCGGAAATAGTAGTGGCCAATACTACCCGGGCGCTAATTGTGGCAGCTATGGCGAAGGGCGACTTCCGGTTAATCAGCTATGTCCGTGATTATGATTACCCTCGCTGGCTGATGAAGATATTTTCCACCAGGGCTGATAAAATCCTGGCTGTTTCCCGCTCGGTTGCTGAATATTACGGAGGAGAAAAGAAGTGGGAAGTGGTTTACCTGGGGTCGGATATGAAAGACCAGCTGGCCTCTGTAAAAAAGGGAGAAGCTGCGCAGCTTAAAAAAGGATTGGGGATAGACGCAAGTGATATAGTAATCGGTTATGCGGGAAGGCTGGTTGGATGGAAGGGTCCGCAAGTTTTAGTGGAAGCGGTGTCTAAAATCGCTGATTCGAGGGTTAAGCTGGTGCTTTTCGGCAGCGGTAAGGGCCAGCCAGGTTGCGTGGAAGGACTTTTAAGAAAGCAGATTAAAAAATATCAATATAAACTGGAACACCGGGTAAAAATGGCGGGTTTTATTGAGAAGCGCCCTCTGATTTACCAATCACTGGATATTTTTGTACTGCCCTCGCAAGATCCAGAACCTTTTGCAACTAACGTGATTGAGGCAGCTTTGACCGGCTTGCCGATTATAGCTACTGACAGCGGTGGCACAGCGGAGTTTATCAGAGACGGTAAAAACGGCCTGCTTGTAAAACCCGGAGACAGTGACGAACTGGCAGCGGCTTTGGTAAGATTAATAAAGAGCGCCTCTTTGCGAAAAAGTTTGGGTAAAAAGGCTAAGCTTGATGCTGCGGCGTTTACGGAAGTAAAACTGGCAAGTAGGTTGGAAAGGATATATAGGAGCCTAATATGAGAAACAATTTAAATGTTGCTCTGACACATGACTACTTAAAAGAGTACGGGGGCGCGGAAAGGGTACTGGAAGTTTTGCATGGGATTTTCCCTAATGCACCTTTGTACACGGCCTACTATGATCCGGCGGGGTTGGGTTTACATGCCGCTGATTTTAAAAACTGGGTAATTTACACCTCATGGTTTCAAAAGATGCCTTTTACCCACAGGCTCTTATCTCCTTTTCGGGTTTTTGCCCCGATGATGTTTGAAAGCTTTGATTTATCCGGCTATGATTTAGTAATTTCTTCCTCGTCAGCTGTCTATTTCTCTAAAGCTGTTATTACTAAACCGGAAACTTTACACATAAGTTATATTCACACACCGCCGCGTTATCTTTATGGTTATACCACCATGTTTGATTATCAAAAAAAATGGTATACCCGGCTGGGAGGAGCTCTAATTAACCATTTCCTGCGCATTTATGATTTTGAAATCTCCCAGCGGCCGGATATTTTAGTTGCCAACTCACGAAATGTTGCCGAGAGAATTAAAAAGTTTTACCGGAGGGACTCTGTAGTGATTTATCCGCCGGTGGATGTGGAAGGGTATCAAGTATCAAGTATCAAGTATCAAGGAAAAAGAGAGGATTACTTCTTATCAGTGGGCAGGATGGTTAAGGGGAAGGGGATTGAGGTGATCGTGAAGGTATGCAGCGCAGCAGGCGTTCCCCTAAAAGTGGCAGGCGGGGGGCCGCAGTTGGAGGAACTAAAAAAAATAGCCGGCCCGAATGTGGAATTCTTGGGGCCGGTGCCGGATGAGAAACTGCCGGAGCTTTTTACCAAAGCTAAGGCGACCATTGTGGCATCAGAAGATGAAGATTTTGGTATTGTCCCGGTGGAAAGCCAGGCCTGTGGCACGCCGGTGGTGGCAAGGCTAGCGGGTGGTTTTAAAGAAACGGTTATTGCGGGCAAAACCGGGCTGTTCTTTAAAACAGAGAAGGAACTGGAGGAGATTTTACAAAACTTTGAGCCCGGAAAATTTAAAGAAGAAGACTGCCACAAACAAGCAGAAAAGTTTTCCAAGGAAAGGTTTAAGAAAGAAATAGCTGGCCTTATAAATGAAAATATTAAAAAGACTATATAAAGAAGCCGATATGCGGGAAAAGGGCAAATTCTATGTTTGTGACGGGATGCACAGGTTGGTCGCCTACGGCTACTACACGGATTTAGATCAAAAACATTTTCCAGCAGAAGTTTTTTACTGTACTGATTTCAAACAAACCGAGTGATAGAATGCTGTTATGCCGGAACTACCGGAGGTTGAAACCATTAAATTAGGGTTGCAGAAGAAGATCATCGGGTTGACGGTCAAAGATCTGCAGGTCATAAACCAAAAATCAGTCCAGTTTAGCCCCATTTTTACTAGAGGGCATAAAGTACTCAATATTTGGCGGAGGGCTAAGATGCTGGGCGTAGATCTCACTGGTGACAAGACACTACTTTTCCACTTGAAAATGACAGGACAACTGATTTTTATTGCCAAAGAAGGGGAAAGGGTTATGGGCGGACATCCGACAGGAAATATGCTTGGGAAGATGCCGAACAGTGACACAAGGGCGGTGTTTTATTTCACTGACGGTTCAGCGCTTTACTTTAATGACCAGATAAAGTTCGGTTGGATAAAGCTTGTAAAAACTTCAGAACTAAATGATCAGGATGAGTTGAAAAAACTCGGGCCTGAACCTTTGGACGAAAGTTTTACATGGCAAATTTTAAAAGAGAGTCTCTTAAAACGCAAAAGAATGCCGATAAAAGTAGCTTTAATGGATCAATCTCTTATATCAGGAGTGGGGAATATTTATGCGTCAGAAGCGCTCTTTCTATCAAAAATCGATCCGAGAAGGAAAATCAGTGACCTGACGGATGAAGAGTTTAAAAAAATTCACGAGGGGATTGTTGATGCCCTACAAATAAGCCTTAAATACGGAGGGTCTACAATAAGAAATTATGTAGATGCGCAGGGGCAGAGGGGGGAATTCTTAGCATTTGCCAACGTTTACGGACGGGAGGGGATGCCCTGCAACGGCTGCAAGGGTAATGTTGTCAAAATTACTCAGGCCGGTCGTGGCACATACTTTTGTCCGAAGTGCCAGAAATAGTTCATCTTCCGTTTTCTAGTAGTATAATGTTTGTTAGCTTGCAGCCTGTTAAAAAAGGGCATCTTTAAGATGGTGAGGAAAGTGACTTTTGGTTCAGTAGCACAAAACCCAGGTTTTAGGTACCTGTGGGCCAACCAGGTACTGGTGCAGCTTGCCTACAACACCTTAAATTTTGCCCTGATTGTCTGGGTGTTTAAGCTAGTTGGTACTCATATGGCGGTGGCAGCTTTGATGCTGGCTACTTACCTTCCGGCAGTCATTTTTGGTATTTTTGCCGGGGTATTTGTTGATGTGATTGACCGGCGCAAGCTGATCATGATTATTGATTTCCTGCTTGCCCTCTTCTTCCTGCTATTTGTGTTTTTCAAGGGTTCCTTCCTGCTCATCCTACTCAACACTTTCCTGATTAACTCCCTGGCTCAATTTTTTATCCCAGCCGAGGGGTCTTCCATCCCGCGTTTAGTCTCCCGTAAACAGCTTATGTTGGCCAATTCTTTATTCTCCTTAACTCTTTATGGGGCATTTATGGTTGGTTTTTCCATCGGTGGGCCGATTTTAGACAATTTCGGAATAAACAAAGTTTTCTACCTGGGAGTAGTTCTCCTGGGTTTTGCTTTTATTCTGGTGCAGGGCCTTCCTCCTATCAGGCCGTCATACGTTAAGGCGGGCCTGCGGCGCGGTTCACACTGGCAGCGGTTTGTTCTGATGATTAAACTGACAAAACAGGAAATCAGGGAAACTTTTGGTTTTATCATCGGCAAATTAAATGTGGGAGTGGCAATTTTGCTCTTGTCGATGATTCAGGGAGTAATCGGAGTTTTGGCGGTAATCATGCCATCTTTTATGGAAAGAGTTCTGATCATTAAAGCTACCAACGCTTCCTACTTTGTTATCCTGCCGCTTGGATTTGGGATGATTACCGGAGCATTTCTGATCGGCCGGCGGTTTAACAGCACCCCCCGCCGCTCAATTGTCATTCCGGCAATTATAGGATCAGGTTTGGCATTTATTTTGGTGGGGATTGTTCCGACCTTTGCTCATTTGCTGCAGACTGCCGATCTGCCTTCGTATATAACTCATCCGAGGTTTTTCTTCCGTGCACCTTCCTTATCGTTCTTTTTTGCAGTTATTGCCTACTTTTTGGGGTTTTGTATGGTGTCTATTATCGTGCCATGCCAAACAGTTTTGCAGGAAAACACCTCTGAGAAAAACCGGGGTAAGATTTTTGCAGTTCTGGCAACTTTAATGACGGCTGTATCGGCGATTGCTGTCGTCGTGGTTGGAAGTTTATCTGACCTGTTTGGAGTAATACCGATCGTTTTAGGGCTGGGAGTGATAGCACTGTTGATTGGTTTAGTGGCACGCCACCCCAGCCTTTTCCTTTCTCAGAAGCACCTTTCTTATCCGCTGAAGGATTTTTTAGGTCAGGGCCACTGGGAGAAAGAGCAGCCCAGCCAGCAGCCGGCAGCCTGAATCTCCGGCTGCCCGGTAAAGGTTGGCAAATAAATGATTCTTCAAAAACTGCAGCTTGATAATTTCCGCAATTTTACAAAAGCCGATTTGGATTTGGAGGATTTGACCCTACTGCTGGGCAATAATGCCCAGGGTAAATCCAACCTTTTGGAGGCAGTATATTTTTTGGCCACCAGCAGATCGCTGCGGGTGGAAAAAGAGGTGCAACTCATCCGCCGGGGAGAGGATTTTTGCCGAGTTAGCGGGGAGATAGAGGAGGATCGTTTATCTGTTGTCGGTCAGCCAGTTTCTGAAACCGGTAAACAGACAACTGCCCAACATGAATCCGAAACCCGACAACTGATAACAAATAGCCAAAGTATTGCAAAACTCGAAATTGCCATGCAGGTCAGGCCTTACAGCCTCTTTTTGGAAAAGCGGGTGAAGGTGAATGGAGTGACCAGAAGAGTGGCTGATTACCTGGGGCATTTAGTGGTAGTTTATTTTTCCCCGGAGGATATTAACCTGGTAACAGGTTCACCGTCTCTGAGGCGCTCATTTTTGGACTTAAGTTTGGCTCAAACAGACAAAGAATACAAAAAATCTTTGCTCTCTTATGCCGGGACTCTGGTCTCCCGCAACCGGCTTCTCAAGAGAGTAAAGGAGGGGGTAGCCCGGTCCATGGAGCTGGATTTTTGGAATGACCAATTGGTTAAGTCGGGTGGAATAGTCAGCAGCAAACGGGAGGCATTTTTTAGTGAGCTTAACCGGCAACTTTCGGCCTTGGATAAAAAGCAGCCCTCAGGCGGGTTTAGCCTGCTTTATCAGCAGAACCAAATTTCAGAGGAGCGGCTGCGGCAATACCTGCTGCGGGAGATTGCGGCCGGCACCTCACTAGTTGGGCCGCACAGAGATGATTTTATCTTTGAGCTTGATGGACAACCTCTGGCTATTTTCGGCTCACGGGGAGAGCAGCGAACGGCAGTTTTGGAACTAAAGATTGCCGAACTAGAATTTATCAGCCGGGCAATCAAAGGCCGCCCGCTGCTGCTTTTGGATGATGTTTTTTCTGAACTTGATGAGAGTCACCGCCGGCGGGTAACGAGCCTAATCTTTGGTCAGCAAACTATTATTTCGGCAGTTGAGGGAGAAAAACTGCCGAATGAACTGCTGGGGCAGGCCAAAATAATCAGGGTGGGGAAGGGCGCTGTTACGCTTTGATCCTCTAGCGGGGATGGTGCACACGGCTGGAGAGACGGGAAAGTTGGTAGGTAATAAATACTGCCAGGAAAGTGACAATTAAAGCATAAATTACCTGGGACAGGATCCCGGAGCCGGGGATGCGCGGCTCAATAAAGTCTTTGACAATTTGCTGAATTGCTGAATTCCAGGCTAATGCTGCCACCAGCCCGAAGCCGGAAGTAGCAAGAGTCAGCATCTGGCTGGCTAACTCTATATGAAAAGATCTCTCTTTTTCAGCCCTGCTGGTTTGTTTAGCCACGACTATATCATATCTCTTTAATATCTCAATTGCAAAAGAACTCCGCTGGTTTTTTTGCGGGAAAAATGCAATAATTGTTAGGGTTTACGTTAACTAATGTTTTCTCCTAAATATACCATTACCAACAGGATTTTAAAAAACATTGGCATTATTGATGCTGCCCGGGAAGTGATTATCAATGCCCCTTTAATTCCGGCCTGGGAAGCCAAATTCCGCAAAGAAGCCTTAGAAAGAATTGTCCATCACGGCACCCATCTTGAGGGCAACAATCTTTCTTTTGAGCAGGCCCAAGACGTTTTAGAAGGCCAGGAAGTGGTGGCCCGGGAGCGTGATGTCCAGGAGGTGATCAACTACCGCAACGTTGTGAAATTCATTGATAACCTGACCCTGCCTGGTAACCCGGCAGGCGGGACACTGACTCCGCAGTTGGTTTTGCAGATCCATGGCCTGACGGTGGACAGGATCTGCCAGCCGGATGTTGCCAGCCGCTTCCGGGAGCGCCAGGTAGTAATTAAGGATTCACGGACTGGGCAGGTCTCTTATACTCCGCCGCCGGCTGCAGAGGTACCTTATCTGATTGATGACCTGATAAGCTGGGTTAACAGTGCCTTAGCCCGGGATTTGCATCCGGTTTTAAAAGCTGGAGTTATTCATTATGAGCTTGCCAGGGTGCATCCCTTTGTGGATGGAAATGGCCGGACCGCCAGGGCAGTGGCTACGCTGGTCATGTCCTGGGATGGTTATGATATCCGTAAATTTTTCTCTCTGGAGGAATATTTTGATGCAAACCCCCTGGATTACTATCTGACTTTGCAGGCTGTATCCAACCAGCTGGTGCCGGAGGCGCAGGATCGGGATCTTACCCCCTGGCTTGATTATTTTGTGGAAGGGGTGGCCATTGAACTGGACAGGATTAAGCAACGGGTAAAAAATATCTCCCTGGATGCTCGGGTAAAGGACCAATTGGGGGAGCAAGTGACATTAAATGAGCGGCAGATGATTATTATGGAATACCTGCACCGCCATAAGCTGATGCAAAATAAAGACTTCCGGAAAATTTTCCCGGATTATTCTGATGATACAGTATTGCGGGAGCTGAAGTTCTTAAAACAAAAGGGTTTAATTAAAAAAACTGGCGGCACTAAAAAAGCGGCGTACGTTTTAAGGTAAAAGCTTTAACCTGCTACCTGGTTTGGGTTATATACGCGAACACGGTTTTTGCCTAATTTTTGTTTAACTTGCCGAAGAGCGAAGTCTGACCCGTCAATCATTTCTTCAAAGGAGTCACCGGGATGCCAGGAAGTTAATCCGCCACTGATTGAGAATTTTCCGTCGATTTCCTTCCAGGTGGGAATAGGTTCCGGGTGATGTTTTTCATAGCGTTCAATCAAAAACTCTAATACAGCCTGCTGGTTGGCCAAACCAACACCTTCCCGAAGCCTTTCTGCCCATTTACGGGCAGTCTTAGTATTTTGGCCTTCAATTAACACAACCAGTTCATCACCGCCGACCCTACTAACTAAATCTTCTTTCCGAGTCTGGGCAAGATTTGCCTCGCGGTAGCCTGAAGCAGACGGTCTCCAAGTAAAGTTGGGATGCTGTTGGCTAATTTCAGGTTATCTTCATCAATAAAAAACAAAGTAAGAAGGCGAGTATTCCAGGAAGTTTCTTGGAAAATGTTGTAGGCTTTTTCCCTCAGACCAGGGTGATTCAATAAACCAGTCAGCTCGTCATGAGTGGCGATGTAATGATCTTCTTCGTGCAAGCTTGCTATTTGTTGGCGAAACCATTCCTCGCTAATTCCCCCTCGGACAGCCTGGTGGTAGAGACTGCTAATCTCATCATGAACCGGAGCTGGTGCTACCGCGCGACGCTCTTTTTCCTGCTCCGGAGATGAAGATGTTGTGAAGTTTGATGAATGTTCGCTAATTTTTTTATTCAGAGCTTTACTTAATCCCTGAAGGTTAGCTTGTGCTTGTCTGATAATGGCAGCGGTGCCTGGGTGAGAAGATACCGGAAGTTCGAGGGCGGCTTGAATAACTGTTAAAAGTTGTCTGGCTTGGTATGTTTACCCCCTGACCGAAGAATCTGGTGATTGATAGTCTGTGGGGAGTGAAAGGGTATGTTCATCCTCAACTGTACTCATGAGCGTATTGTACGCAATTGGGTTTAATTTACAAGTTTTGCCGGATAGACTAAAATCCAAGGTGATGACTTTCGGTGAGCTTTCCGGATATTTTGAAAAGCTGGAGGAAACCTCCTCCCGCTTAAGCCTAATTGATATTTTGGTGGAGCTTTTTTCCCATGTGGAGACAAATGAGGTGGCCAAAGTGGCTTACTTAATCCAGGGCCGGGTGGCGCCGTTTTACGAGCCGGTGGAAATCGGTATGGCCGAAAAAGGCGTGGCTAAAGCGGTTGCCCAGGCTTACAGCGTGCCGCTGGAAGAGGTGGCTGCAGAATACGGCCGGGTGGGGGATTTTGGGAAAGTCGCGAGCCGAATGAGTTCAAAGTTCAAAATTCAAAGTTCAAAATTAACGGTTGGTGAGGTGTTTGAGGAGCTAAAAAAAGTTGCCGGTACTTCTGGAGAGGGAGCGGTTGAAAAAAAATTAAATTTATTGGTGGGACTGTTAAAGCAAGTTGATCCGGTCAGCGCCAAACATTTAGTGCGTATCCCCCTGGGAACTACCCGCCTGGGCATCGGCGATCCGACGGTTTTGGACGCTTTCGCAGTAGCCAAATTAGGCGATAAAAAGCAGCGGAAAGTTTTGGAAGAAGCCTACAATAAAACTTCCGATTTAGGCTTAATCGGTGAAACGTTATGGAAAGAAGGATTAAAAGGGGTAGAAGAATTAGATGTTGAGGTGGGGAGGCCTATCCGCTCGGAACTGGCGGAACGGCTACCTGATCCGCAAACCATTTTACAAAAATTCGGCGGTGAGGCGCATGCCCAATATAAATACGATGGCTTTAGGGTACAAATCCACAAAAATGGTGACGAAGTCCGGCTGTTTTCCCGTAACTTAGAAGAAACTACGGCCATGATGCCGGAAATTATCGCTGGGGCTTTAAAACAAGTCAAGGCCGCAACGGCCATTTTTGATTCGGAAGCGTTAGCTTTTAATCCTGAGTCGGATGAATTTTTGCCTTTCCAGGAAACCACCAAGCGGCGGCGCAAATATAATGTCGATGAGGTGAGCAAACAAATACCTTTAAAATCCTTTGTTTTTGACATTATGTATTTGGATGGAAAACCGTTGATCGACCTGCCGCTTAGGGAACGGTTGAGAAGGTTGGCTGAGGTGATCTCCGGTGATGAAACTTTAGTACCGCAGCCGGGAGAATTTACTGATTCGGTTAAACGGGTCACGGAACTTTTTAATGACGCTTTGGCCAAAGGCTTAGAAGGGCTGCTTTTGAAAAAACCAGATTCAAAATATGAGGCAGGCGCCCGCAATTTCAACTGGGTCAAATTAAAGCGCCACTCGGCCGGCGAGTTAAAAGACACAATTGATTGTGTGATCTTAGGTTATATTTTTGGGAGGGGGAAGCGGGCGAGCTTTGGCGCCGGAGCGCTTTTGGTTGGGATTTACGATAAGAGAAAAGATGAATTTGTGACGGTTTCTAAAATCGGCACCGGTTTATCGGATGAAGAGTGGCGGGAAATCCACGCTCGGGCGGATAAAATCAAAGTGGACCACAAACCGCCAAGAGTCAACTCAATTTTGGAGCCGTCAGTTTGGATTAAGCCTGAAATTGTCATTGAAGTTTTGGCGGATGAAATTACCAAAAGCCCGGTCCATACCGCCGGAAAAACTGACAGCGAACCGGGTTATGCCTTAAGATTTCCCCGGCTTGTCCGGTTTAGGGGTGCAGACAGGAGAGCAGAAGACGCCACGACTGTAAAAGAATTGCTGGAAATGTATAAGCAGCAGTATAAAAAGACTTAGGCTTCAGTGATTTCCATGATTCTTTTTGTCGGAACCGCATTAGGTATACTCGGACGTTGATCCGCCGGGATATTTTGGTGAGGGTTTTTAAAAGAAATATCTGCTTTGGTCACGGCAGCAATTTGTTCCGTCAGGTGACTATAATTAATCTCGGCTGGCGTGTGTTCCTCAGCCCAAAATCCCGCTGAACCAATACCTAAACAAACCAAAGTACAAGCCAAGCCTTTTGTCCATCGTTTACTTAGCGGTTGGTCTGGCCGGTCTGCCGAACTTTCATTTACAGGAAAATAGTCATTTTCCGGACGGTAGAAAGGGAATAGAAGTAAGCATCCATTATTTGCTTCCAGCACAAGGAGTACTTGATAGTGGGTTAATACGGAAGTTTGGTTCTGTCAACCTGTGTTAAAATTTATCCATTATGAAAATCATGCTTGGTCTCGGCAATCCCGGTAACAAGTACCAAAAGGCCCGCCATAATTTAGGATTTTTAGTGGTGGATGAACTGGCCAAAAAATTGGGCGGGGGAGTGTGGAAAAAATCAGCTAAATTCCAGGCGGAAATATTAAAAATCAGCCCGGAGCTGCTTTTGGTAAAGCCGCAGACTTTTATGAACAACTCCGGCGAAGCAGTAAAAAGGCTGGCAGGCTTTTACAAGCTTTCTCCTGAAGATATTGTCGTCGTCCATGATGACCTGGATTTGCTGATTGGCAAAATGAAGTTGCAGCTTGGCGGAGGAGCGGCCGGGCATCATGGTGTGGAGTCGGTCATAGAAAGCTTAAGCAGTGCAGACTTTTACCGGCTGCGGCTGGGGATCGGCCGCTCGACAGTAATTCCTTCCGACCAGTACGTTTTGCAGGATTTTCTGCCGGAGCAGCAGAGGGCTGTAGAAGAGATGGTCAAAAAAGGAGCTTGGGCACTGCAGATTTTCCTGGAGGAGGGTTTGACAGCTGCCCAAAACCCTTTTTCACTGATTGACAAACACCTGGCTGATGAGTAGACTGATGGGCAATATGGCCGAAAGTACCAAGCCGTCTTTAACGTTTTCTCTGACTCCTTCGGTGGCAATTTTAATCGGCAGTGTGATTATAGCTTTGGCAATTTTGGTTTCTAACGGCACAATTTCCTGGAAAGGTTCTGCTCAGGATTCCAAAAACCCTCCTACCGCTTTAGCCCAGCCAACCACAGCGCCTGGCCAGCCGCAGGTTTCTTTGGCGACAATTAATGATGTTTTTAATAAAAGCCAAATTAAGTTTGGTGATACAAGCAAAAAGGTAATTTTTATTGAGGCTTCAGACCCAAGCTGTCCTTATTGTCAGGCGGCTACGGGACAAAACCCTGAGCTGAATAAACAAATGGGCCCGCAGTTTACTATGGCAGCGGACGGGGGAAGTTATGTGCCGCCGGTACCGGAAATGGAAAAGCTGGTCAAAAACGGCAAGGCGGCTTTTGTCTATCTTTATTTTCCCGGGCACGGTAACGGTGAAATGGGAGCCAAAGCGCTCTATTGTGCAGCGGATAACAATAAGTTTTGGGAAGCAAATGATCTCCTGATGAGCGCAGATGGCTATAATCTGCTCAACAACACCGTCAAAAACGATAAAGCCAAATCAGGGGAGATAGCTGATTTTCTCAAATCTGTGGTTGACCCGGCAACCATGAAGAGCTGCCTGGACAGCGGTAAGTATGACAGCCGCCTGAGCGAGGATACGAGTTTGGCCAGTAGCCTGGGTATAAACGGCACCCCGGGATTTTATGTTAATGCCACACTTTATGCCGGGGCTTACAGCTATAAGGAAATGGAACCGACTGTTGACGCCCTTCTTAAATAATTTCTAACCATGGCTAAGGATAACCTGCAGACAGTTAAAATTGGTAATATCGTGGTCAGCATTGACCGTATCAAGTGTCTCTCCTGTGCTGCCTGCACGGCTATTGCCCCAAAAACCTTTGAGATGGATGATGAGCTGATAAGTACAGTCAAATCAAAAGGTCCTTATGATGATGAGAGGACCATTAAAGATGCTGCCTCCGGCTGCCCGGATGAAGCAATTACAGTGACTAAAGCTGAACAGGGGGCAGATTGATACGGCTTTCATCAGCGACGGACACTTCCGCAACTTCCTGAATTCCCTGCGACTTAAACCACTTGACGGCTTCGCTGATTTTTTCTTCCGGCAGAGAAGCTCCGGCGGTTAGTCCGATGCAGTTGATGTTTTTCAAAGAAGCCAGGTCAAGGTCGGCAATTTCCTCAAGCAGAACCGCCTTGGCACCTGCTTTTTCAGCCACGCCTTTTAATTTATTGGAGTTTGAGCTGTTGGGTGAGCCGAGGGCGACTACCAGTTGAGCTCCCTGTTTGACCAAGTCTTTAACACCGTTTTGGCGGTTTTGCGTAGCCATGCAGATGTCAATTTTCGGCGGCTCGATTAAGTTTGGAAATTTTTGGCGAAGCTGTTGTTTTAACATTTCGGTCTCATCAACTGATAAAGTGGTTTGGGTAATGAGGGCGACTTGGGAATCAGTGGAATAAGGGATGTCGGGAATGTCTGCTGCTGATTCAATAATGAAACTTGCCTCTGGAGCTTCGCCGGTGGTACCTACCGCTTCGTCATGGCTTTTGTGGCCGATATAGATGATTTTACGCCCTTCCGTGGCATATTTTTTGACTTCCAGGTGTGTTTTATTAACGAACGGACAGGTGGCATCAATAGTTTTTAGTTTTTTGCGGATAGTTTGTTGACGAATGCTAGGAGAGACGCCGTGGGAGCTGAAAACCAGGATTGAGCTGTCAGGCACCCCCTCAATATTATTGACAAACTTGACACCTCTCTTCTCAAAATCTTTAACTACTAAAGTGTTGTGGACAATTTGATGGTAACAATAAATGGTTTGGCAGGGATAGGTTTTAAGAGCGCTATTTAATGCTTCGATAGCCCGCCTGACGCCGGCACAAAACCCCCGGGGAGAAGCCAGGAGTAGCTTGGTAAGATGGTTTTGACTGCTCATTTATCTGAAACTTGGCCAACTTATATTTACCGGTTACCGGGCTCCAACCATTTGCCGTCTTTTTGGATAACTTCCCTTAAGACTTCAATTGCCTGATCTTGGGAGACATTGGGTTTGATCAGGGTTTGGCCGCGGAAGACTGCTACTGTATTTGGCCCCTGGCCCATGATCCCGTAATCAGCGTCGGCCATCTCACCCGGGCCGTTGACAATACATCCCATGACCGCGATGGACAAGTTGTTGAGATGGCTAAACTCTTTTTCTACTTTGGTGAGCATCGGCGGTAAATTATACCTGGTCCGACCGCAGGTCGGACAGCCGATCAACTCAAGCTTAGTCCGGCGCAATTTAAGTGTTTGCAGTAGGTCATAACAAACGCTGATTTCATTGATGGGATCTTCCGACAAAGAAACCCGGATAGTATCGCCAATGCCTTCGGCAAGAAGCGTACCGATTCCGACAACACCTTTAATCCGCCCTGATTGGCCGGCACCGGCTTCGGTGACTCCTAGGTGAAGTGGATAGTTCATTTTCTCCTTCTTCATACGCTCGACCATCAGCCGGTTGGCATCAATCATCACCAGGACATTGCTGGCCTTTAAAGAGATGACCAGGTCCCGGAAATTATGCCGCTCGCAGATTTTCAGGTATTCAACTGCTGACTCCACCATACCTTGTGGTGTATCGCCGTACATTACTTTCAGCCTCTCTGACAAGCTGCCATGATTAACGCCGATACGCATGGCCGTACCGTGTTTTTTACAGGTATCAATCACCGGCAGAAGGGCTTTTTCGATCTCAGCCAGTTCCTGCTCTATTTCGCTTCGAGAATATTCCAGCTTACCGGAAGGTTTCTTAAAAACAAACAAACCGGGGTTGATGCGGATTTTATCCATCACCCCAGCCGTTTTAACGGCGATTTCCGAACCGAAGTGATGGACATCAGCCACAAGGGGTACATCATGGTATTTCTTTTTAAGCAACTTCTTAATTTCTACTACATGCTCAGCATCTTTTAAAGATGGGACGGTCACCCGGATAAGTTCAGCACCGGCTTTGTGCAGGGAAATAATTTGTTCAACAACGGCCGGAACGTTTTCGGTGTGCTCGGTGCACATTGTCTGGACCACCACCGGGGCGTTACTGCCGATAGTCAAGTGTCCGACTTTGACCGGGCGGGTTTTAAAGTGGGTAAAGATGAGTTTATCCATATCTGGGGAAGCTGGCAGTATTATAACACCCCCTAACGGTTGGGGAAAGATTGCCGGATAATTCTGGTAATCTCATCCTGGGTTTTCAGATGAGTTTTGTCTGCTAAGCCCGATAGAAAATTATCCCAGTCGATACCAAAATTGTTGTCCAAATACTTACCGGCCTTAGCAGTAAACTCTTCTGCTTGTAAGAAATTAAGATAGCGGCTGGAGAAATCGATCAGTTCGAGCGGTATTTGGCCGCCCAGTTTGGGGTACTGTTTCAATGTGTCAGGCAGGATGGTCCAAAAAACGTCTAAAGCGGCAAATCTCCCGGCCAGCCTTTCCACCATCTCCGGGTCAGAGATCCAGCGGGTGTCGTGCAGGACATTCCCATTATGAAAAGTAACCCAAGGTGTCCTTTCGAATCTTCCCGGACTTCCGGCCGGTATGACAAATGCACATATCCGGCCAGCAAGGCCGCCGCTGCACAGGTCGATAAGCCTGTCCGGTACTTGAATCTGGCCGAACAGCCCTAACTTGGTTGGCACACTGGTTGCCGGATGGCAGCCGGGCCTATAAGCCGGCACTATCGGCGAAAGTGGAGTTTGAAAAACCACCACATTTTCTGTGGTAAGCTCAACTGACATGGAGTATTAATATCACTTCTGCTAGGTTGGGTCAATGGGAGAGGAAAAAACAGAACGAATAATTTATTCGAACAAGTCAGAAGGTAATTGCTTATCTTGAGCGGGCTCACTTATAAAATATAAAACGCGGCCGGCCGGCTCCCGGACGGCTAATCTTTCGGCTTCGGTAATCCGCTGTTCGTCTTCCTCAAGCCGGTTCCCTTCAAGGGCCACGAAAACAATATCAAAGCTATGGGGGGATAGTCGGTGCCTGTCTTCCGGTGAATAAGTTGGTGTAAGTGAAGCTCCGGTTAACCCTTCCAAAACACAACCATAGCTGAGGGCTTTTCCCCGGCCGATGACTAAAATTTTGTCCCGGGGGGACACTGTCTGAAGAGTCAGGTCAAAATCACGTAAGCTCTCCACATAGTCATCAATATCTTCCTCTTGACCTAAGCCCGAAAATTGATTGCGCCCAAAGTTGCGGTAGAGAGGGGTTTCCTCCACAGTACGAGGCGCGTTGGCAATTATTTTGTAATTAGTAAGAAACTCCGGCTGGCTCATCTTTAGTGGGGACATTATATATTAAGCGTTTTTTGCGGTCAAACCAAGCTGGAAAATCAACAGCGGCTGTGCTAAATTTAGGCGGATGGACTTTTCAAATTACCTGAAAGAAGCAGCAGCAGAAGTTGACCGGGAATTGGCAGATGTCTTCAGTAAGTGGAGTGCGGAAGTACAGGCAGTCAGCTCCAAACTAGTTGAGCTGAACAATGAATTTATCCAAGCGAGCCAGGGCGGTAAAAGGTTGCGAGGAGCGCTGGTGAAGCTGGGGTATGAGATGGCTTTGGCGGAAGATTATGGACAAGCCAGAATAACGGACAGAGAAATAATGAAGGCGGCTGCAGCTTTTGAGATTTTTCAAACCGCAATTCTCTCTCACGACGATGTTATTGACCAAAGTGCAATCAGGCGGGGTAGGCCGACTCTTTATCAGGCTCTTGGAGGCAACCATTACGGCGTTTCCCAAACTATATGTCTGGGGGATATCGGTTACTTTTTGGCTCTGAGGGTAATTGCCAAGTCAGATTTTGCAGATGAACTGAAAATCCGGGCGGTGAGGCTCTTTGCCCAGGCGATGCTGGATACGGCGCTGGGTCAGTTGTTGGATGTGGAGTTGCCCAACAGACAAACTCCGAAAGAAGAGGCAGATGCTCTGACCGTTTTCCGTTTAAAGACTGCCCGCTATACCATTGTCGGACCACTGCAGTTGGGGGCGGTATTGGCTGGGGCTGACAGGAAACTGCTGGGGGAGATTGAGAATTTTGGGGAGAGCTTGGGAACGGCTTTTCAGATTCAGGACGATATTTTGGGAGTTTTTGGAGACGAGAAGACTTTGGGTAAATCAGTTACCTCCGATATTGAGGAAGGCAAAAACACGCTGCTCGTCATTGAGGCGCTAAAAAAAGCTGCACCAGACCAGCGGGAGGTTTTGGATAAAGTGTACGGTAAAGGCAAAATTAATCAAAGCCAGTTGGAACAAATCAGGCGGATTTTTACAGAAACAGGGGCGCTGGAATATTCACGGAAGCGGGCGGAGGAGATGGTAGAAGAGGCAAAAAAAACGGTTGAGCGGATGGAAATTCCGGCAAATAAAAAGCAGCTGCTTTCGGAAATGGCGGAGTTTTTGGTGGAAAGACAAAAATAAGTAGGTAGTATATGGGGGAATGCAGGTTTCCCCCTACTAAACGCTAACCATTAAATACTTCTTCGGATTTAGCAACAGTGCCTGGAATGGGCAAAAGGCTTTGTTTTGTCATAACGCTCTTTAAACTCACCTTTGCCCGGTATATTTTCCCCTCAGCAGCCCGCTCGGAAATGCCTAAGTATTCAGCAATAGCTTTAACTGACATCTCCCGCCAGTATCGAAGATATAAAAGCTGCCTTTTCTCCAAGGGCAGCAGGCCCAGGCATTGCCTGACTGACATCCGGAGTTCATTTAAGGCAAATCTTTCATCCGGAGTCAGGTCCTTATCAGCAAAGTTAGTCCAAGACTCTAAGGTGGGGACAACCAGTACTGACCGCTCGTGGACCTGTTCACGGTAATAGTCAGCCATTTTATTTAAAGCAATACGGCAAAGCCAGGTAAAATAATTGCTTTTGTTTTCAAAAGTTTGAAAGCCCTGCCAGGCGGCGATGATTGTGCGGGAGAAGACTTCTTCAGTAGCCTGCTGGTCTGCACCCATCCGCTTCATAAGGAATTTTGTCAGAGGCAGGGCAAATTTAGCATAGAGCAGAGCAAAATGCTGATGTTCCATGGCTAACTTTTTTGATAATCGTGGGGTTTTATTCATGAGTACGACTAATAATATACGGTAACAAGCAATAAGGCACAAGTAACAAGTTGACCTGCATCTTGCTGTTTTTTGCCGCATAACATGAAATGTTTTCTAAAAGAAATTAAGTTTGAATCAAAAGAATACGCCTATTTTAAAAACCTGACGGATGAGGTCAAAAAGGCAGTGGAAAAATCCGGAGTCAAGCAGGGGCTGGTTGTTGTCAATTCCCGGCACACAACTCTAACCGTGGTTATCCAGGAGATTTCCGAGCCTAATTTGCTGAAGGATATGCTAAGTCATGCTCTTCGGAGTGTCCCGACAGATCGGCGTGCATCGCAGGCCAAAAAAGAAGGCTTCAATTCTCCCACCGCTGACTATTTGCACCGCTGCCAGGATAACCCCTACTGCAATGAAATTGACGAAGATTATAACGCTCCCAGCCACATCCGCTCGATGCTTTATGGCCATCCGTCGGTGTTTATTCCCATTCAGGACGGCAAACCGACATTGGGTAAATATCAGGAAATTGCTGCCCTGGAGTTTGATGGACGGGATGGTTCAGGCAAAAACCCGGTCCGCCAGAGAACTGTCCAAATTTGGATTTATCCGGTGGAAGAAATTGAAGAACTTTAGCCTAAGAATTTTCAAAATTACCAGACTGTATTTTCAGGATTTGTTTGGCCATCTTCCCACTTTTGGGGATTTAATTCAATATATTCCCTGATTTGGCCAGCTCTGCCTCGTTCATAATAATATGTTCAAAGAAATTACACTGCCAAATCAGTTTTTCAAAAGTGGGCCATTTTAACAATGTCATGTTTTTCAAATAATGGTGGATAGTCGTGTTTTTAAACCATTTGATGATTGTGCCTAATGTTGGTTGTTCCATCGTAGGAGTTGACTAATGTGTCTGCCCTCTCTCGTTTGCGTATATTTTTCCGTTTCCCAAAACGATAATCGCATGGATATGGTTGGGTATAATTTGGTAAAGGTCCAAATTAACGCCAGGGAATTTATCCGGTATTTTATGCAACTGTTCATTGATCACTTTACTAGCCCCATTTAATTTTTATTGTGCTTTGTTTAGGGCCAACACACAGGTCGACCCCTACAGAACCAGACATTACAGATCCAAATAGCTCCTGCCTGTTTTGGGTGCAAATTGTGACGGAGTAATACCAATCATTTGAATAATCAAACCCCTTTAATCTGACAGAATACTGGTTGGGTAAAACCATTTCTTCATCAGTAATTATCAATTTGATAAATCCTCGTCTGCCCGCTCTGGAAGATAACTTTCCCAAGCTGGGCAAATTTGCCTTCGTCCATGTTGGGATATTTTTGCCGCTCCAGGTACCCCACAAAGACATACTGCACTTTATACTTACTAAGTAGTTCCCGGGTCTGGCTTAAATCCGGGCTTTCATAAAGAGTAACGACATCAGTGATACGGGGAGCCGCCACATCATAAGAGCCCCTCCAGAGCCACTCATGGACCGGCCAGCCAATAACTGTTGGCAGCCCGGTATTGGCGGAGACCCTGGCATAGTCTGTATAGGAATCGCCCTGGGCTTCTAAGATTACAGGTTGCCCGGCAATATTTTGCCTCAGCCACATAATGGCCTGGTAATCACTTGGGTATTCTACCTGCAGCCACTGCAGACCCTGACTCAGCCCGACATAAGTCTTTAAGTCGCCATAGTATGATTTTATGGCAAAGTAAGGATAAACTGCCACCAGTCCGAATAGCGCAACCAGGGCGACCGAATAAAGGAGAGAACGATTTTGCCATATAAGCCGCACGATCATGTAACCACCGATAAGCCCGAGAATGATAAAAGCCTGGTAGCCAAACTTAAAGATGGTGTTGGCCCGGTAATAGGCAGGGTAAATATCTTTAACATAAAAAAACTCCGGGATAAGGATCAAAATAGTAGCCACGACCGCAAATATGGCAACCATCCGATCAGTGTCTGTAATCGGCTGGCGTTTGCTGCGCAGGATTTTGATGGCAAATCCAAGCACTGCGAAGTAGAAAAACCCCCACAAAATTGCCAGCATCCAGAAGGGTGAACGGGCGCAATGGTTGGGTTCAAAGAGAATCGGGCCGATGTGGCCGATTCTGGTCAAAAAATCCGGGGCGCAAAGCACTCCCACGCCCTGGCCGAAGGGTATAAAGGCCAGCCAGAATGGCAAGGAAAAAACAATTGCTAAAGCCAACAGGGGCAAAGATGAAGCAACTGCCCGAGTAAAGGAGGAAAAAATTGCCCTTTTTTGCCGGTAGAAAATCCACCATAGCAAAATGCCGAAAAAAAGCAGGTAAATCGGCCCGTCTAAAACATTAGTCATGAGGGAGACTCCTAGAAGCAGACCGATCAAAAGATAGTCAGTACGAGTGAAGTGCTTTTGCAGAAAAGTTTTTAGACTTAAGGCAATAGTTAAAAGTACGAAGGGAATGTTTAAAACGTGGCCGTGCAGGTCGGAAACGACAAAGGAATAAATAGGGAACTCGTGAATGGTAAATGGGATAAAACGGGTGGCGTTGGGATACCAGTAAATATCCGGGCTCCAGCCGAATTTTAACTGCCAGAAAGGAACGGGGTTGTCAGGAGTGGGGTAAGTAGTAAAAAACAGGTAGATTGTATGTAAATTCCCCCCGAAGGTGACCAAAAAAGCGCTTAAAAGCCCGGATAAAATAAGCCATCTTTTGCGAAGGCGAAAATTGCCCTCTTCCAGCCGCTGTCTGCCGTAGAGAAAATAGAGGTTAGCTCCCACGGTAAAGGATCCCAGAAGAGTTAAGGCGAAAAGCTCAGCGATCATGAGGTTGAAGGTAATAATTGAGTCGATGCCGGAAATTTTGGTGAGAAGTGCGGTGACAAAGTGGCCGAAGTAATAATAATTAATCGAAAGAGGGGTCATCCAAATGTCCGCCGGTGGGAAATAAGTAGAACGAAGAATCGAGTTAAGAAACCCAAAATCCATAAACTTTTCCAAACCGTGGATGGATGGTTCGTGGGCCCGGACAAAACTCCCAAAAAGCAGTGCCCCTAAAAATAACAATTCCTCAGACAAAAAAATGGGCAAATGGTGTGCGGAAAAATTCAAAAACAAGGAGCCTTTTTTGCCTGGGTAGAAAAATGCCACACCTAAGTTGATGATGATCCAGCCGGCCAGCAGCAAAAAGATGCTCTGGTTGGTAAAGGGAAGGATTCTCAGACTGGCCAGTAGCCAAACACTGTAGCCGAACAAAAGCAGCCCCACAACCTTAGCTAAACCGTAGCCGCGGTCAAAGAAGTCGGCAAAGACCAAGCTGGTTAAGGGGAAAAAGATAACCCCGATGCCGAAAGTAATAACCCACCAGTGGAAAACGTTGTTCAAATCTGCCGCACTCATTTTGCTTTAAGATACCGGCCAACCTCTGGAAGCTGTCTGATGATGATTGGGCCGTTGGACTTAATTTTACCATTGGGGTGATAATAAAGGATTTTTACCCCTGGGCAGCAGCGAGCCAGATAGTAGGCAGTACGCGGGTCGTCCTCTATAAATATATCAATTTTCAGCCGTTTCACCATCCTTTCTTTGAAAAGATGCGGCTGTTCATTGCACTCATTCATATATACTTTCAGAGCAGGGGACACTAATCCATAACGGGACAGGACTGCTTCAGTAGGCTGTTTTAAAAAATTGTAGCGGCTGGAAACCAGATAAAATTTGTCATGCGGGAAGCCACTGAGCAGCTGGTGCAAAAACGCAATATTTTGAGCAAAAGCAGGCCGCAGCCGGTGGTGGTGGCTGAGCTTTCTGACTATCTGCTCGGCTTTGGTGGTAGGGAAGCGGTAAGAGGGTCCGTTGGTTTGCGGCCCCCGGTAAAGCCATTCCAATAAAGAGCGTGGCACGAAAGGGGGCCGGTCAATAAAAACTCCGTCCAGATCAAAGGCAACTGTCATTTCTAGTGTATGATATATGGATGAAGATCCTCTTTACAACTAGCTACTTTCTGCCGTATGTCTCGGGGCTGACTGTTTATGTGGACCGCATCAGCCGGCAGTTGTCCCAGCGTGGCCATTTAGTCACGATTTTAACTACACAGCATCGCCGGGATCTGCCCTCTCAGGAGCGGGTGGATGGGCTGGGTGTAAAGCGGGTGCCGTTTTTATTTTCAGTCAGTAAAGGTTTTTTTATGCCTTCCTACCTGTGGGTATGTTGGCAGGTAGTGGCCGACAATGATGTTGTTTTGGTTAACCTGCCACAGCTGGAGGGGGTTATCCCTGCCATTTACGGGCGGTTGCAGGGAAAGAAAGTTTATTGTATCTACAATTGTGAAGTCTTTTTGCCAAAAAGCCTTTTTAACTGGACTGTTGAAAGACTTTTACTTCTGGCAACATCTTTCACTGTTAGCCTGGCAGATAAAATCATAGTTTACACTACTGACTATGCAAATCACTCCCGTGTCCTGCCGTATTTTAAAAGCAAATGGGTGCCGATATATCCGCCTGTCCCGCCTCTTGCGACTGACAGAAGGCAGGTTAGTTTGCTAAGAAAGCGATTACCCGAAAGGCGGAAATACATAATTGGTGTGGCTGCCAGGCTTTCTGTGGAAAAAGGTTTGGAATATTTGCTGGAGGCGATTCCTGAGCTTACCCGCGGTTTAGGAGAAGATCTCCTGATTGTTTTTGCCGGACCAAAGGATCCGGTGGGGGAGGAGGCTTACAGCCGGCACTTGGCTCCGCTGGTAGAAAAGCACCGCTCCTATTTGGCTTTTCTTGGCTCGCTGCAGCAGGAGGAAATGGGTAGCTTTTATGACCTTCTGGATGTGCTGGTTTTACCAAGTGTCAATTCCACGGAAGCGTTCGGGATGGTTCAGGTAGAGGCAATGATGCGGGGAGTGCCGGTGGTGGCTACCAACCTACCGGGAGTAAGAGTCCCGGTACAAAAAACGGGGATGGGAGAAATTGTCCCACCAAAAAATTCTTCGGCCCTTGCCAAAGCGACCACAAATGTATTATTAAATAAAGAAGCCTATTTAAAAGGGCAAAATTTAGTTCAGCAGGAGTTTTCTCTGGCTGTGACCGTGAAGGCATATGAAAAGTTACTTGGAAGCATTTCTTAGAGAAAAACCATTTTTCTTTGCCGTTATCCGGCCGAAAGAGGCAGCTTATTACCAGCCGTACAAACCTTTTGTCCGGCCGATTTTGGATTTCGGCTGCGGAGATGGCTTTTTCAGCCAGCTGGCTTTTGGCAAGGTTGAGGTGGGACTCGATGTTGATGAAAAGTCACTTAAAGAGGCCCAATGGCGGCATATTTACTCTCAAGTTGTCCGTTATGACGGCAGCAAGATTCCCTTTCCGGATAATTATTTTGCCACAATTGTCTGCAACTCAGTTTTGGAGCACGTTCCGAATTTAGATTATTCCCTAAAAGAAATCTCTCGGGTGCTTAAAAAAGGCGGCAGTGTTTATTTTACCGCTCCCACCAGCTACTGGCCTGACTATTTACTGGGAAAAAGAGTGTTGGGCAGGCGCTACCAGCGTTATTTTATTAAAAAATCCCGCCATTTTAACCTCTACCACTTCCTGCAGTGGCGCCGGGAGTTGGCCAAGCACGGCCTGCAGGTTACTGACAACCACTACTACCTGGACAGTTTGTGGCTGATGTTTTTATTTGACTTAAGCCACTATTTAAGTGCCTTTTCGCTTCTGAGCAAGCGTCTGCTTGGCCGGTGGGTTATTTTGCCGAAAAAAGCCGTGCTTTTCCGGCCTTTTTACCATCTTCTGCTTACGGAAAAAAAGGACCGGGGAAAGCGGGGAGCGTACCTATTTGTGGCGGCAACCAAACCCTGACTGTCATTCAGGCTGGTTGACCTGATGAAGTGCAGCCAGAATATCTGCCTGGCTTAAGGCAATGGTCTTTTTAAAAATCATCACTTTCGGATGGTCATAAACAGTGAAAGTTTCATCGGCCAGGTGGTCATCTGCCGAAATTCCTAGGAAGGTAGGATAAGAGGTTACCTGCGCCACTTTGCTAAATCCAAGCTGGCCGTTGAACAGGAGTTTGTAATAAAGCTCAGTTACAGGGTAGCGGTTGGGCAGTTTTGGAATTTGTGTGTACACCCGGCCGGAACTAATGATAACGTAGTCTGAATCTGCCAGCTGCTGACTGATTTTAATCCACTTTTCCGGTGTGTCCTGATCAAACAGAGAAAGCTGTTGGCTTGGATAAATGGAGCTGACGTGCTGGGCATCCAGGGTTAGGGGCAGACCGTCATCCCAGTATTCAGTAAGGATTTTGGCGCCGGGAGGAACGTTTTGATAAATCCACTCCGAGGCCAGAACACGGGTGTGGGGGCGGGTATAAATGGACATAAAAGCAAGGGGCCAAATGAGCAGCGTGAAGATGAAAATGTAGAAAAATAAATCTAGATACCTTTGCAGGCTGAGGCTGCCGTGCCGGTAAATACGGCTGACAAGTTGGCGATGCATGACGGAGAGAAAGGTGGCACAAATAATCAGCAGCGGCGGGACCATCGGCAGGAAATAACGCATCGGTTTGACAAACTGAACTCCCTGGTAAAAAAAGACGGTGAGCGTAAATATAGTGAGAAAAAAGATGGAAAAATAGGATTGGTTGAGGGACTTGATTTGCAGGAGGGAATGGGGCAGCCTAAGGACAAGCTGGATGATTGTCGCAAGGATAGCAAAACCAGATAGAACTCCCAGCGGCAGACCAAGTCCCCAAAGCAGCAAGTTTCCTGCAGGGTAAAGCAGGGGAGCGGTGGTGTACCATTGCACGGAGGGAGGGTATAAGCTGCCCGGTTGAGACAGCGCTTCCAGCTGCAGGAGGCTGTTGACAAAATCCGGATTGGGCAGCAGACCGAAGAAAGACGGTCCACTGAAAGCGTAAGGCTGAGCCACCCGGAAAACAACCAGGCTGGTTAAGGCAAAAGTAAGTGTCAATAAAATGCCTTGCTTCCGCCGGTGTACAAACAGGAGGAGAAAAACTGCAGCCAGGGCCGGAATCAGCAAAATTGCACTGACTTTACTGGAGAGGGCCAGACCGAAACAGGCGGCACCGAAAACTGTAGCCAATGTTTGCGGTCGGTAAGGTAAGTCAATTAAAAAATAAATAGTGGCCATCAGGAAAAAGACCAGGAAGCTATCTGTAGTATAAAAATGGGCCAGTTGAATAGATAAAACGGTCACGGCATATAAAAATGCTGCTATTAAAGCTGCGGATCGGGTAAGGCTTTTACGGGCTACTAGGTAGATTAGAACAACCGTGCCCGTGTCAAATAGAGCAGATAAACCTCTCCCGAAGATAGTAGAGCTGTCATAGCCGGAGCTGCTAAACACACCGGCCAGAAATTTGGCAAAAAAGAGTGGGAAGGTTCCGTAGACAAAAAATGGAAAGCCGTTTATAAAAGGATTAAGAGGAGAGGTTGATGTAGAAAAATACTCAGCCACATCTTTCGGCCAGTGGATTCCTTCATCAACCATTACCAGGAACCGCTCGTCAGGATGAAGGTGTTGGTTTTGATCCCAGTTAAGGTCGTAAAAACGCAGCCCCGCGGCCAGGACGATAATAGACAACAATAATGCTGAGTTGTTTAGCTTACTGTGTAAAAAGCCGGACATATTGTTCCTCGGACATCGGCCGCTGCCTTTGAAAAACCCTTACTACCGGATGGTCAAAGACTGTCCATGTTTCCTCAGCATCCTCATCGGGAAAAATCAGCTTTGCTCCCTGGAAGTCAAGCTGGGGGAAGGATGTGGCCTTGCCGATCAGCCGGAATCCGGCATGGCCCGAAAATAGTTTATCATAAAAGCGGGCTGTTTGAGGAAATTGTTGCGGCAGCCTCTGATGATTATAAAAAACCCGCCGGCTGGCAACGATAAAATAATCAGCTTGGGCCAGTCCTTGCGCAACCCCTTGTCGGTCGAAGGGGTCAGTATCAAGGTTATAGAAATCCAGCACCCGGAGGTTGTAATTGCCTGATAGAGGCAGGCTGTAAACATTGCCGGTTTCCATGGCGATAGTGCTGCCTTTGGGGATATTCTGGTTAAGCCACGCGGAAGCTGTTACTCTTATATCCGGACGAAGATAGATAGAAAAGAAAGCCATAGCCCAGGCTCCGGTAACAACCAGCAGGATAATGGTTAGAACCGGGGAGAAGAAACTGCTTGCCTGGGAAAGAGTGAAAAGAAAATATGCAGCAAATACGGCGAGAATCGGCAAAACTGGAACCATATAGCGGGTCCATTTGACAAAAAGGAAAGCGTTTGGGAAAAACAGGCAGGAGAATGCAAGAAGCAGCAGCCATTGGACAGGTGAAAATTTCCTGACTGTGGCAGCCAGCATAGCCAGTAGGCCGGCCAGTCCGGCCAGAAGCAGCCCGGGCCCAAGACTGTATGGCAGAATACTTTGCAGCTGGAATAGTACCGGTGTGGTATCGATAAACTGGCGGGTGTAAAACACCGGCAAACTGCCGTTGGCTATGCTTGTTTCATATTCGATCGAGGTTTTAAATGAGGAAAAATCCAGTAAGTTAAACGGGGCTGCCGCCAAAAATACCAATGTGCCTATAAGCACGGCCAAAAACCCTTCCTGCAAAGATTCTCGCCATGATCTTTGATACACAAACAGTATGGAAAGTAGAAAGGTCGGGGCAAGCATGGCGGCGCTGACTTTAGTGCCAAGGGCCAGGCCGAAGGCGGCTGCTGCCAAAAGAAGATCCCGCCTGGATTTTTTAGTTGTGAAGTGCAAAAGGAACAAGAGAGTTAAAAGCAAAAAGAATGTTTCAAAGGCCTCAGGAGTGGTAAAGTGAGCCTGCTGGATTGATCCCGCCGTGACAGCTGCTAAAAAAGCTGCAAGATCTGCCCAGACTCTTTGAGGAAAGAAAAAACGGGCGATCTGATACGTCAGCAGAATACTCAAAGTGGAGAAAAGCGCGGCAAAAAAGCGCCCTATCAGGATAGGGTTGCTTAGTGGACCAATGAAATGGAAGAGCTGCTGGGCAAAATATACCAGGTAGACGGGGAGTGCTCCGTAGCTGAACAGATGAGGATTCAGCTGGCTGGGAAAAGACAGCTGGGAAACCGAAATGCCAATAAACAGCTCGTCAGGGTTAAAAAACAACCCCGAGCCCCAATCAAGTTTGTAAAAGCGGAGGAAGGCCCCTAAGAGGATTATAATAATTATAACAACTACAAATTCTATATCCGGCTTAGGTTTCATCGTTAATAATATCGGCTATTTTTTCCCCCAGCTCAATGGCGTAATTTGTGCCCCTGTCCCATGGGTAAACCATATCCATATTAGCAATAAAAAGGTGAGGGATGGGAGAGTGGAAATCGGGGATATGCTCACGGTAACCGCGGGTAACCACAGGCTGGGCAAAGAGGGAGATAAACAATTCAGAATGTATAATTGATAATTTATAATTCGGATTGATTTTACGAAGATAAGGATCAAACTCTTTGAGAAGCTTCTTCTTGCTCATTTTCAGGTACGGGTGGTCGGGTGGCAGGTAGTTGCCAATGTACAGAACGTGTTCGCCGTTATAATGGACCGGATCCATGAAGTTGGTGTGCTCTGAGAGTACCAGGAAAGGAAAAGCGGTATCGGTGATGTTGAGCCAGTATGTATTTTTCAGAAATGGTTGTTTTAGGATTAACACTAAATTAAGCGCATGCAGATGTGGAGTTTTTAAGAGGTTCCCGATGTACTCTTTTGGCAGATGATGAGCTAGTTTTTCTAAAATCGGCGTTGGCAGGGTAGAGATAACCCGGTCAAATTTTTTGTGGTGATGGTTATAGCTGATTATGCAACCATTTCCATTGGTGGTAAGTTCTGAAATTGTAGTTTTGAGTAATATTTGTCCGCTTTTTTCCTCAACTGCCCGGGCAATTTTTTCAGCAAAACTTTGGAAACCGCCGGCAGGATACGCGAGCCTTGCTGTTCTTTTTTTAATCCTTGCCCAAAACCAGCTAAGGAGGATCTCATCCTTATACTCTCCGAATTTGCCCAAAAAAAGCGGCTCCCAGATAATCCGGGCAGACCGTTTGCCCATAAAACGGCGTATCCAGGGCAGGGCGGGAGTCTCTTCCATTGCCTGAAAGTTGTTGGTCAGTTTAAGATACAACCCTGCTAAACCTGTTCTGATACGGTCGGTTGGCGGAAGGTAAGGGAAGGCAAGGATAGTGAGGGGAGAATCAAACGGGATCATATGCCCTTCCACCAGCACATCTGTGCGCGGCCGGCGGGTTATAACTTCTTGTCTTAATTTTTTAGCCAGACTAAGAGCGTAAGAATCATTGGTAAACCAGTGGTGGTAGGCTTTTTCCAGGGTCCATTCCCAGCCGGGGCGGGTAAAGCCGGTGGCCAGGCCTCCAACCTGCTCTTCCCGTTCAAAAATAGTTACCTTGTGGCCTGCTTCGGCCAGTTTTAAAGCCGTGGCTAGTCCGGTAAAACCGGCGCCCAGGATAGCAATTTTCACCGTTATATTTTAACGGATTAGGGGGCAGAAGGCTAGCATTGCGAGAGCAGCCAGCTATTGGTTTTCTGATAACCAAATACTCAGGTCCATTGCACCAAAGTTTCTTTTCTGCTAAGCTTTTGAGCATGGTGCGAAGCCAAGACAACACAGTAATTCCTTCCCATGTCGCGATTATTATGGACGGCAACAGGCGTTGGGCCAGGCTGCACGGCCTTCCAGATATTAAAGGGCACGAAGCCGGAGCTGATGCGTTGGAAGAGGTGGTGGAAGCAGCTGCTAAAATGGGAGTTAAAACTGTAACGGTTTATGCTCTCTCCACGGAAAACATCCGCGAGCGTGCCCGCCGGGAAGTAAGCGGATTGTTCAATTTAATGAGAGAAGGTTACCGAACCAAGCTAAAACGGATGATTAAAAATGGTGTCAGAGTAACGGTACTCGGTGAAATAAACGGTTTACCGCTGACCATCCGTAAAATTATTAATGAGCTGAGAAAAACTTATATTGAAAATGAGGCAATCAAACTCAATATTGCCTTAAATTACGGCGGTAAGCGGGAGCTGATTGATGCAGTCAAGGATATTGTTAAAGAAGGGATTGATGTAAATAAAATCAACGAGGAGACGATTGACAGTCATCTTTACACTAACGGCCAGCCAGCGCCTGAGTTGGTAATTAGGACCGGCGGCCATATCCGCCTTTCCAATTTCCTGCTCTGGCAAACCGCTTACAGCGAGCTGTATTTTACCCGGACACTCTGGCCGGATTTTAGGGCAAACGAGCTGAAAAAAGCTATCCGCTGGTACTCCCAGCAGCAGCGTAACTTCGGCAAGTGATTCATTGTATTTGTGTCCAGACAGTTAAGGTAGAGGCAAAAATATCCCTGGCAATAATTAAATATTTTGGCTGGTAGTTAATCTGCTCGGCCGGGTTACCGTTGCTGCCATAGCTTAAGGAAAGATTACGGTTGAAATTGGGTTGTCCGCTGCTTCCTGCATAGACTAAGGAGCCATTGATGGCGAGAGGGCATGTTGTTGCCCCGGGACATGATGGTGGAAAATTTCCGTCCCAGGTATCGCAGAAGCTCCCATAATCGATAATCATGGCACCAATCTCAGTCCTATTATTGGGGCTACAGACATTGTAATTTACCCAAATGTTGCCCTGGACAATAAAAATATAGCCACTGTAGCCACTTTGATGAGCAAAAGTCAGAGGGGAGTTGAAGAAAAGGTTGCCATCCACAAAGAAGACTTTTACTCCTGGAGTGCCGCTTATATCAGGATCAGTGTCAACGGTAAAATCGCCTGGGATATGATAAAGATAATTCCCGCTGGTGCTAAAGTTCGGACTTGCCATTGAGCCTATCGCGTTCAATGTGGTGGCTGAAAGGGCATCATATTTTTCAGCCGCGGGCTTTTTATCATAATAATAACTCTTCATGTCAGTGTAGGCCGGCAGGGTGTATTGGGGAATTGTAGCTCCGCTGCCGCAGATCAGAGGCTGGGATCCAACTCCATTTATTGAGACATTACTCAGGTTGAAATTGTTGCCGGTGCCGGTTGACGAGAGAAAGCTGTTGCCATACAAAGAGATGCCAGTTTGGGGTGCGGTGGTACAGTTTTGGGCCAAAGTAGGAGCAGCCGGCCCAGCCGGAACCAGCAGCACAACCATAATGGTTACTGCCGGAAGCAGCAATCCGGCCTTAACAAGCAGGTGCCCCTGGCATTTTTTGGGCATATTCATATTTAAGATTAATATACCATTATTGCGGCGTCGGTTAAAAGATGGCTTTTGCAGCATGGCTGATGTAAGATTTGCCTATGATTAAAATGAATGCCGGGCAGCTGCGCAAGGTCAGCCGAGAAGAGATAGATTCGTCCGCACAAAAAAAGCAGGACATTTATATTATTTTGGATGATGTTTTGGACACATATAATATCGGGTCAATTTTCCGGCTCGCGGATGCAGTAGCAGCCAAAAAGGTTATTTTATGTGGCCGGACAACCATTCCGCCCAACCCCCGGATCAAAAAAGCCTCAATTAATACAACCGAGGTGGTGGAGTGGGAATACGCTCCGACAGCAGTCGGAGCAATTAAAAATTTAAAATTTAAAATTAAAAATTTATCTGTGGTGGCGGTGGAGCAGAGCAAGAAGGCCGTACCATACGATCAGTTTGAATATAGGCTGCCGCTGTGTCTGATAGTTGGTCATGAAAGTGAAGGTGTTTCAGAGGACGTGCTGCGAATTGTTGACGCCACTCTCGAAATCCCCATGTTTGGGGTAAACGTGAGCTTGAATGTAATGGCTAGTTTGGGTATAGTTTTATACAAAGTTTTAGAGAAACTTCAATCTAACTCTTAGCCGGCGCAGTTTAACTGCTTATAGATTTTTGTGGTCGGCGCGAGTGATAATAATAAATAAGCAGGATATTGAGTGAAAAGTAAAAAGTAAAAAATGTCACTTATGCCATGTATCTTATCGCTGAACAAATTGGAAACAAACTAAAATGGACTCACTTCTTGCCCCGGTTATCAGGCAGCTGCCGGCTGTAAACTTTGACAACCCGCTATCTTATCTGGATATTGCCCTTTCAGTGCTAATCGGTGCGGGGTTTTTGTTTTACATGCGGAAGTTTCCAGTTTTCCGGGTAATTTTGGGAACAATTTTTCTGCTTCTTTGCGGGCTGTTCTTTTATGCCATTGGTTTTACGGTCACCGGGCGGTTGTTTAACTTTGTCAGTAGTTTAATTTTTATCAGCCTGCCGCTAATTTTTGCTCCGGAGATTAGGCACTACCTGGGCAAACTGGGCGGGCTCCATTTTCTTAGGGTTCCGGCTTTCTCCCACCGGCGTAGGGATGAGGTGTTGGTAAAAAACTTAGTTGAATCGGTTTTTGAACTGGCAGAAAAGGGGACAGGAGCGTTAATTGTTATTCAGCGACGAATTGGGCTTGGCGATCTGATTGATGCAGGCGTTATTATTGATGCAAAGCTCAGTCCGGAAGTTTTAGAAAGCATATTTTTCCCGAACTCACCTCTCCATGATGGAGCAGTTGTAACCGTTGGTAACCGGGTGGTAGCAGCTCGTTGCGTGATACAAAGCCTCCCGCAAATGAAATTGTCCCCACCTTTTGGCACCCGCCACAAAGCCGGCTTATCGATTACTCATCAAACCGACGCTGTGGCCATCATTATCTCCGAGCAAAGGGGAGAGGTTAGTTTAGCTGAAAACGGCAAGCTTGACCTTAACCTCTCTCGTCCAGGTCTGACGGAAAAACTCTCCCAACTGCTTTAGCCCTTGACATTCGGCCAATCTTGTGCTAAGATACTTTCCTTTTTAATAAAGTAGGTTGAAGAAAGGAGGGTAGGCCAACAGTTGAATCAGGTGCTGGCAGAGGTTTTTCAGCAGTAGCAGCAAGGCCCTCTATGTCTGTGGGCAGCAGAGGCTCATCTTCTTTCGGTTTCCCGCGTTCTTTAGGAAACTTTGGTCCCGAACGGGGTCATGGAATCTCCATTTCAACTAGACCTAATTTTTTCTCAGTTAAACCGGCAACGCCATCTTTTGTCCGCAGTATTGACTTTAAGGGCGGAAGTTTCCGCCCTGAGCTGAAATGGTCAATTTCACGGACGCGAGTACCTCCTTTCGGCCGGGTGTCACTGCCCTCAGTTGACCATTTCCGGCCGGCTACTGAAGACAGGCGTTCTGTAGTTACAGCCCGTTTCAGTAAACCCGAATACGATGTTCCTTCCAAGGGAATATCTCGTCTGGAAACATCGGGCCGGTTGGGATTTTTAAGCGGTAAATCCGGAGGAGAATCAGTCTCACAATTGGAAGTCTCTTTACTTAAAAACGCCCCGGTTTACCAGATAAGAAGAGGTAACTTTACCGAATACCCTGGCCGCACAGTTGCCTTGCCGGATGTTGGGGGAAGAAGAGCGGAAAGCACAGCTTTGTATAAAATTGCAAAGCCCGCTGCGGGGGAAATAACCGTGCCGCCGGAGAAACCGGCTTCTAAAGCAAAAACCCGGACCTTCGGCGGATACCAACCGGGAGAGGTCAGACAGGCAGTGAGAACCCTGCAGGCACTGCGGAGGGCTGGGATTACTGAAGCAGAGAATATGGTGGAGCAGGCAGTCAGACAAAAGGGACTGTCTGTCAAAGAAAGAACTTTCATGGCAGTAGTAAATGAGGCGGCAAAATTTGGGCAAGCTGGGGAGACAGTTACTTCGCCAAGGATAAAGACTGGAGTTATGCCGGATACTCATGAGCCGAGAGCCGGAGCAACCGAAGTGACCCGGACTTTGCAGCAGCTGGAAGCTGCTGCCAGGCAGGAAAACTCTCCTCAAAATGTTCTCAAAAGAGCTGCTGAAGCGGCCCCGGGAGTGAAGGCAAGGCCTAAACCGCAGGCCCGGATCGCCGTTACCCCTGACGTTACTGAAGAGTCAGGAGTATCAACGGCCCTGAGCACTAAAGAGAGAGAGGAAGAGGAACAAAGGTTGATGAGGGAGTTGGAAGAAAGAAAGAAGAAAAAGGAAGAGGAAGACGAAAGGCGTCAGGTGGAGCTTTCTTATGAACTGGACCAGGAGACTTTTAATAACCGCCTGAGGGTTGCCTGGAAAGCGATCACGATAATCTGGAACCGGAAGAGGGGAGCGCCAATTGAAGGGTGGGAAGTGGCTGCCCTGATGCCCCGGGAAACCAGATCTCTGCGCAGCCGGCTGTTGGGAGATAAGGAAGGCGTTCTGGACCATGAATTCTTAAGCCGGAATGACGGTTCATACTCCGTTAATGCAGCTAATATTAACAGTCTTCCACCGGCGGAAAGTCCGGCGGAGATGGAAAAGAATATTTATCGGGTGTTTCTGGAGGATCCGCCGGTAATGCTAAGTTTCAGAAAATCCCGTTCGGTTTCTGACCGCCAGGTGGCAACGGTTTTAACACCTATTCCTGACCGGGTACCCCGGATGTTTTAAACAGGGATTCGCTATTTGACACTCTCCGCATGATTCGGTACAATATCCGTTGTTCTGACCTAAAGCCGGAACGGATTGGAGCGAGTTCTAAACGAATTAGAATACTACTCGCAATTTAGTTGTTAGCAGGTAGTTGGTTGTTCGTTGTTTCGATGAACTATCAACTAAAGTCCCCGTAGGGGATGTACTATCTACTAACTAAGCACTTTAACAACCGAAAAGTTTATAAACCACTTTTCGGTTTTTTGTACCTAAAAATACAATTGACCTCGAAAAAGTGGTGGGAAAAAAGACAAGAGTCAACTTGTCAATTCATAAATTAGGTGACAGGGAATAGGCCATGGGTTATAGAGTTTTTCTCTAACCTAGTACCTAGAAGCTGGATCCTGATTTTCACTTAGAGTTTGATCCTGGCTCAGGATGAACGCTGGCGGCGTGCCTTAGGCATGCAAGTTGTACGGTGCAGCAATGCACAGTGGCGGACGGTCGAGTAATGCGTGGGAATCTACCTTAAAGTTGGACATAGCCAGCCGAAAGGTTGGGTAATTTCCAGTGTGGTCCGATTTAATCGGACTAAAGCAGCAATGCGCTTTAAGATGAGCCTGCGTCCTATCAGCTTGTTGGTGGGGTAATGGCCTACCAAGGCGACGACGGGTAGCTGGTCTGAGAGGATGATCAGCCGGAATGGGACTGAGACACGGCCCATACACCTACGGGTGGCAGCAACCGGGAATATTGCGCAATGGGGGAAACCCTGACGCAGCGACGCCGCGTGGAGGATTGAAGGCCCTCGGGTTGTAAACTCCTTTTGTCAGTGACG
>JAJYIE010000007.1 GCA_021790255.1 bacterium | reverse complement strand
CTTGGGAATCCAAACTTAAAATCTGTTTATCTTCTGAATCTATAGATTTTCTTTTATAAAAGATGTATTTTTCACTCATTGTTGTCATTGTTTATCTTTTCCTTTTTGCTGTCAACTTCCGGTATCGGTCTGGCTATCACCTTAAAAAGTTCTACTAACCTTATTCCCAGTTCTAAATCTTGTTGGTCTGTTAACAAGATACCATAATGATTTAAATATATCTGTTTAAACTCCTCTAAAGCCGTCTGTCCTATATTCATACCTATTCCTCAGCCCATTTAGTTTCTTCCCCAAAAATAGATTTGCCAAGCTCTGATTGTTCATCTTCGGTTAGCTGGTCAATTGACTTTCCCGCCTCTATCCCACCATCCTTCTCTATATAGTTTACCTTTTGAGATATATTGAGCTGGTTAGTGGGATAAATTAATGTCCGTCTTTTGTCATCCGGGTCAGTCTCTTGGGTAATTAATCCGGCAGTTTCCAACAAAGGTATAATCTGCTGCCTCAACATCCAGTCCGGGATAAATCTTCCGTATACTTCAAAATGTTTCTGGACAATATTTTGTTTTGTCAGTCCGATAAGACCTTCAACGGCTCCGTTATTCTTCTCTAAAAATGCCGGTAAAATTACCTCTTTGTAAAGATTAAGAACATAGGGTGGTAAGTTTAACTCCTGGCTTTCGGCAAGAATATCCCAAATTTTGAACGCTTCGGCAATATCCTCTTCGTTGGCTAGAAGGGTAGTACCGTTTTTCTCCCTAAACCACAAGTTGACTAATGCAAATACCTTAATCAAGCTTAAAATCCTACCAATATCCCTTTGGTGTCTCGGTTTAGGGGTTTTAATCTTTTCAAAAAATAACTTTGTAACTAGCTCTGGGTTAGAAATCTTAATTGAGGCAACCCCTGCCTGCCTGATGGCGAGTATCCTATCTTTTAATAACCGCCTATCCGGATCTGATTCTAGCCAATTCTTATAACTTAAACTGTCTGCTTCTTTTTTAATTTTCTCTTGAATTGCTTCCCTTAGTTTTTCCTGATTTACCTCAGGGGATAACAGTAAAAATCTAGTTGCTTCTTGTTCATCAAGGTTTAACCCAGCAGTACAGAAAATAACAACTGGAAAGCCAATTAAAATTACATTTTTAGTCCTATTGCCACCACCTTTATTTTTATCGGTGATTTTGATATGGATCTCTTTTTCATCATGGGATAAAAAAGATCTAAGTTTCTCTAATAATAAACCGTTAGGCTGATCTAAAAAGATGATGATTTTCCTGGCCAGGTCAACTCTAATGGTATTGGTCTCTTTGTCATAAACACCTTGGTCGTGGAAAAAGGCTGTTGGGGAAGCTCCCCCCAGCTTAATTACATCTTTTTCAGGAAACAAATAGGAAATCTCCAAAGGAATAAAAGATTTTCCACTGGAACTTGGGGCATTGAAGGATACGTTTAGCTGACAGCTTTCTGTATAGGCTGAAAGTTGAGCCAGAAAGGTTACCAGTTTATTTAATTCATCCCTTTTAATGGTTAAACCTAGGGTTTCGGTTAATTCCCCCGTCGCCAGCGGTTTGAATTGGGAGGTATCAACAAAAGGCTCTTCTGCTTCAAATGCTTCCAGCTCAGCTTTTTCTTTTGCTAATTTCTCTTCTGTCCTTGCCTGCTCTAACCGTAATATTCTTTCCTGTAAAGGAAATCCAGCATCAAGTTCAGCTAACCTTTTTTGTGACTTCTCCTCCTGCTCACGGTTAAACCGTTCATCAAACTCCTTGTACTCTTCGCCTGTCATATTCCTCCTTGATAAAGCTTGTCCTTGAGCATTTTGATTGCCATTACGAATTTGCGGACATCAATAAGTACTTCCGGAGAATCTTCCGGGGCAAAATTGAACCTACGCACCAGTAACTCTCTTTCTGGGCAATCTTTAAAAACGAACTGGGAGTGTTTTGGGTCGGTTCGGTCTATGTTTACAAGCTCAAGGCCTTTTGCAAACAAAAAGGCAGCAGTATAAAAGTTGGCAAGACGAAAGTAACGGAAATCTTTATTCGAATACATATTACCCGTATCAAACCACAACAAAGGCTATATGTATAAAACAGTTGCTGGTCTTAACAGTTGTTAATATCAAGGAGTGTTATACCCATAGTCATAATACAGGTGTTTTTGGAAGAATTTTCACCTGAGCATACTTTTTCCAATAGCATCAAGTAATGTTCTTCTTGAACTCAGGAGCCTATCTAAACAGTTTTTATAGCGTGTCCGTTCAACCGCTATAATCTCGTAATCTGGATTGAAAGGTAAATCCTCATACTCTTCAGAGAGTATCTCTCCTATTTCCCGGTCAGTCTTCCCTACCTCCTTTAATTCCATTATTCGTTTCTTTATTCCTAGACCCTTCAAAGATATACCAATTGTGGGAGTTACGGGTAAAGTAGTTAGCAAATGATCTAATGTATCAGAATCGTCAATGTATTTTTTTAGCGCTCGTTTTGAAGTCTTTTCTCTTATAATAATGGTCACTTCTTTCTCATTAGCTTTGATTTCAACCGGAAGATACTGCGATTTATCCATTGGCAGGGCGATATTGAATAAAATAAGATTTGAAAAGAACTGCCGCCAATACTCTGGTAATGGTGTCGGCAAGCCGAACATTAAGCTAAAGCGGTACGAGTTATAAATAAGCTGATTCCAATCAATTTTGTTAAATACTTCTTGTCTGTTGTATTTAGAAATCGGCTTATCTATATTGCACCCCTCAGGCGGTAAATTACATCTTTCCCTAGCAGACCTCAAATCTCTTTCTAAATTTTCGTCCTCTTCAAGGATTTTTATATACTTAAGTTCATCCTCTGTAAAAGTCCCTGGGATATTTTTCAAGTTTGGGTGTTCGGTCACAATCTTTATTTTCATATTTATTCAAACTCTACCCTATTTCACAGGTTGTAGAGAAATTGTTTTAAGCTTATTGTAGATCAGTACCAAGAAATATCAAGGGAGGGTATTAAATAATCACATTATTTAAAAAGTTCGCTTACCGAAACCTTTAATGCTTTGGCCAGTTTATGAATATTATCAACGGAAATATTTTGTTCACCACGTTCAATAGCTCCAATATAAGTTCTGTGTATTCCTGCTCTGAATCCTAATTCCTCTTGGGATAAATTTGACTTTTTTCTTAATTCTCTTAATTTCTTACCGAGTTGTTTTCTAGTAGGTGTAGCCTTCATACTACCAAAAGGGTAGCTAAATGAAGACAATAGCTCTACAGACAATAACTAGCATTTCAAGATTCATAGTAGTATATTGTGGAATATAAGGATATAGACTATTATTTTGCCAAAACAGATATGAGGATAGGGATTAAGATTTAAATCAATGCTTGCCTTTTTGTCCAAACATATTGTCGCTGTCTTATTTACTCTTTTTACATCTGTAGTGGTTGGTGGAGTGGTAACAAAAAATACTGAATTTACTAGGACAACTCAATTTCAAAACCAACCTTCAGTAGAGAAATCACGGCAGGTACTCTCGGAAATGCAAGCTTTTGATAAAACTCCAACCCCCACTCCCTATTCCCAACCATCCCCTAGGGCTTACCAGCAAGTACAAAATACCCAAGTAGCAATTACTCATGATGGCTCGAGAACAGGACCAATAGTTGATTACCGTGAATATTGTACCAATAAGACTATTAAGGTTTATGAAAATGAGATTTTGACAAAAGTTTCTACTATTGATGGAAAGAAATATGACATGACTCAGGGAGATTGGGACTGTTATTATAAAAACAGCCAGTCTAATCCATCTACTTCAGGAGTTTCAAACCCTTCCTCTGGCAATACACCCAGTAAAGTTCCAGTTTTTCTATCATCCTTTGGTTATGTTCTCTATTGCCCTCCCCAAAATGTAGGAGCAGTTCAAAGTATTAACTCAACCATAGAGAGTAAAAAGAGCCAGTGGCAATCAGATTATAATAATTGTATCTCTAATTTTCAGAATACTAATAGCTGCTACACTACTTGTAAAAATAGTGAATCTAACGAGCTGAGTTCCTGTCCCAATCCTGCCAATCCATCCGTGAGTGTGAGTGAGTACGAAGTCTGCAATAACCAAGCCACAAATGACTATGGTAACTGTATTGCTAAATGTCCCGCATCCGATCAAACGCAAGCATGTAGTGTGGTTTCCGCAGAGCAAAATGATCTAGACTCTCAGATTGAGAACTTGTGCAACTAAAATTAGTTGTGAACAAAAATGATATTCATAGAAAAAATATAAGCAAAAATCTTTTACATTACGGAGTACTCAGTGGGGTTGCATTCGAGATACTTCTTCTAACAACCTTCCTTCTTTATAGTCCTGTATTTGCAAGATCAGGTTGTTGCTCTTGGCATGGGGGCGTTTGTGGATGTGGTTGTTGTGATGGAACCCCGCTTTCATCTACTTGTGCCCCATACTATCCTGAATGTTACGGAGGAGGTTATTACCCTCCAGTGTATGTTCCCCAAACCCCACAGGCTCCAAAAATAAACGCCAGTTTTTCATTTGATCCTAATCCAGATGGAGAAACATACACTGTGCATACATCTTGGACCAATGTAACGAATACTGGTTTTAGCTTATCCTTACACAAAAATCCTGGGGGTGATCCTGGACCTTTAACCGACACGATGACTAATTCCTTTACTTTTTATAATGTTGAACCTGGGACATGGTATATGGACATGAAGGTTGGCATTAACCATGTTTGGTCAAATGTAATTTACTGGGAAGTAGATGTACCCCCTTGGACTGCCCCTTTACCAACCACTACACCAACACCTACTTTTACTCAGACGGAACAACCAAATTCAGGATGGATAGCCATTTTGCTCATAATGGGAATCCCTTTGGCCGGCTGGTTGATTAGTAAAATAACAAATAATACAAAGAAAACGGAATAACAATATTACAGTCCCCTCATTAATTTTCTCAATATCTTGGAATCATTCTCATTTTGTTTTTTGTAAGCTAAACGGTGGCATCTTCTGCAGGCCATTACTTCAGAGTTTGGTGGAAAGTATAAATACCTGACCTTCCTGCCGCAAAGGTTGCATACAAACCAAAAGATAAAGCCCTTGTTGAGATTTGACTTAGTGTAAGTAAGTTTCATTGGATTCATGTACTCTGTGGTAGATACTTCTCCATTTTTCTCCTGTTTGAGGTTTACTGTTACGCCTTGCTCTACTATCTTAACAAAGAGTTTCACATCTTCCTCTTTATTAAGATCAAGGTCTTCTCCCTTTTCTTTTAGTTTTTCTTTTATAAGTAAATAATTATGCCTAACAAATACACTCACATTATTTACTTGTGAGTTTTCGACTACTGGCCTTTTATTAAAATAATACTTAAACATATTTTTTACCTTAATTATTAATAATTGTTAATAATCATTAGGCTTAAAATAATATTTTGTCTAAATTTGGTTATACTCTTCTCCGTATTTATCACCGTAGTTTGGTATTATATAAAGAGGCACAAATTCCTGAAGCTGGGTTCGAACTGCGTCTATCCAGCCACCCCAAACGGGATTTTGAGGATTAAAATAGTACGATTGGCCTGCTATAACAGTCTTTTTCTGGTATAGGAATATTCCAAGAAGAGATTATGCTATTCAGGGCTGGAGGAAGCAAAAAATCTATCCTGATTTTATCTTTACTGAAGCTGATACACAAAAGGGACTGAGTATGAAGAGTATTTATTGCCGAAGCAAAGGGTTTACATCTTAAAAACGAAGATACAGCCTATAAGAAAGCAGTCTTTAATATCTGCAACACTATGGTTGCCGAGAAAAAATGGGAAGAACTAAAATTAGCTTTTAAGAATAAAAGTATCCGTTTGAGATTATATTCGAGGATGAATGGAGGCGAAGGCTTAATTCTCTACTTCAAGGATGATAATTACAAAAACAATCTTAATTCTAGAAGACGACCTGAAAACTCTTTCTAAGATTATTGGTCACTTAGCAAAATTAGAAGAAGATCAACCTTATTACTTCTCTTTGGTTGTCCTAACAGACTACCTACAAGTAGAAAATTTTGTTAATCATAATCCCAAGGCTAAGTTTGATATTATCCTGCTTGATAGGGATTGCAAGTTAGGCGGGTCTTTCCATGTTTTGGATATAGAAAAGTTTGGGGCTGAAAAAGTTATAGCAATCTCTTCTGTTCCCAAATTCAACGAGGAGGTTAGTAAACGAGGCGTTAAAAAATCAGTATTAAAGGACTTCATGTATCTTGATGAGTTTGCTGAGGAAGTGACTAGAACAATTGAGGGAATGATTAGGGAGATGCCTCTCTCAGAAAATTAAAATGGATAATAATATATTAACTAGATTTACCGTTATGGCCGGAACTGTTTGGCTTCTATCAATTTTAGGTTTCTTCACCACCACTTTTATCGCTATAGGTGGTTTTAAAGGTGTTGTCAAAATACCACATTTGGCCTGAAGGTCTACCCAAGCAGAGTTAGGGCCCCTTCCTTTATATGTTCCGGCATTTAAGGCGGGGTTAAACTGGTCACGCATAGAGCTACCAGTCGAACCACCAGTATTGGTAGATGGAGGCGTGTAATCAGTTGCGTAAGCTGGCGTAACTCCGAAAAAGTTTCTTAAGGGTGTTCCTGACCACATATTTCGTGGGAGATCACTAACAACCATATTCACAAAATTATTCCAATTCTGGTTAGCCTGTGCCTGAGCTTGGGGAGTTAATTGGGCACTTCCTGCATTTTCAGTTGAATTTAAGCTGGGTAACATTGTACAGTCCTTCCTTTATGAGAGTGGTATAATTCGTCTATGTCTTTTCTTAAAACTCTGTTTTTCGTCATAATTTCCTTAATTTTGGGATATATTCCCTTCTATGCCATTTCAATTGTTTTAATCATTTTTTTACGTGCTACCCATTTACGAGGTCCTTTAGAACCTATAGGTGACAACACAGCGATGTATGTTGTTTATTTCTTTTCTATTTTCCTTGCTTATCTTTTCCTGAAAAACTTTCATGTCATTCAGAAAAAAGTTATCCTTCATCTAAATAAAAAATTTTCTTAAATTTTTTCCTTTCTTTTTTCTTTTTTAATCAGTCCAAAATCATAAAATTTTTTCATTAAAAACCCTAAGTCTTAATGTTTAGGATATTCGCTAACGCTTAATCACAAGAATTCGCCTCCGGTTTTTTGTTGATCTTCAAGTACTCTTTTAAGGCCTTTACTGTCTCCTGATGCAGATCTATTCTTTCTTTATCATCTTATCTCTTACCCCAGACAAAGGCAGCCATACCGGCCAGGTCAATATCCTTAACGTCAGGCCTGGTAATTTCAATTGCCTTAATCCTTGGTTTAGAACTGGTGGAAATAGAAGCATATAATGAGAATATTCCCTGCTAGATTTGTATTTTGGAAAACAAATAGCTGCCGATGACTAAAATAATACCTGTAAGTACTGCCAGCACGGCAAAATCCACTGACAATCCGAAATGGGATGTTCCGTCCAGGGTTGCCCGTAAACCGTCAACCCCATAAGAAAGAGGGTCAATGCTTATTATCATATTAAATGTGGACGGCAGACCGTTTAATGGAAAAAGCGCCCCGGACAAAAAGAAAAAGGGCATAACCAGAAAGTTCATAATCAGCTGAAAGCCCTGCATATCCTCCAAAAGCGAAGCAATGGCTGTACCTAGTGCCGTAAAAAGCAGGGCAATTAAAAACATAAAGACAAAAGCCAGTGGCAACATCGACCACTCACCCGGTCGAAATCCTATTAAAAGCGACAGCAGCAAAACAATTACCCCCTGCAAAGCCGCCACGGTGGCCCCGCCCAGGGTTCGTCCAACCATAATTTCCAGGCGCGAAACCGGAGCAACCAAAGTTTCCTTCAAAAATCCGAACTGTCTATCCCAGATAATTTCCACTCCGGAGAAAATGGCTGTAAATAAAACCCCCATGGCGATAATCCCAGGAGCCAAAAATTCCAGGTAATTTCCCTGGCCGGCCCGCTTGAAAACCGGGCCCAGGCCAAACCCCAGAGCGACCAGAAAAAGCAGCGGCTGGCCAAGCGAACCCACGATCCGCGAGCGGTTACGAAAATACCTCTTCAACTGCCTCAGCCACATAATGTAAATGGCCATCAGTGTCTTCCTCCCCACATACCGCGGTGCATTCTCATTCTGTCGATTGCACCCGCCTCCTCATCCCTGATTGCATGTCCGGTCAAAGACAAAAAGGCATCTTCCAATGAATCTTTGCCGGTTTGTTTTTTTAGCTCCTCAGGGCTGCCTTTTGCAACAATCCGGCCGTGGTCAATAACCGCCACCCGCTGTGCCACCTTTTCCGCTTCCTCCATATAATGTGTGGTAAAAAAGATCGTTATCCCCTCTTCTTTATTCAAATTTTTAATGTAATTCCAGATGCCGTTGCGGGTTTGTGGATCTAGCCCCTGGGTCGGCTCATCCAGGAAGAAAATTTTCGGATGGTGCAGCAGCCCCCGGGCAATTTCCAATCTTCTTTTCATCCCCCCGGAAAAAGTTTTAACCAGGTGGTCTTTGCGCTCCCACAATTCCACAAATTTCAGCAGTTCCTCAATCCGTGAGTGGCGTACAGAGGCAGGAACTCCGTATAAAACACCATGAAATTCCAGATTTTCCCAGGCTGTCAACTCATCGTCCAGGCTAGGGTCCTGAAAAACAATACCAAATGTTTGACGGGCTTTATGGGAATCAACCACCGGGTCAATTCCATTCAAAAGGATGCGACCGTCGGTCGGCTGCAGCAGTGTGGTCAACATTTTAATGGTCGTAGTTTTACCGGCGCCATTGGGGCCGAGGAACGCAAATATTTCTCCCTTTTTAACATCAAAGGAGATATTGTTTACCGCCAAAAGATCACCATATTTTTTTACAAGATCAGTGACTGCAACAATATTACTATCCATCAAATTATTATACTTCAAATTCAGCCTCCGTAAACCCTTGCTATAGCCTTACAAACTTATGCCGTCTTCTAAACTTTAAGTGTTACATCTGCCACCATGATAGCTTTTTGGTGCCGAATTATTGCTGCGCTGATAATTATTTTCATGCCCCCACCTTTCTTTACATCACCTTCCAACCATGTTTTAGCCCGGTCGCCATCAGGGAAAAAAGTGGAAGTTGATCTGACCGACCAGCTTATGATTTACATAATGTCTCTACGGTACTTACTGGCATCACAATTTCGGCCACCCGATGAGCCACGGCTGTGTTAACTTGCCGACACCTGATGCTACATTACTTTATAACTGGATTGACTTCTCTACCACGATTACAATTTACGGACAAACATTGCTTTCTCCGCCCTTACTGCCGGTTAAATCAGCAACTCCCCGGGCAAAGATACGATAGAAAAAAGAGATGACGAGACCCTCTCCAAGAGAAACGTCGGTCGGAAAAAGGCTTATACCCAGCCTGGTAATACCCAGTAAAATCCGCGCCGAAAATCTACCCAAAAGCGCACCGATCATCCCGGAAAAAATGGTTGCAAGCATTCCTCCTCTAATCTCCTGCTTATCCAAAGCATGCATAATAATCCCAAAGTAATCGTTATCACAGCCGCTTTTAGCCTAATCAGGTTAAGGGAAAATCACAGTAGAGTAAGATAAAAGAAGAATCCGCCGGATTTTTAATCAGTCTCAATATTTACCACACCTGCCCCAACCTCTACGTTCATCTCCAGGGACCTGCCTGAAGAGCTAAAATTAGCAGGCTGTAGTACTCCTTTGCCGCTGACGTTTGTTTGGTTGAACCATAAAGTCCCCATACCGACATTGTGCGTAATCTTTACAGTCACATCAGACGGGATCTGAATATAGACGGACCCTGCTCCCACCCTCACATTCATACCTCCAGTGGGGACAGCATTCCCTTTAATGACTACATCGGCCGTTCCGGCCCCCATATTTAAAACAAACTTATTGAGGGTCATTCTTTCCAGTTCTACGGTTGCTCTTCCTGCTCCGACTTTGATAGCGAGATCTGAGTTGACGATAGGCTCACCCAGATCAAAGTCATATTTTATCTGGTTTAAGGGACCCAGCGGTAGCCTGACGTTCGGATCAGTATCAAAGTTAATATTTAAAATCCCCTGCCGGAGGTCGCTGCTGACATTCGGCTCACCCAGACCTTTATAAAAAGAAGAGTCAAGCTTTAAATAATAGCTGTTGGCACTGTCAACAACTTTCATTTCTCCGCCAGGCAGATTCAGGTTTATCTTGCGGGATGTCACCTTCTGCAGTCTGTTCTCTCCTAAGGTAATTTCTTTTGTTTGGGCAACATCAGCATACCTGTTGATATTTTCAAGCTGGACACCGGAAAACTGATCGGCAAACCAGTTTTTAAAAGATGAAACCTGGAGGGATAACCCGAGCAGAAAAATGAAAAGCAGAAGAATCAGACCAGTTTGAATCAGCAAAACCCGACGGTAAGGCGTGCTGCCAAACACCACCTGCAAACCGCCGAAAACAAGAAATAATGGCCAGAATCGCCAGAGAAATCCCCACAGGCTCCACGGAAGCAAGCCGAAGTTATTCATCAAAAATACTGCTCCGGATAAAATCAGAACAGCCGCCCAGAGCAAGTTGGGACGGTCAAAAGGCAGCAAAGTAAATTTAGCGGTCTTTTCCTGCTGATACTGTTTTTTTCCCGATTTGGGTAATTTGACGTGGGACCTTCCTTCCATCGTTTACTTCCTCAGTAAAATTATTACTCCAAAAATTATCAAAATCAGAGGCCAGATCTTTGTAAAATCAAAGATCGTAAAAAAGCCGAAGTTATTAAACAGGAATAGAAAACCGGCAACTGTAATCAGAATTCCCCACCAAATTCTGGCACTCGGACGATGTGAGGAGAAACGAATTTCGTTTCTGATCCGCATTGTTTTATCGCGCACCTTTTGGATATCGCCCTCCAGGCCATTTTCACTAAACCTGGCCTGGCGGTATGGAGGTATAATAAGCCAAAGAGCAAGGTAGATAATAACCCCTGAGCCACCGAAGATTGTAATAAGTATGAAAACCATCCGTATAAGGGTCGGATCAATATCAAAGTATTCACCCAAACCGCCCGCTACTCCGGCAATAACCCGGTCACGCTGTGAGCGGGTAAGCTGTTTGATCGGATAGGTAGTATCCCGGACGGGCTGCTTTTTCCTTTGTCTAGGCATGGCAAACTCCGCATATTATCCCATAATTTTCAAAAATTTCAAGTTTTTGGGAAAAAAGCTTCTCTGGGTTCTTACTAAACGCTAATATCATTTTTCTATTTTCACTTTGACCCCCTTAAAATCCAAGTTAAAGGAGGCGAGTTGCCATAGCGGTCATTGTGAACAATCCGCCGCCGCAGGAGCCTCAACCTAAAAGCCGAATAAATTTCCTGGTCGGGTTGATCTTATTTCTAATTATTGTCATCATCATTCTCTACTACGTGGTTCCTCTGCTTCGTGGTATACCCAGGAGCACGGTAGTAAATATTCCGGACAGGATAAATGTAAATATTAACGATGGTTCTGGCTCCCAGCCTGCTCAATCTGCAAAACCGCCTAGCTCATCAGCGAAATAATTGTTGCTACTCCCGAAACGACCATCAGGCCGGTGATGAGCCAGCCTAAAATGTTGGTGAGCAGCCCATTGGCCCATTTCCCCATAACTTTCCTATCCCGGCTGATGAGGACAATCAGCACCAGGATAACCGGAGCTATCAATCCGTTGCCCACTGCTGAATAAATCAAGGCCTTAATGGGGTCCAGCCCGATGAAATTCACCGCCAGCCCGATCAGGGTAGAAATCATAATAACTCCGTAAAAAGAATACGCTTCACCTAGTTTGCGGCTCAGGCCGTACCTCCACCCAAAGCTTTCGGAGATAGCATATGATGCAGAACCAGCCAGAATCGGCACAGCCAAAAGCCCTGTTCCGACAATACCCAGCGTAAACAACAGGTAAGCTTCGTTGCCTGCAATTGGTTTTAGTGCCATAGCGGCATCAGCAGCGCTTTGAATATTTGTAACGCCGACGGAATTTAAGGCCGCGGCGCAGGTAGCGATAATGGCAAACATGACCAGGTTTGATAAAAACATGCCTGACCAGACATCAGTGCGCATGGATGTAACTTCAGATTTGCTGGTCTCTTCCTGGCGAGATTCGATTGTTGTTTTCCCCTCCATTATCTGCACTTCTACTTCCTGTGAAGTCTGCCAGAAAAACAAATACGGTGAGATTGTTGTCCCCAGCACTCCGGTAATAATCATCAGCTTATCTCTCGTAAAATTAAAAGTCGGCAGGAAGCTGTGCCGTAAGACGTTTGACCAGTTCAAATCAATGGTCACCATTGCAAAAACATAAGAAAGAAGGATCAGCGCCAGCCATTTCAGGTAACGGGCATATTTTGCATAAGGAACGAAAATTTGCAGTGTTAGAGAAAGGACGGTAAAGCCTACTACGGCCAGGGTAAAATTTAACTCAGGCATGAGCAGTTGGGCAGCCTTAGCCATTGCCCCCAGGTCTGCTCCGATATTAAAGGTATTGGCAGCGAAAAGCAGTATAGTGCAAAGATGGATCACCCAGCGCGGAAAATAAAGGCGAATATTGCCAGCAAGACCGCGCCCGGTAACCAAGCCGATACGGGCGCACATTTCCTGTACAACTGCCATCAGCGGAAAGGTGCAACTTGCCAACCACAAAAGCTGCAGCCCATATTGGGCTCCCGCCTGAGAATATGTTCCGACACCGGACGGGTCATCATCGGCTGCTCCGGTGGTTAGCCCCGGTCCCAGTGTTTGCCAGTAGCTGCGGGCTTTTCCCAGCTCTGCTTTGTTGGAAATTGCCGTAGTAATTTCCTGAGAGGTAGTCAGGGTTTTATCCAAAGCCGCAGCCGGCGCCCCAACCACCTTCTCCAAAATCTGTTCGCCCATATTTTCCTTTAATTCAGGTTAAAATAGTTAAGGTGCGCCGTCAAGACCAATTTTACATAGTTTACAGAACTTATGGGTTGATTTAGAGTCTTTCCAAGTTATGTTAGAAGCAAATTCTCGGGGTATATCAAAAGATGACGAGAAGTCTATGCCTGTGCCGCGGGAATCCGGTGACTTCATGAAAAAAGTGATTGCAGTTCATAGATGGCCAATAAACAAAAGCGATACTGATCGGCTCGCCGTTTTGCCTGTTAAATTTAATGTCCGCTCCACCATATTGCGCTTTGATAATCATATGCCCTTTTAGTCTGACTGACACTCGCCCCTTACCCAAACCTGTTTTTTTGCCCACCTGCTGCTCATGTATACGAAAATCTCAATCCCAACCGAAGACCTGGTTTAAGGTATTAATAACGTAGCCAACCTCAACATAAGAGACCATCTGACCGTCAGGGCCGGGCAGCTTCTTAACAGATTGGGAAGGAGTTTTTTGGGAAATAACATTTAATTAGGAGGTGTTAAGATCCTGCGGTAAATCAGCCCGCCCCACTTCATTTTTAGCGGTGCTGTTATCATTTGCATTATTCATGGAAGCATTAGAATCCTTCCGAAAGAAGGTACTAACGAGTTATGGCTAACCAGCCGGGGTAAACCAATGTAAAAAAATACGAGTTGCAGTAACAGTATCAACAAAAGCCCAATTATAAAACCTACTTCATAAATCCTGCCTGAATGTGCGAAGTAATCCTTAACGCCTTTCTTCATTCACTCACCCGGCTTTGATAAAACCTGCAACTGTCCGTCTTTGTGACTAGCCTGCATGACTATTAGATTGGAGAGCACTCCCGCTGAGAGCCCCTGTACAGAAGAGTTTCTTTTGTTAAAAAATGGCTTTTGACGATAGCGGAATAAAAACATAAATTGGATTTATATGCAGATATTACCACTGTTATTTAAGATAAAAATGAAAGATGTGTAAACGTTTTGTCAAAAAAATCAGAAATCCTGAGCGCACTTGGCGCAAAAGCTGGCGGAAGGCAGGGCAACAAGCCTCTCTTTCGGAATAGAAACATGGCACTTTTCGCATTTACCGTAGCTGCCGTCTTTTACATTTAGCAAGGCCTTGTCAATTTGAGAAGATAAATCATTTAAGCTGTCTATCAAAACCAGGCTTTTGAAATGCACATCTGATTGCCAAACCTCCGTGCCGCTTTCCTGGGCCTCATTTGCCAGGTCAGCAAAACTTAAAACGGGGTCATTACTTTCAATAGATTTTAGCTGTTCTTTAACTTGTTGCTGCTTTGCAAGAAGTAATTGTCGGGCTTTGTCAGAATTCATGGCAGAAATATTTCCCCTTCCGCATATTACGTTGGATGCAATAAAAATCAATCATAAGAAAGCAAGAAAACTGTAATGAGAGGCTCACTTCTCCTGTGTGTTAAAATAAATGGTAGAGTAGAGTTGCTTAATGCTCCAACGAAAATTTTCTCCAAATTTAAAAATATTACTGGCTTCGGCACTCTTGCTGCTCTCTTTCCTCGTTTTTTCGCTTTTTGTTGCCGAGCACTACTTTACGAATATCGATTTTGATACTACGGTCCGACTGCAAAATCACCTGCCGCATCTGGTAGATTTGCCTTTTTCCATGTTCTCCATCCTGGCATCCGCGGAAATGGCGGGATTTTTCTGGCTGGTTATTGTCCTGCTGCTTGCCCGGCAAAAACTTTACCTGACGGCTCTTTGCTTATTTCTTTATTTTGCCGGGACTCTGGCGGAATTCTTTGGTAAGCTGTTCATTTACCACCCTGCACCTCCGCATCTTTTATACCGCGGTGTTATCCATTTTGACCTGCCCAGCAGCTTTGTGCAAACAACATCCTCTTATCCTTCCGGTCACGTTTTCCGGGCTTCATTTTTGATCACTTTTTTACTTTCTTACATTTCGGCAAAAAACATCTTACATAGAACCTTTTGCCAAATTATTCTGGTGGTAGTATTACTGCTGACTTTAATTTCCAGGATTTATCTGGGGGAGCATTGGGCGTCGGATGTCTTGGGCGGACTACTTCTTGGAATATCCTTAGGACTCCTGCCCGCCTTAACTATAAATTTCAGAGGGAGTAATCCGGAGTCTGCTTAAATCTATTTTAGCCAGGTGTTCTTCCCAGACCGACATTAAAGCCCGGCCGACTTTTTGGGGATCATGGCGAAGCACAAATTTTCTTTCACCGTTGTTACCTTCCTCAACCACTTTAATTAAATCAAAGCACCGGACCTGCCTGACATACAGTAGGGTTTTATCGTCCAGCTCAACAATTTCCTGTCCTTCCTTTTCGTAGTCTTTAATAATCTCCGGATCAATATTGGTCTGGCTATCTTTAAAATAAACCAGGTAATCAATTGGAATTCCAGTCCAATCGGTGATAACCCGGGCATAATCGGAAGTTTTAAAACCCGCCGTATCCCCTTTCCAGTTTGCGATATTTTGGACCATAATCTGAAGCGACCTTCCCCTTCGGATAGCCTCCGGGACACCCTGGACAGCTAAAACTGCTTCTATGCTTCCTCTGAGGCTGCTTGAGCCGTAAATGCAGGCATCGGTCCCTTCCAGTTCAATTTTTGCTTCCGGGTAAATGATGGCTTCTTTGGATAGCTCAACTTTGGAAATAGGCACCCCTCCGTCTCGAAAATCAAGTAAATGTTCCTGCGCTAATCTGGTTCCGTCAGTTAAAATTGTAATCAGGTCAAGATTATTCTCAGCAGTACTCGGTACAACATTCCCGGTAATTGGATATTTCCTGCGGTGGTAGTCAAGAACTTTTGCCACCAGATGATCATTATTAATTTGATCGACTGGCCAGTTTTCTTTGAGAGCTTTATCGCGGAATACTTCCATCGCCACTAAAAACCCCAAGTTGGAATTACGGTGTCCGTTTATGCCCTCCCCTTTCGGAAAACGAAAATGCAAGAATTCACCATCGTCCGGGTCTATGGCGTGATCTCCCCAAGCCTGCGTCAGGTCCCCCATACTCAAAACGTCATAGTCTCGTCTGAGTTTACCTGTGCTACCCCCTGAATCAGCGGATGGTACAATCGAGGTGATATGGATAGGGAGCTCTTTCAAGCCTCTCCTAACAGCACTGGGGCCCTTTCCCCCACCGATAATTACAAATTTAGGAATCTCAGCATTCATTGTGAAAACAATTTTACCATTCCGGTGGCAATTGGTAAAATAGTTCTTAACTTGGTAAAATTTACTGGGTGTATGCGCCTGTAGCTCAATGGATAGAGCACTTGTCTTCGGAACAAGCGACTGAGTGTTCGACTCACTCCAGGCGCACTAATTAAATTAAGCAACTTCACAGAAAAAATTTATAATATTCAACTATAATTTTGAATAGGAGGTGGTAACGTATGCCGCAATCTTATATGAAGAAACCCTTAGGTGAGTGGCCGGATCAAAAAAAGCATGATGCTGCAGAAACTCTGGATGAGGAAGGAGAGCAGCTGGAAAGCGGCTCTGACCCCGATTCGGAGCACATCACCGGAGCCGATGAAAATGAACCTCGGGATACCCTGGACATGGCCCATGACGCTAGGTTGTACCAGCATCAAACGGAGGACAGGCAGGGTGAGCTAGGTTTGGCTGAAACTGAAGAGGAGGATATTGAGGAGGAAGAGGAAAGCTAAATTTATCTTGTGACCCCGGAGCGATTCGAACGCTCGACCAAGTGCTTAAGAGGCACCTGCTCTACCACTGAGCTACGGGGCCGGACAAAATAACCTATATATTATACTGCCTTTTCAGGGATTTTTCGATTAACCGCGCGAGATTCTCTTCCTTAGAAGGGTTTTACATCTACTGCTTTACCGTCGTTACAAGTCAGCCTGAGGTGTTTATCATCTTTAATTGTGTCCAGATGCACGGGCTTGCCCCACAGACTGTGGATCAACCCCAGCGTCCTTCTGGCGTAGTCAAAATCCAATGGGACAAGGTCACTTCCCGCATCATGGGATAAAAGTAACTCGTTTCTTCCCTCAAAATCCCCGTCCACCACAGCGATAGCCGGCACTTCCAACCCCATCAGATGGTTAGCCAAACCATCACGAAGCTCCTCCCAGGGCGCCTGTTGTACTACCCAGTTTCCCTGCCTCTTTTGTTTATCACCTTCAAATTTGTACTCATAAAGATCCAGTTCTTCTACCAATGGCTCCGTTAAAAATAAGCGCAAAAATTCGCTATCCCGGTAATCTGCTGCAACCTCAAAAACCTTTTTTAATCCCTCACCTCCTGCCCTTTTAGTACTTTCGCCATACCATGTTTTTTCTTCCTCCGGCTCCTCCCAGCGCTTTTCAATATCCTTCCAAACTTTATAACCAACTCCGTAGGGATTTAGGGCAAATGTGTGACCCTGGCTGATCACGGAAGAATGCATTTGCTGGAATTCAATAAGCTCATCCGGGGAAAGCCTGGTGTTTGGATGTTCCATAATCCTTTCATGCCAAAAAGCGGCATATCCCTCATTCATAATTTTTGTGCGCATATTCGGATAAAAATAACGGTATTCTTCCCCCACCATAGCCAAAACATCCCGCTGCCATTCATCCAATATAGAAGAAGACTCGCCTAAAAATCTCAGTAAATCCCTTTCAGGTTCTGGCGGGATTTTTCGCCGGCGGTCGGGGGTTTTGCGTGGCTTACCCTGCATAAACCATATATCATCATAGTCCATAGTCGGCTCATCAGGTGGCCGCAGGCGCTCTTCTTCGTACTCAGCCATGGATTTTTGCCGGAAAAATTCCCGGGCCGGATCAACATGCATAGCCAGGGCCAGGGCTGCATCAAGCGTTTGTTCTACTTTTTCCAACCCGTGCTCTTTTTCTATTTTATTGATTGCCTCTGCGTGCGCTGCGGCAGCGGTGTGCATGAACCGGTTGCTCTTACTGAAAAAAACATTACGCCGGAAAAAATCTGCGTGACCTAAAACATGGGCGATAACCAACTTTTGGGAAGTCAGGCTGTTTGTTTCCATCAAATACGCATGGCAAGGCTCGGTGTTGACTACCAATTCGTAAATTCTCTGCAAACCGTGGTCATATCCGGTCTTCTGGCGATGATAGGACTGCCCGTGGGTCCAGTGGGGAAAACGGTCAGGAAAATGATAAGCTGCTATTTCATACATAACCTCTGCCGGGACAACATCGAAACTGACCGCCGGAGGCTGCAGACCTAATTGTCCGGCTACCTCGCCCATTACCCCGGCAACATCTTCTAGTTGGGCTTTATCTTCTGCTCTCATGCCGTTGCCAACACCTCATGGCGCTTTCTTAAAAATTGTTTAAGGCCGGGCCAAACATCTTCTTTTGCACCAAACTGCGACATCACAAAACGTTCATCGGACCGGAAAGTGCGGTCGTATAAAGCCCCGAGTGGAGCCCAGCTTTGTCCGTCTTGGCCGAAGGAATGATCGCCATCCCAGTGGCCGTAATGGTTGACCTCTCCGTAACCCACCTGGTTGCTGACATCCAAAAGCTTCTTTACTAACAGAACACAAGCCTCATCATCCCAGTTATAGCCGTCGGAAAAAAGGTAGGGATAAATATTCCATGAAGAAGGATTGTATCTGTTATCTATGATTTCCAGCGCTTTTTGGTACGCAGAACCCATCCTTGTTCCGCCTGACCCTGAGAGATGGAAAAAAGTTTGCTCATCAACCTCCTGAGCCTCAGTGTGACAGGTGATAAAAGCAATATCCACACCCGAATATTGCTTCCTCAGAAAGCGAACCATCCAAGTAAAAAAGGTCCGTGCCAGGTAGGCTTCGTGGTCGCCCATACTACCGGAAACATCACGCATGGCGAAAATCACGGCGTTAGTTTGAGGATCCAGCTTCTCTTCCCAGCTTTTAAAACGGAGGTCTTGTGTCTCGTCAATATCCCAACCGGGTTTACCCATCTTGGCGTTTCGTTTATAAGCCTCTATTAAGGTTCGCCTGGAATCTAAGTTTGCCCAGGGGCCGGTTTTACGGACAGTTGTATACTCCAGGGATGACTTAACCAGCTGATCCCTGCCTCTCTCCTCTATATCAGGGAGAGCCAGGTCTTCAAACATCATCTCTAAAATATCGTCAACTGTAAATTCAGCCTCATACACATCCGTTCCCGGCTCGTGTCCGGCCTGATTACCCGATCCTTCACCCGTCTTACCCAAGATTGTTCCCGGCTGGGTTTGCCCGTTATCCTTGGTACCTTCATTACCCTGACCGTAATGCTTCTCATCGTAGGGATCAAACCGGAAACGAGGCAACTCTAATCCCCTGATGGGAACTCTGATTATTTTCTGGCCGTCGGAGGTCACGATATCTTCGTTGCTTACTATATCCGAAAGGTTGCCTCTGAGAGTTTCCCGGACCCTTTGATCGTGCCGGGCGATATCCCGCCGAGCCCGACCGCTGTGCAAATCCCACGGCTCTGCGTTTATAAAAAATCTAAAAGTCGTATCTTTTTCATTCATAGAGCGGCTTTACCGGTTAATAAGTTGCCCAGCGTATTTGAGCAACTCTCCAGCGCAATGGTCGCAATACCGCTCATTGTCCGGTAGTCCCGGATCAGTTAAGGTAGCCCGGACCGCGTCAATTCTTTTTTGCTGCTCAGCATCAGGAGTTCTAGTGGTAGTAGTTACCTTGACCACATCCTTTAAGTCAGAAAACAACTTCTTTTCGATTGCTTCCTGCAGTGAGTTGTTAGAAGAAAGGGTAAACGGCTGCCCGCGCATGGCGCAGCTTGCTACTGAGCGCATAACACCTTCCCGAAATTCCTTTTTTCGTGAATCTCCTGCCACACCCATCTGCTCCTCAATAGAGCACATCAACCTCTCATCGGGATCAACCTCGTCACCGGTAATCGGGTCATTAATTTTATTCTTGTTGCAAAAAGCGTCGGCGTTTTTCAAATAATTGTCCAGGAGTGTTCTTGTTGATTCGTCATATGCATAAACAAAAGCCCGCTGAACCCGTTTCTTGACATCTCCGTCATATTCCAGGCGCACCTGATCCAGCAAGCTGAGCATCCTTTCCGCTTCTTTTGGATCACCGCCGTGCTGCTCTTTAATACCATCCCGCAGCGACCTTATAGTATCCAGCGGATTAACGCAATCTCTTCCTGAAGCCAGTGCCTGGGCAAGGCGGTTCATGATAAAGCGCGGGGAAAGTCCTTCCATTCCCTCATGATTCGCCACCCCTTCCTCCTCAATTTCCTTCAAATGTTTCTGCTCCCATTCCCCCACCTTTTGCTCACCGTCATAAAGCTTTAATTTGGCAATTGGGCTGAGGTTGGGACGGGCAGATGGCTTAATACGTGAGAGGACAGCCAGCTGACTGGCTACCTCTAAAGTTTGTGGGGCAATATGGACATTGCCCAGGTCTTTTACCGGGCTATCCGCTCCGGACGATCCGAGCCTGGCCTGGTCAATCAGTTTTCGGTAAATTCTCACTTCATCACTCACCCGCATATTGTAGGGGACCTTGACTACAAAAATCCGGTCTACCATTGCCTCATTAGCCGGATCGGCAAAATATTTTTTGTATTCAAACTCGTTCGTATGGGAAAGCACCGACAAATCAACATCAACCAGTGCAAAGGAGGGAACTTTAATTTTCCGTTCACCCGCTACAGTATTTAATTCATAAAGAAACCGAGGCTCCATTTTCAGCATCTCAATAAATTCAATCAGCCCCCGGTTGGCCACATTAAGCTCTCCGTCAAAGCGGTAAGCCCGGGGATCAGATTCACCGTTAAATTTTTGATCAACCAGTGCGCTTAAGTTAACATGGCCTGTTAACTCAGCCACATCCTGGGATTTGGGGTCAGCTGGCTTAAAAGTGCCAATTCCCACCCGGTTTTTTTCGGAGAAAAGCATCCGTCTGACCGCAACCTCACTAATATTTCCCCTCCATTCATGTTCCATCCGCCACTCACATGAAGGACACAGATCCCCTTCAATCGGTACACCGAGTACCCTTTGAAAATCCGGGCGGTTTACCTCAGGAATCAAATGCAAGGGCTCTTCAAACATAGGACAGCCGTCAATAGCATACATTGCACCCTCTTGCGTCCGGCTGTATTGCTCAAGGCCCCTTTTTAACAAAGTAGCTATAGTGGATTTTCCGCCTCCGACGGGGCCAACCAGCATGAGGATTCTTTTGCGGACATCCAACCTTCTGGCAGCCGGTAAGTAATATTCCTCAGTAAGCTGCTGAAATACTTTCTCTAAACCAAACAGTTCTTTGCTAAAGAATTGGTATCGGTTCGGCTGGCCGTCCTGGCCTTGCTGGATACCCTCACGAAGGATCATGTTATAGACACGGGCATGAGCAGTGCTTGCTACCAGAGGATTTTGGCCGACAATATTTAAATACTCACTGAAGGAGAAAGGTTTCTGCTGGGCCATTTCTTGCCCCTGAATGGCCGCAGCCTCAGCATTCTGCAATAAACCCGATAAATCTTTTTTTTCTGCCATATTTGTTCGGGTAGGCAAAATTTAATTTTATTGAACATACTACATGATGCTGTATCATGTCAATGGGGAATTTACAAATTTCTTACTTAAAGCTTAATACTGCTTAAGCAGGGGACTTGTTAGCTTGCCGGAAGCTGCAAGGGGAGGACTTTCTGCAGATCACTTTCCACGTTGCTGCGGTAGACGGTTAAAGTTTTCGGATAATAAAGAAAAGCAGCCGGACAATCTTCCGATAAAGTTTTTTGGAAATCGGCATAGCTTTCTTTCCGCTGTTTTATATCTTTGGTTTTCCGGCCGTCTTCCAAATCCTTATCCACCCGCGGTCCGGAGTATTTTGACAGGTTGGTTTGAGTTTGCGTGGAATGCCAAAGTGTATACTGGTCAGGGTCAGCCGGAATCGGTTCGGCCACAAGCAAGGCCTGGAAGCTTTGCGGCATGCCGCTTTCTATTTTTAATGTTGCCTGAAGGCCTAGGTTTTTCCATGAATTTACGATTTGTCCGCCGGCAGACTGAAAGTCTGAAGTTGTCATCAGAACAACTTTTGTATCTTTCCCGCCTCCCGCCTTATCCAGGTAAGACTTGGCTAAATTGAGGTTGTTGTTTAGTTCCAGAGGCGGTTCAGAAAAAGCCCAGGAGAAGGAAGGGATCGGCCCCTTGGCCTGCTGCGCACCGGGAAAAGAAGGCATTGCAGCGGTAAGTGCCTTACGCAGATTTTTATCTTTTAAAGTATCATCCTTAGTGTTGTAAAAAACCGCCAGGACCCTGTTAAAATCCGTAAATTGGGACTCTTTAGTATTACCCGCACTCTTCACACCTTCATCATCAGAGAGTCCCAACATCGTTGACACTTCACCCAGTGTAAAAGCGGTTTTGAGTGTTGGCTCATCTTGATAAAAACGAATGACCAGGTTGGGCAAAGCTGTTTTCCCGACGGCTTTAGGCGCTAAATTCAGTTTTGCCAAAAAACCGTTACTGTAGGCCATCCCTGAAACCCTGTAGTCACCCACACCCACCCAGCCCCCATTTTTAAATACTGGTGTAGTTAAAAACGTCGGCAACGGGGCAAATGGCTCCGGAAGTTTGAAAGCTATTGTTTTCTCGTCAGGGTACGAAATAGTTACATCAGGTATATTAAACTTAATATCCGATGAAAGAACCTTTGAGCCATCATTCCAGTAAAGATTATCTTTGAGGTGAAAAATATACGTAGTGGCGTTGTTATCCTCATCCCAGCCGCTAACCAGATCTGGTTGGGGTAAACCACTCTTATCCAGGCTGACGAGGGGCCTGGAAATCAGGCGGGTTACGGGAGCAGGCAAGGCGGCAGGATTAAGATTATCCCGGTCATAAAGACCAACTATCCCTTCGGATAAAGTTGACTCCTTAAATTTAATTGTAGTGCGCCAAAGAAACACTCCGGCGACAATAAGCACAAAAGCTGTAAGGCCAATTTTTACAGCAGCATGGGGAAACATCACATTTTTTTGCTCCTTCCCAGCCGCAGTAAGTCCCGAGAGAGAGCGGCCGGAATTAAACAGCAGCGTATCTTTAAGCCGCGAAAAGTAGCGGCTGGTAATCTTGGATAATAAAAGAATTATAAAAAGAGCTTTTTTCACAAAATCAGCCTTAGTGCTGAAAGTACAATAAACAGGGCAGAAATGAGGATCGTCAGATCGAAAAGAATCTTCTCAAATCCGCGTTTAGTAGAGTAAAAACCGATCTCCCCTCCGAAAGCCGTTCCCAGTCCTGTCCCTTTAGACTGCATCAGGATCAAGACTATCAAAAGTATTGCTAAAATAATCTGAGTAATCTCCAGTACTGTATTCATAAACTATATTATACCTGAAAGCTCAACCCCTTACTTAATAATCCAGTGAATAAAATGGATTAGAAATCCTATCACAAATGATGCCAAAATAACAAACTGAAAAGCTGACAAATTTACAGCCGGAATAACAATCCCATCCGTACTATACCCGGGAAATTGATAGGGCAGGACCATGAAGTAAGGTATCAGGCTGACCAGAATGTACAAAGCCAGGACATTACTCACCCAGGCAAATAGACCTAACGTCAAAAGATTCAGCGGCAAAAGCAGGAGTTTGAGCAGAGGAACCAGCAATAAATTAGCAACCATGAAAGCCAAACCGCCGATCAGGTATCCTTTAACTCCTCCCTTAATGATCAGCGAAGGTAAAAGCTGGGATGTGGTAGCCAGGGTGCCGACAATAATCAGGTAGCTTCGAAGGAGAGATTTCACCTTAATATAGTATCACAAAGACGCTTTCATCATTGCAGCCATACCAAGTAGGGGCATTGACACGAAATTCTAACCTTTAATTATTGAAAATGAACTATTTTCCCGCAATTTCCGGTGGTAATTAACAGCAAAGCGATGTGCTTCATCACGGATCTTTTGCAAAAGCCGCAGAGATAAATCTTTTTTCGGCAGGCGGATAATTTCTGTATCCGGCCCATAAAGCCATTCCAACCTTTTGGCAAGCCCAAAAACAGGGACATTCCAGCCGGAGCTCTCCAACTCCTCTTTTACACCCCGGACCTGCCCCCGGCCTCCGTCAACTAAAATTAAATCCGGGGTTGGCCACTCTTTGTGTCTGGCCCGCCGGCGGATCACCTCCCGCATCATTGCCACATCATTCGGCCTACCTTCCGCCCGGATACGGAATTTCCGGTACCATTTTTTATCAATATCTCCTTCGCTTAAAACTACCAGTGAACCCACCGCCTGAGCTCCAAGCAGATTGGAGATATCATATGCTTCAATTCGCCCCGGCCAGGCTTTTAAATCCAGCTGCTCTTTCAGCTGGGATAAAGACTGGTTGTTTTGATCCTGCAAAAAATTCGGGTTTTCCAGATAAGCCTGGGCATTGTTCGTACTTGTTAAGTATTGCAGATCAAAGATAATCTTTTTCAGCTGCTGGGCCTTTTCAAACTGCAATTTTTCCGCAGCTTCTTCCATCTCCTCGGTCAAGTCACCTATTAGCTCATTCTTCTCACCACTCATAAAGCGGGAAAACCGGTGGATAATTTTAGCGTATTCCTGCCTGCTGATTTTCCCCGCACAAGCCCCGGGACACAACTTAATATGGTAAAAAAAACACGGTCTATTGCCTGTCTGCTGCCTGTTGTTCGCCGCCTCTTTCGGTGGGTTGCTGCACCATGGAAAAACACAGCGCAGCTTTTTTAAAGTTGTCCGCACCACACGGGAAGAGGGAAACGGCCCGAAGTACTCTTTAGCATCAATCAACTCTTTTTTCCTGGCTGTAAGGATCTGCGGGAATGGCGCCCGGGTAATTTTAATGTATAAATAGTCCTTGTCATCAGTCAGCTTAATATTGTAAGGAGGGCGGTATTTTTTAATCAGGTTAGCTTCCAGAATCAGCGCTTCCAGTTCGGAGGCCACAACAATCGTCCTGCAGCCGGCAATTCTTTCCACCAAAGCGGCTGTTTTCGGGCTGTCAGGCCTGCCGGCAAAATATGACCCCACCCGGTGGTAAAGATCTATGGCCTTGCCAACATAGAGTATTTTGCCCCCAAGATCAGAATAAATATAAACACCGGGTTTGTGTGGAATTTCTTCCCTAATACTTAGCCAGAAGTCATGACGCGGTTTAAGCTTAATCACCTCCGGTAAGGGGGATTTTTTCTTCAAAAAGACAGATTTCATGACGGGTGAATTATACTGCAACTGGTGCCTGGAAACTACTTTTTAGCGGGATGCCTGTTTACCCTGAGAAGATGAATTAATAAAACTGCCAGATATCCGAGAAAAACCAAACCAACCAGTCCCAGAAAAACATAAGGGAAAGGCTTGAATAAAAATATCGGTTTCACATGCAAATTTTTGTTAAAAGTCTGACCGCCTACGGTTATCTTTAAAGTATCAAGGAAGCTTCGCCAGATATCAGGAGTGCGCAAATTTAAATCATAGATAACGAAGCCGTAGGGGGGGATTGCCGGTAAGGCGATGGATTTATTATCTAAAATAATGAGCCTGTTAGTGGCGGCTGTCAGAGTTGTTGGCTGCTGCACTGAGTTGCCCTGGTTGGTTATTTTTACTGTCAAAGCAGCGGGGAATCCGGACCATATTGTATCCTGCCCGCTTATCTGGACATCCGGGCTTGGCTTGCCGATAAAATCATTTGGTGAAACCATCACCGAAACGTCACTGGTGGAATAAGGACTTTCGGAAGATAACCCGCGTACTGTAAAAACCACATGGTTTAAATCAAACTTATTAAAATAGTCTACCCCTCCGGTAGTATTTTCCCAGGTCGGATCCACCATCACCCAGCCCTTTTCTTCATCAAAGTACTCCGGCCACGCATGCAGCAAATCGTGAGATAAACCTAACGGGCGAAGGTCATTATTTTGACTGTAGGCAAACCCGTCAAGCTCGCGTGCAGGAATCCCTTCAGCCCTGGCCAGGGCAATAAATACGTCGGTAAACTCCATACAAATCGCCAAATGAGGATTGTGCAGCGCAGTAACCGCACCCAGCCGTTCAATATTATTGCCCGATAGACGGCCGGTATCATAACTTAAAGTATTGACTATATACCGGTAGATAAGTTCTGCTTTTTGGGTTGTTGTGGTTGCCGTTTTACCATTAAAAATATCTGCCAGAGTGTTTTTTATCAGCGGGTCGTTTTTTTGCCAGTATTGGTCATTTTTTGTCCATTGGCCGATCTCCTGAGAACTTAGAACCGGTACGCTGGTATTTTTGGGGTTAATATAAAGTTTTGCGGAGCCGACAATGGTTACATCTAAATTGGAGCGCCTCGGAAGTTCATACCAGGCAAGGTAATTCCCGTCCCCATCAATGGTTACATTCAGCGGCTGCGGCTGGATCCTGTTGATCGCTACATCCTGAAAGTTTGTATCCGGCGGCAGCGCGACAAAAGTCCTTTCCGGAAATATCTGGTCGTTGCTAAGGTGATATTTTAAGTTAAAATCAAAAATCTGGGAACTGCCGAAGTTAACTGAAACACCGCTTTCTTTCAGTTGGCTTTTATCAAAGGAAAAAAACAGCCGCCCAAAGGATTGTGATTTTGACTGAGGTTGCGGTGAAATCGACGTCGGATCGCCAAAATCACCGGGTACCGATAACACCATGGAATATCCGGCCACATCCGTTCCTTCGGGGGCCCGCGGCAGGTTTACTTCCCATGTTTTTCCAACCCTTTCGGCAAAATCTCTGGTCTGAAATTTCAACGTAAAATCCTGCTGCTTATCAAGACCTACAACCTGCTGGTTAAACTTAACAGTAATAGCTGTTTTTCCGTCCTCTTTGTTTACCTTTGTTTCCATCGGGCCGGCATCATCTGATGCCGTAATTCCTGAAATTGTGGTTGATCCTATCGTCAGGGTAAAATCGGAGGCATAGTATTGGCTGGTAAGGTTTTTCAGGACCACCTTTTGGGCCACAGTAGTAATGCCGGTTTTGTCTACATCATAAGTTACTGTGTAGGAAGACTCGAATTCGTTATCTGCGAAAGCTCTAACTGACAAAGGGAAAAATCCTGCCAGAAGGACAAGAATGATAAACCCCAATTTTGCCCTGATCAGCATACTTTTTAATTGTAGCAGAACTTTTGAAAGATATTTGCCGGATAATATTAGCCTGCCGCCCCTAAGGTGTACTTGCAAATCGGGAATGTACCGAATACTTTAATATCAAATATCCCCGGGAAGGCCTGCTTTTTCAACCATTCTGATCAGATTATAACACTTTAGCCAGGTACTGGCCCGTTACTGAAGATTTATTAGCAACCAGGTCCTTCGGTGTGCCGGTTGCAACAACTTTTCCACCGCCTTCCCCTCCCTCAGGCCCCAGGTCGATAATCCAATCCGTGTTTTTAATCACGTCCAGGTTGTGCTCAATTATAACCACTGTATTGCCGAAGTTGACAAGCTTTCGCAAAATAGTCAGCAGCCTTTCGATGTCGGCAAAGTGCAAACCGGTAGTTGGCTCGTCAAGAATGTAGAAAGTGTGGCCAGTTGGGCGCTTGGACAGCTCAGAGGCCAGCTTAATGCGCTGGGCTTCTCCGCCCGATAAGGTAGGGGCCGGTTGGCCAAGCCGGATATAGCCCAGGCCGACTTCATTCAAAACCTCAAGCTTCCTTTTTATCTGTGGGATGTTGCTGAAAAATTCCAACGACTCCTCCACCGTCATTTCCAAAACTTCGGCGATGTTTTTATCTTTAAAATGTATCTCCAAAGCTTCCCGGTTATATCTTTTCCCGCTGCAGGCTTCACATGTCACGTATACATCCGGCAAAAACTGCATTTCAATTTTAATTTGGCCTTCACCCTCGCAAACTTCACAACGTCCGCCTTTGACGTTAAAACTAAACCGCCCCGGCCCGTATCCGCGCACTTTAGCATCCGGTGAACTGGCAAACAAGTCACGGATAAAAGTAAATGCTCCGGTGTAAGTGGCCGGGTTTGATCGGGGAGTCCGTCCGATCGGTGACTGGTCAACCAGCACCACCTTATCGACGTATTGCAGCCCTTCCAGATCCTTAAAACGCCCCGGTTTTTCCCGCGTCCGATAAATTTTTTGGGCCAGAGCGCGGTATAAAATATCATTAATTAAAGTAGATTTACCGGAACCAGAAACTCCGGTAACGGCGATAAACTGGCCCAAAGGAAACTCCACATCAATATTCTTCAGGTTATGCTCGGCGGCGCCAACTACTTTCAGGGTGCCGACATTAACATACGGCCTGCGAAGTTGTCCATCAGACTGCACCTGTCTTTTGCCTGACAAGTACTTTCCGGTCAAAGAATTTGGGTTATTAATAATATCCTCCAGGCTGCCTGAAGCTACCACATTCCCGCCATGCTCTCCGGCTCCGGGGCCAAAATCAACGATCCAGTCAGCGCTTTCCATTGTTTCCTGGTCATGTTCCACCACCACCACGGTATTACCCAAATCCCGCAGCCTCTTTAAGGTTTCAATAAGCCGGCTGTTATCCCGCTGATGCAGGCCGATTGACGGCTCATCCAATACGTAAAGAACACCGGACAACCCTGAGCCGATCTGGGAAGCAAGGCGAATCCGTTGGGCTTCTCCGCCAGCCAGTGTTGCCGATGCTCGGTCCAGCGTTAGGTAATCCAACCCCACGTCAACCAAAAATTGCAGCCTGGCTTTAATCTCTTTCAAAATCGGCGCAGCTATTATTTCCTCCCGCTGTGATAAAACAGGTTTCACCAGCGTCTTTAACCACTCCAGGGCGGCTCTGATCGACTGGCTGGTGGCCTCAGAGATGTTAACTCCCTCAACACTTACCGAAAGCGCTTCCGGTTTTAATCTGGCCCCGTGGCAAACCGGGCAGATTTCTTCCGTCATATATTTTTCAATTTCCTTTTTGACATATTCAGATTCGGTTTCCTTGTATCTTTTCTCCAAACCGGGCACCAGCCCTTCAAATGTAGTATAAAAATGCGTCCAGTGCCCCTCCCGGTTTCTTCCTTCCACCCGAAACTGCTCATTATCTGCGCCGTAAAGGAGGAGATTCTTTGCTTCCGGAGACAACTGGCCCAAACGGGTATTTATATCAAAACCTTTCTCTTTCCCCACAGCTTCAATCAGCCGCTTAAACCATGTATCTGACTCCCCCAAACCTGACCAAGGTAAAATTCCGCCTTCCGCGATGGAAAGAATCGGGTTTATGATTGCCTCGGCATCGATTTTGAGCAAAACTCCAAGCCCGGTACAATTAGGACAGGCGCCGTGCGGTGAATTAAATGAAAATGTCCGCGGCTCAATTTCCGGCAAAGAAATGTTGTCCACAGGACAGGCAAACCTTTCTGAATAAAGGTGATCTTCCGTTTTTTTAGGAGTTGGCGGGAACTCAAGGGATTTGTCCAAAACGTCACTGACGATAACCATCCCCTCACCCATCTTCAAAGCTGTCTCGATACTTTGGTGCAGCCGGGAAAGTATTTTTTCATCTGCTAGGCTTTTTTTATCCAGAACCAACCTATCCACCACCACATCAATTGTGTGCTTATTGGTTTTAATCAGCACCAAATCTTCACTTAAATCCCTAACCTGCTTATCAACCCGGACCTTGGAAAAGCCTTTTCTGCGCAGATCTTCAAACAAGCTGGAATACTCACCTTTCCTGTCTTTTACGACCGGCGCCAAAATCATAATTCTTCCTTCGTTGCTTTTGACCTTTGACCTTTGACCTTTGACCTTATCCACGATTTGGTCCACGCTAAGCCTAGCCACTTCTCCGCCGCAAATTGGGCAATGAGGATGGCCAATCCGGGCGTAAAGCAGACGCAGGTAATCGTAGATCTCCGTCGTGGTTCCCACAGTAGAGCGTGGATTGTGGGAAGCGCTCTTTTGGTCAATGGATATAGCAGGAGAAAGCCCTTCAATTAAATCCACATCCGGCTTGTCCATTACTCCCAGAAACTGTCTGGCATAAGAAGAAAGTGATTCCACGTAGCGCCGTTGCCCTTCAGCATAAAGGGTGTCAAAAGCCAGAGAAGATTTTCCGGAACCAGAAATGCCTGTCAGAACAACTAACTTATTCTTAGGAATTTCCAGGTCAATGTCTTTTAGATTATGCTCACGCGCCCCGCGGATAACTATTTTATCGTTACTCATATCGTTTCGTTCATGATAACATTCTAACCAAATATGACCCGAATCAAGTAGCCAAAGAAACGTCCTATTCTAACCTATTTCGCAAGACTTTTAAAGGGGTAAAGGCAGGAATGATTCAAGAATTATGATCTGATCACCCCGCGCCGTTTTGGATTTGGTAATTGATCCACACGGCAACTCTACGACTCCCTTGTATCGTGGATCCCAGAAGAAAAGCCTGTTTGGCGCAACTTCCTCTGATTTTACAACATTTAACCGGTCATCTAGTACCAGCACATCTATGGGAGATTTTAGGCCAAAAGTATGTATTCCGAAGCGGGTCTGAAAATACAAACTGTGTGAGTGTTTTTTACAAAGCAAGCCCACAGCTTTCCCCCAAAAAGAATTAAGATATTGCAAATCTACTGCAATGACTGTTTTACGAGTGATATTTTTAAGTATCATGGCAAAGCAATCTCACCGTTTTCCAGATAAAGCACTCCTTTGTCCTGATTTCTCAAACACGCTAGTACCCTTTTAGCTGTTACCCGACTCAATAATTTTTCCAGACCTTTTGTATCGGCAAACTGATATTCGCTCAACTCTTCCTCCTGTAGTTTTACTTTAGAAATTTCAGTTTTGTCCAGCACCCCGCCCCCAAAAACAAATTGGATTCTTTCTCTTTTTTCCGCTTCTCCGCTAACGTAATCAACTGCCAGCAGTCTGAGATTTTTTAAATCCAGCCCCAGTTCTTCTTTGATTTCCCGAATAGCTGCCTGTTTTGGGGATTCGTTTTCATCAACTATCCCACCCGGCACGCCCCAGTGGTTTTTATACGTCAGGTTAACAATCATCAATCTGCTATGCTTATCAGTGAACAAGACCGCCGAACTCACCACCTTTCTGGGCAAACTCTTAAAATACTCATCCGGTGGTAAAATATTTAACATATTATACTTCTAAACACTGATCCCTAATCCCGCAGCTGTTTAATCTGATCACGCATCCTGGCGGCTTCTTCAAAATCGAGCAGTTTAGCTGCTTCCTGCATTTGTGCTTCCAGGAGTTTGATCATCTTCTCGCGTTCGGAAACAGGGATATCGTCAATGGTTAAAACCTTCTCCCCGGTTTCCTCCTCCACTTTCTCAATCAGCCGTTCCCGCAGCGGCTTGGTAATAGCCGTAGGATTTTTCCCGTGCTTTTTATTATACTCATCCTGATATTTTCTCCGGCGCTCCACCTCTTCGATTGCCTCCCGCATCGAGCCGGTTACAGTATCTGCATACATAATAACCTTTCCTCTGATATGGCGGGCCGCTCGGCCCATGGTTTGAATCAGCGATGTTTTTGAGCGCAAAAATCCTTCCTTGTCGGCATCCAAAATTGCCACCAAAGACACCTCAGGTAAATCCAGTCCCTCTCGCAATAAGTTGATCCCAACAATCACGTCGTATTCCCCCAATCTTAAAGACTGCAAAATATCGCTGCGTTTCAGAGTTTCTACATCCGAGTGTAGATAATTGACTTTCACATCTTTTTCCTGCAGATATTCAGTCAGGTCCTCCGCCATCCGTTTGGTCAAAGTTATCACGAGGCACCTCTCTCCTTTTTTCACCCGAGCCTCAATTTCCCTGATCAGGTCATCAATTTGGCCCACAGTCGGACGGACATCAATTTCCGGGTCTAAAATCCCTGTCGGACGCAACAGCTGCTGTGCCAATCCATCAGATCCTGCAAGCGATATTTCATACTCATCAGGGGTAGCGGAGGTATAAATTATCTGGTTAACACTGCGCATAAATTCATCAAATCTAAGCGGCCGGTTATCCAGTGCTGAAGGCAGGCGGAATCCGAAGTCAATTAAGGTTTCCTTGCGAGAGCGGTCGCCGTTATACATACCCCGGATCTGTGGTAGGCTGATGTGTGATTCGTCAATTATTACCAGAAAATCTTCCGGAAAGTAATTTAGAAGTGCATACGGCGGTTCTCCGGGCTCACGTCCGTCAAAATAGCGGGAGTAATTTTCAATGCCGTTGCAATATCCAAACTCCTTAATCATCTCCAGGTCGTAATAAGTCCGCTGCTCAATCCTTTGCGCCTCAAGCAGTTTCCCAGCAGCCCGCAACTCATTAATTCTATCGGTCAAATCAACCTGGATCTGCTTCAGAGCCGGTTCCATCCGCTGATCGGGAGCAATGTAATGTTTGGCCGGGTAAATTACCTGGGTTTCCTCGGTGGGAGTCATTTCTCCTGTCAAGGGGTCCAAAAAGGAAACACGCTCCACTTTATCTCCCAAAAATTCCACGCGCACGGCAGTCTCTTTATAGGAGGGAAAAATATCCACAGTGTCGCCTTTGACCCGGAAAGTCGAGCGGTGAAAATCCACATCATTTCGTTCGTAATACATTTTGGTGAGGATTTTTAAAACCTGGTCAAACCGGGTTTTCATTCCTGCCTTAACCTCCAGAATTGCCTGGCCGTATTCAACAGGTGAACCAAGGTTATAAATAGCAGAAACGGAGGCGACAACCACTACGTCACGCCGGGTCATCAAGGATGCTGTTGTTGAGAGGCGCAGTTTTTCAATCTCCTCGTTTATTTCCGTTTCCTTTTCAATATAAGTATCCGATTGCGGGATATAAGCCTCAGGCTGGTAATAGTCATAATATGAAACAAAGTATTCCACGGCGTTTTGTGGGAAGAGAGAACGGAATTCCTGCGCCAGCTGGCCGGCCAGGGTTTTATTGTGGGAAATAACCAGGGTTGGGCGTTGTACTTTCTCGATAATATTGGCCACTGTAAAAGTTTTTCCCGAACCGGTTACTCCTAGCAAAACCTGATGTTTTTTACCTTGGCCAAGACCTTTAACCAGCTGGGCAATAGCTTGCGGCTGATCCCCCGTGGGCTTGAAATCGGAAACGATTTGAAACTTTGCCATAAAAGTCATTATAACACTTAGAATACCCGAAGGATAGGCACATAATAGATGAATTATTTTACGGGGTTACAAGCTTTTCCTGCTCCCAACTCCTCCAGCTTATTAAGATAAGCAATTATCGTCAGCACATACTCAGCATGGCTCCAGGTTAAGGGAGCAACAGACAGCTGGCGGCCCGAATAAGGGTCGACCTGCTCTGACAAAATCCCGGCAGATGAGGCCAGCCCCACTACCCAGTTTAGGCTGTTAACAATTTTATTCAGCTCTTTTTGGTCTGCTGCCCGGGCAATCTGGTACTGGGCTAGCCAGAGAGTGGTAATTATCCAGGGGTTCCCGGGTGTTTCATTGCTAACCTGGTTATAAATATCGCCTTCAAATCTTGCAATTCCGCCGACGGGAGTATGACAGGTTAGCTTTTCCTGTGCAACTTTAAAAGCCTGGACCATCTTCGGGTCATCCTTACCCAGGACGTCAAAGCGAAACAGGCCGGCAGGAGCGCTTATATCAATAGTCGGGTCAGCAACCAGCTTCTCGTCCTTGAGATCCAATTTTTTATAAAAAGAGCCGTTCTCCTTATTGTAGAGCTGCTGCAGGATCGCCTCTTTAATTTCTCCAGCCACGTTAATGTAACGCGACTGGTCATCTTTCTTTTCCAAAAGCTCGGCAAAGTTTGCAGCAGCTTTAAGCCCCCCGTAAACCACGGCCGCAGTATAGGTTGAAACGCAAAAATATTGCTCCCAAAGGTCATAACTTGGCAAAGGCAGCTTGCTCTTTTCATCCCGGTAATTGACCATAAAATCAGCGGCCTTCTTTATAAAGAAATTGTAAATTGACTCAACAAATTCCAGATCCTTAGTTAGACGGTAATGCTCCCACAGCGCAAATACACAAATCCCAGTTTCGTCTTCCTGGATGGCCAACTCTCTTCTTCCATCCCTCACCCAGGGAAGCCACGAGCTGCCCAAAGATTTGTCCGATACATACTTTTGCAGCAGGTAGCCTTCCTCCGACAAAACACCTAAACAAAAGTTCAAAAACCTCTCGCTGACATCAAAATACCCGGCCCGAGCCAAAGCCAGCGCGCCGTAAGCTCCGTCCCTTGGCCACATATAACCATACGTATCCCGGCCGTACTGCAAAATATCTGAGTCCCCTGAGGCAATAATTGCCCCCCGGTTATCAGCATGTGTCCGCATTATAAGCAGAGATTTTTTAAAAAGGTCTGACACTGAGTCCGGCAGCGCGTCAAAACAAAAGTCATATTTGTTAACCCACGCCTTCCAAAAAGACTCCGTTGTTGACAGCAGATGTTCGGGAGATCTTTCGAGCACATAGTAATGCAGAGCAAGCGCTTCTTTATATTCCCTAGCCGCACAGATCCAGTAATAAAAAGTCTCAGACTTCGAGCCTTTTAAATCAAGTGTAAAACCGACTACCGAATCAACACAGCCGTGTTCAACCGGGTTTTTACTCAGGCTGCCATCTTCGGCATCTTTGAATGTTCCCTCTTTCCCTTCAATATTGTGCAGGCCGATGCAGTAATCATCAAAACTTTTATCATTATATTTGCCTCCGATAATCACTATCCGGCGGCCTTTATAATGGATAACTGTTTGGGTAACCGGCTCAAAGTAGGCAGTATTTCCCACGTTGCTTCCGGCAATATCAAACTGCTGATCAAAGAAGATCTTAATCTGACGGTTTACTCCGTTTAAGCTCTGAACAGTTACTTTGCGAAGGAAAATATCTTTTTCATTGTAGACAGCATCCAAAAACTCCAACTGCAAACCCAGCACCTCATTTTTGGCAATAATATCTCCCGCCAAAGTTTGAGGCCTGTAGTCTATGGCTATTTTCCAGCTGCCGTCATCGAGCCAGCTGAATCTGTTATCAGCCCAAACGCCAATTTTATGAACCTGCGCCCGCCCTATCTGGTTTTCCATGCCCACCATGGGAAAATAAAAATCACCAACCTGGGCAAATTTATCAAGCTGGACTAATAGATTTCCGTTACCAAGGCTTAAGGATTTGGGCATAATTAATCTGGTACTATTAATCTCATCTTAGCATATTTTAGATTGTTGTTTTACGGGGTATTAGCTACATTTATATACATCCGAATTATTGTCTTTTCTCACTTTTAGATCTAATATTGTTGGCCACGACAGATAAGGATATCAAAAAATCGGCCATGAGAGGATCCGGGTTTTGGGCCCTGTTTACGAAGATCTTGACTCCTTGAAACATGACGTCAAATCTGTCATGAAAAATCTTGATGAACATACTGATAAGATAGACGCGCTGACCGCTCATGTGAAACAAGTCCAGGATGAACTAGGAGCCATTAAAGACGACGTTAAAACTATCAGGGAACATCAATCAGAAGATATAAATGAAGTCGGAAAGCATATTGGTCTGCCGTCTTTAACCAGAAACTGATTTCCTAGTTCTATTTCTATTAGATTTTTGTTTCAGACGGAGCTCCAGGTCCTTTAAAACATTCATGTACGAAATAAAAGCCTCATACGGCGAGGAGTAGGGGTTAAAATACTTATGAACATCCCCGTCATTCCACCATTTGGTGCACATATAATAAAAATGGTCGGAAGTTTGCAGTCTACGCCAGTCTTCAATTAAGTTTTTATCGCCGCTTTGAAGGATCCGCTTTTCCAGCGCGTATAGACTGCGCAGAGCATCATGCTGGATCGGATTTGAGCGCCACGCAGAAAGGTCTCTTTCGATATCCGCCCAGGAAATATACCCCGGAATATCAAGAGTGTCCCGTGCCGGAAATAAAGTCACCGCCTCATCCGGGGTGACAAAGCGGTTATCCGGGTGACTTAAAATCTCCCGCGGCATACTTTTTAAAAATTCAAAAATCCCGGTGTCTTCCCACTGGTGCTCACCGAAAGTTTCATAATCCATAAACAAATTTACAACCTCTCCGTTTCCGTTCACGGAAGAAATCCATTGGGCAAACTTCGGGGCGGTCAGCGGATAGTCTGACCACTCCTTAGAGGAAAACCTGAAAGCGATGTCATCTGAGAGGCGGTAATTCTTAAGAAGCAGCCTTAAGTGCTTTGTGCCTGCTGCCTGGTAAATAAAATTCGGGCTCCGCCAGCCCAAAATATTGTCCACCCCTTCCGTTAAAACGGTCCTGTAACCCATAGCCTCTACCTCTTTGCCAATGTCGTTGTTGTAAATCAGCTCGGTATTGCGAAAGCTAACCGGCTCTCTGCCGAACAGGGACTTTATTCTTTCCCGGTGAAGCTTGACCTGGCTACGGAATTCTTCCTTAGAATAAAGAAACGACAACGAGTGGTAATAAGTTTCACTTAATATCTCAACGCGGGGAAACTCACCTTTGCCCCCGGCTTTTATCAGCTTCTGAAAAGAGCTGAGTACATCCGGCAAATATTCTTCCAACTGCTCTAAAAATATTCCAGAAAAAGAGAAACTGACCTTAAAATCAGGGTTTTTTTCCAGAAGCTCCGTCAGAATAGCATTAGTAGGCAGGTAGCACTTTTTCGTCACCTTTTCTAGAATTTTCCTGTTGTTTAAGTTGCCATCTGAATCATCATTAAAATAGTGGTGGTCAGACCCGATATCAAAAATCCGGTAACGTTTTACCCGGCGCGGTTGATGAACCTGGAAATACAAGCAGACTGCTGCCATCTTTTATTAAACTAGTACAACCTGAGAGGAAAATCAATGGCGTTTGAAAAGCCTTTGATAAATATTCAGGCATTTTGAGGCTGCGGAGTGCCAGGTAAAATTCTTGATCTCTTCGTGGCCGTTATTTTGCAGTGTTTGGATCAGCGAGGGATTATCCAAAACCGCCAAAATTTTATTGGCCATCTCGTCAGTATCCCAAAAATCCACCTTTAAAGCATGTTTTAAAGCTTCCGCCACCCCAGACTGGTAAGACACCAAGGCTGGCGTCCCATTGACAATTGATTCCAGCGGCGTAATTCCAAAGGGTTCAGAAACTGACGGCAGGACAAATAAATCAGCCGCCCTGTAAACCTGGTTTAACTCTTCACCCCGCAAAAACCCCGGGAAAACCACCTTGTCTGATATGCCCAGGAAAGCTGCCTGCTGCATAATTTGTTGTTCCATATCTCCGGACCCGACAATTACGAAGTATACTTTCGGGTTAAATTGTAAAACCTTTTTGGCAGCCAGCAAGAAATAATCCGGCCCTTTCTGCATAGTAATCCGACCGACAAAAAGAACTATTTTATAGCCGCCTTTTTTGAGGACACTCACGGCATTTTCTCCATCCTCATGGCGGAATTCATCAGCGTTGATTCCGTTCCACACAACCTCGATTTTGTCGGGGCTAATTCCATAATGGTTAACAATTGTTGATTTGGTAAACTGGCTGACGGCAATTATTTTATCTGCTGCTTCCATGCCCTGTTTTTCCAGGTTGTATATTTCCTGATTTATGTGGTCACAGCTGCGGTCAAACTCAGTTGCGTGGACATGCACCACCAAAGGTTTTCCGCTTACCTTTTTAGCTTCAATGCCCGCCCCGAATGACAACCAATCATGGGCGTGAATCACATCAAAATCCTCGGACAAGGCAATCTCTGCCGCCAACATGCTGTAGCGCCTGACTTCAGCCATTAAATCACATCCGTAAAAGGGGGATTTTTCCCGGCTTAATGCGGAATAATATCCCTCCTTGGTAACATAAGGATAAAGCAAAGATTTCACACCCTTGATTTTCACCGGCATCCCGGCAAAAATAACTTTCATGTGAGGAAGATGCACGTCAACTTTATAGGGGACCACAAAAGTTACTTCTACATTCTGGGTAGCCATGGCTTTTGTTAATCCCAGACACGCAGTACCCAGACCTCCACTGTTATAAGGCGGGAGTTCCCACCCAAACATCAAAACTTTCATGCTCAATTTTATTTTGCCTACAAATCTCTTCCTTTTGCAATAGGGAAATTATTAAAAAATCCTTATGTGGCAAGCAAAAAACAAACTGATGCTCCAGAAGGAATGTGCCAAAATACACGATCTGGGAAGATTGATTATAATGTTCTATAGCGAACAGGAGCATGATGAACACAGTCCAGAAAAGCTACCAGTTTTTATGACTCTTCGTGACCGGATTAATAGCTAAGAATAACTTCAGCCTCCCCACTGGACTACACAAATGACCCCTTCGCCTCTAGTAGAAGAGTTGCATAAACAGTTAGAGCATGGCTCCGGGAATCAAACCTTAGAAGTCGGTATCGGGAACGGATGCGACTGCAAGTATTTTATTCAAAGAGGCAACAACGTCGTCGGATTGGATATTAAGCCAGGAACGATTAAGCTGGCCAAAATAAGCAGTAGGCAGGAATTGCAGTCCGGAGAATTGGAGCTTCGGCTGGGGGACATTGAAGCTTTGGCTTTGCCGGATGCAGTATTTGATGGTGTTTATTCAAAACCTGTTCTTCACAGCACTAATTTGGCGAAAAGTTTCTTTGAAATCTCCTGCGTTTTAAAACCAGGTGGTCGAGCATTGATTTATATGTACGAAAAGACAAGAATTCACAAAAAAATTACGTGTTCTATTCAGAAAAACAAAACAACGGAAACACTAAAATCATTATTCTGCAGCTATATAAAGAAGATTCCTAGAACTGGAGCAAACTATCCATTTAATGATACACTTTGACATAGTTGACTTCGTTTTGACAGGGTTGACGTTTCGGGTTGTCTTTGGTAGTATATATACAAATAAAAACCGAATCCTTCGAGTCTGTCTTGAACACTTTTGAGAGACCCAGGAGAAGGTTATAAAACAATGCCAATAACACTTTACAAACGCCAAAAACAAATCCTTGATTTCATTAAGCAATACATTGAAAAGTATGGCTACTCCCCCACCCTGGGTGAAATTGCCGAGAGTATCGGCGTTTCTTCCCTGGCAACCGTCCACGAACACCTCCAGGCCCTGGTGCAAAAAGGTGTGATTAAAAAGTTTGAAGGGGCAGTAAGAGGCATTGAAGTGGTGGACCAGAAAATTTCAGCCACCCTCAAAGGCATTGAACTGCCAGTTCTGGGGTTTATTGCTGCCGGACAACCCATTATGACTTTCACCGATCCGAACGCCACGGTCAATGTGCCGGCAGGTATGCTTTCTGGCAAGAAACGCTCCTTTGTCCTGCAGGTTAGGGGAGATTCCATGATTGAGGATGGGATTTTAAACGGCGACTACGTCATAATTGAAGAGCAAAATATAGCCAACAACGGCGATATCGTGGTTGCCCTGTTGGATAACGGACTAGCTACCTTAAAAAGATTTTTCAAGGAGCCAAACCGCATCCGCCTGGAACCGGCTAACGCTGCTATGGAACCGATTTATGCTACTGATGTAAAGATCCAGGGTAAATGTGTCGGTGTAATCCGCCGCTTCTGAGCACAAACTTAACGCTTCTTCAATTTGTAATAAATATAAAACGCTATCGTTCCCGCCACCAGAACCGCTACAGCACTATCCGCTTTATGAAAGTAGGGACCAATTGTCTGCCAGTTTTGGCCCAGGGTCATTCCCATCCAGGCTAGGATATATGACCAGGTCAGCGAGCCCAGGAACGTCAGCACCACAAACCTGTAAATCGGCAGTTTGGCAAAACCGGCAGGCAGGGAAATAACTGTCCTGATACCGGGAACCACCCTGCTGACCAAAACCATCAGGTCTTTATACTTATTAATAAGGGATTCCGCCTGGTCCAGTTCATGTTCGGAAACCAGAAACCATTTCCCGAAGCGGCGGACAAACCTACGGATTAATTTTTCGTGGCCAAAATAGCCCACGGCATAAGCTGCCAGTGAGCCCAGTACATTGCCCACTGCTCCTGACAGTGCCACCAGCCCCAGATCAAAGCGGCCGGTCGAAACCAGGTATCCTGAAAAGGGCATAATTACCTCAGAAGGCAAGGGGATCAGGGCTGACTCAATGGCCATGGTAAAAATTATCCCGGGATATCCCAAGGTAGAGATAACATGAATAATCCAGGATGCAACTGATTCAAGCATAAGTTCAGTCTAGAGTATGTAGGGGATATGAGGCCTTTCCCCTTCAATACTGTATACTACATACCATGCTGTACATTGTACCAACTCCTATCGGTAATTTAAAAGACATAACTTTGCGGGCCATTGACGTGTTGCATTCATGTGACGGTGTCATCTGCGAAGATACCAGAAGAACAGGCCAATTACTTAAGCATTATCAGATCACAAAACCACTGCTGGTTTTAAATGATTTTAACGAAAACCGGGAAATTCCGGGGCTTATTGAAAAGTTAAAAATTTCAAATCTGGTACTGGTTTCTGATGCCGGAACACCTCTGGTCTCTGATCCGGGTTACAAATTGGTCAGGGAATGTTTAGTGCAGCATATTGAGGTTGACTCTCTCCCAGGCCCAACATCTTTTGTACCAGCACTTACCCTATCCGGTCTGCCGCCTGACAAATTTTTCTTTTTGGGATACCTTCCGGAAAAACCAGGCAAGCGGACTGAAATACTGAAAAAACTTTCCCAAATTCACAGTCTGCAACCTACCACATACGTACTTTTTGTTGCCCCTCACAAACTTATTAAAACCTTAACAGAGATGCAGAAAACTTTCGGTGACATTCCTATTGTTTTAGCCCATGAATTAACCAAGATTTATCAATCTGTAGAGCAAAAAAACATCTCCGTCTGGCTGAAACAATTTGCCAAACAACCACCTAAGGGAGAGTACATCATGCTTTTTCACCTGATCCTGAAAACAATTTAGGGTAACTTAGCAAAAAAACGCTCCTCCGACCAGGCTAAATATTCCGGCATATTTTGCGTCTGGTAAGCGGTATTTGCCACCACCCCGAAAGATCTTGACTCAATCAGGAAATCCAGCATATCGGGGTGCATAACCGTCTCACCTATTACCAGCACTGGTAATTGCAAACCGGAAATAATTTTAAGGGACGGCCGTAAAAATTTAATCAAGGTCCGGACATATTTTCTATAAATTTCGCCAGGTTCACCGAAGTATCCATCTAAAAGTCCCTGCAGCAAATCCAGGTCGATGATAATCCCGTCAATACCCGCTTCCAGGTAATCCGTCAGATTTATAAAGTTTTCCGGGATGGAAAGCTGGGCCCATATTTTCAGGGTACTACTGCGGGCCAGGCCACGCTGCGCCAGCCCTTTTTTAATCTCTCCTAATTCCTCCCGGCTTCGCAAGAGCGGGAGGGCCGGCTCAATATTATTAAAGTTTTTCTTCTCCCGCAAAAAAACTAAGAGTTCTGACGCTTGATCCAGCCGCTTCGGACTGGCCAAAAGCGCAGCTGTGCCGTTTATGCCGTCAACCGAGATGTCCGGCAGCCGGTATATAACCGGCTTACCCACTGCAACCAAAGCGGCATAGCTCATTTTAAAAACTGCTTTCTCAAAATCCAGTAACTTTTCTCCGGCAATAAAAACTCCGTCCGCCTGATTGTCTCTGTCAAAACCCGAAGATAAATCATGAAAAATCTTCACGGAAGATTTTACCAGCTTTTTTTCTTGCCTGGCCCGGATAAAAATTTCCGGGGTTTGGGAAAGAGGCAGGGTTTGTGTGAAAGGTGACATGCCGATAATTTCTACCTTATTTTTAAACACGGCAAACCGATAAACCTGCGTAATTACCAGCTTGTTATCCGCGCGCTTTACTAAATCGGCAATTTCCTTTAAAGCCCACGGGGCAACCCGGTCATCACTCCTTTTTCTCTCCCAGTCAATAATCACTTCCTCGAGCTCCGGATCAAAATGGGCGTTGGCTATCTTAAACTCCCCGGTCGGCAGTAGTACCACATGAGGTTTTATGGCAGAAGAAAGTTTCCTGGCAAACCCCTCCCGCCACAAACGGTTTTTTACCTGTGCCATCCATATATCCAACAGCTTCTTCCAAACCTCCGGCGGCTTTTTATAATATCTGCCGTCAATATAAAAAAGCTTGTGTTTACGAGTTTCCGCCTGCCAGTCGTCGGGAGAAGGAATCCTGTTAACCTGAGCGCGGGCAATTTCCAGCTGCTGCTCAAACAAATCGGCTCTGGCGGCAGCCAAATGTATAAGCAGCGTCCGGAAGAAAATTTCCGGTGCAGTGACCACCAACCCGTTCATCACCGGCAAACCTGCCCGCTTCAGGCACCCCAGGTTATAACCCGGCACGCCAAAGATAGGTTGTTCTTCTTCACTAATTAACTCCGGTGGTAGTACTTGCATTGTAGGTTACACTGACCTGATCACCGACAGCTATATTATGGCTGGCTGCAAAACCACCGTTTACTTCAAGCATTGAATCAATTTCCGACATCGGTTCGTAAACCGGCAGCTGAGAGTCAGGCGTATTCGCCGGCTGAGGTGGAATATTTTGCATCAAATCGACAACCTGGCCTTTTTTTATAAAAATAAAGTCCAGGGAAAGCTGCATTCCCTTCATCCAGAACTGGTATTTACCCGGTTGTTGAAAGACAAACAGCATTCCTGAATCCTGCGGTAAGGACACACGCCCACTCAGTCCCGTAGCCCGGGTCTGCGGAGTATCAGCCACCTCTGCATTCACAACAGCGCCGTTTATGCTGACTTCGGCAGTTTTGGGGGCAGTTTGGGGTGCTATGGGTAAAACCGGACCGATGATACCCGGGTTTTTGGTTAAATAAAGGGCGGCAAAAGCTATCAAAATTAAACCGGCAGTTTGAATCCAGAACTTCTGCATCCTAAATCAATTAAACCACACCAGTTAGATGACGGCAAGCAAACCGGTTCAAAAGTGCTATTCATAACGCAGCGCCTCGATGGGATTTAATTTAGCTGCCCGCCTTGCCGGCATGACGCCGAAGACAATCCCCACCCCCACAGAAACACCAAAGGCTAAAAGAACAGACCATGGTGTGACGGCGCTAGGGATGGCTTTTGACAGCGCCAGCGAACCTGCCCCGCCGATTAAAATACCAATTAAGCCTCCGCCGACGGACAAAATGACTGATTCAATTAAAAATTGGGTCAGGATAATATTCGGTGTTGCCCCCAAAGCTTTACGCAGCCCGATCTCGCGGGTGCGCTCCGTCACCGAAACTAACATAATGTTCATAATCCCGATACCACCCACTAAAAGGGAAATGGCGGCAATGCCTCCCAGTGCTGCCGTCAAAACTCCCAGAATTGAAGAAACGGTACTCAGGATCTCTTTTTGAGTCAAAATTGTAAAATCATCCGGCTGCAGCCTGTTTTCCAGGATCATTTGAGCCTCTGAAATTGCCAGGTCCATCTTATCGGAACTGGTCGCCTGGGCATAAATTGCGCTCATTTTTGTCTGGTTAAAAAGCCGCTCAGCGGTAGTCAGGGGAATTACAACCTGATCACTCGTGCTGGTAGAACCGACGCCTTTATTTTTTAAAACCCCCACGACTGTAAACCTCTCATCCGATAAAACCACTTTCTGACCAATCGGGTCATCAAAACCAAATAGATTTTTAGCCACATCTGAACCTAAAATAACTACTTTTTTACCGATCTTATCATCCCCGTCCGTAAAATAATCGCCCGCGGCAAGAGGCGAGTTCACAACATCTGAAAAATTAGCCGTCAACCCCACCGCCTCAGAGGAGACTTTCTGCTCGTTGTATTTTAATATCGCCTGCCCTGCTACCCCCGGCACAACCGCCTTGATATATTCAGAACCGCTTTGCAGATTTTGTGCATCCTTCAGTTCCAGCTTGGAATTCAGCATACTGCTTGCTATATCTTTTCCCCCGCTGCTGCCCATGGTCTTTAAATCCAGTTTGCCGGGCATAATAATCAGTAAATTTGACCCCACCCCTTCCAGCTGATCAGTAATGTATTTTTGCAGGCCTGAGCCTACCGAAACCAGGAGAATGACTGAGGAAACTCCGATAATTACCCCGAGCATCGTTAAAAGCGAGCGGGTTTTGTTGGTCCGCAAAGCTTGAATGGCGACTTTTATAATCTGTGTTAATGGCATCAGTGCACCACCTTTCCGTCCTGGATATGAATTTGCCGGTGAGCTTGGGCCGCAACTGCATGGTTATGAGTTACCAAAATAATTGTGTGGCCGGAGTCGTTTAGCTTATGAAACAAGGCCATAATATCTTCGCCAGTTTTAGAGTCAAGATTACCGGTCGGCTCGTCAGCCAGAACAATAGCCGGGTTCATCACCAGCGCCCGGGCAATTGCCACCCGCTGCTGCTGACCTCCGGAAAGCTGGTTGGGGTGGCTCTGTAACCTTTCTCCCAACCCGACCAGCTCCAGCATCTCAACCGCTCTCTTCTCTCGCTCATTTGTACTCACTCCTCCGTATATCATCGGCAGTTCCACATTTTCGATGGCTGAAGTTTTAGAAAGAAGGTTAAACTGCTGAAAAACAAACCCGATATATTCATTGCGCAGCCTGGCCAGTTTTTGCTCAGATAGAGTTGTTACGTCCCGGTCTTCCAAAACCACCCTACCTGAAGTCGGACTATCCAGCAGGCCGATGATATGCATGAGGGTTGACTTGCCGGATCCGGAAGGCCCGACAATGGAAACAAATTCACTCTTTTTAATCTCCAGGGAAACATCATCCAGTGCCCGGACTTCTTCCTCCCCTAAGCTGTAGACTTTGCTGACATGTTGGACGGACAAAATCATTGCGCTACATCACCCAGAATCACCTGATCACCGACACTTAAGCCGCCGGTTATTTCCGCCTGGGAGCCTAAAGTCTCCCCGACAGTTATTTCACGCCTAACCGGTTTACCGTTTACTAAAAGGTACACAAAGCTGCCGTTGTTTTTATGGATGGTGGAGCGGGAAATAACGATCACCCCTTTTTTGGCCGTCACATTAAAGTCCGCTTCTCCGGTCAGATTATCTTTAATCCGGCTGTCTGACGGTAAGCTCAAATCCACCGGTACCACTGAACCTCCGGTATCCATTTTTACAGCCGCTACCCCAATTCTGCTGATTGTCCCTTTGAAAGTTTCGTCCGGGTAAGCATCAAGTGAAACGTCGCCTTCCATCCCCGAGGATAGCTGGCCAAAGTCGGTTTCATCAACGTTGGCGACAAACTTTAAGACATCGGGGTTTATGACAGTCACTGATGCCCCGGACATGGCACTTATATTTTGGCCCACCGCAATTCCTGTAACGTTAGAGACCACTCCGTCAAATGGTGCCATAATTGTCACTGAATCAAGCACTTTTTGTGCCTGCACCAAAGCCTGGTAATCCTCATCACGGGTCATTTCTGCTTCCTCCCGGTCAGCCTTTTGAGTGGCTGTTTCATTTGCCGATCCGACATTGGCAAAGCCGCCGGCGCCGTATTGAGAAAGATGAATATCATCCAAAACTTTGTTTAAGGCAGCCTGGGCACTTTGGTAGGTAGCCTGCGCCTTAGCCACTTCCGCCAGGGCCGAAGTTTCATCCAACGCTGCAATTACCTGCCCCTCTTTTACCTTATCGCCCTCCTGAAAATTAAGCGCTACTACACGACCGGTGGTTAAAAAACTCATGGTGGCACTGTCACTTGCTTCCACCTGGCCTGAGGCATTGATTACCGTTGATAAATCTTTTCTGCTGGCTGTTTCCGTTTTATAACTTGATGCAGCTTTTGCTCCACCCAATATTCCGAAAGGTTTAAAAATTACCACTAGTGTCAGCAGGACAACCGCCGCCGCAATTTTCTTATGCGCCTTAACAAACCCGAACAACAGGCTGATCTTTTTCATACCTCCATAGATTACCACCGAAAGCCAAAATTATCTAGAATACGTTAAGAGGAGGCTTATTCCGCTTAAGGGTATCGATAAGTTCCTTTTTTGGCGCTGGCTGCGCTGTTTGACTGTTCAAAATTATCTTTAAAAGATGCACGCCTTTGCCCAAGGCTTCCAGCAGGACATCTGATTCTTCCCGACTTAAAGAGAGGACGATATGAAAAGTTCCCCTGGGTTCACTGTTCCAGTCCCAGTAAGTCTCGCCTTTTAAACCAGTCTGCTTTTTCTCCCTGGTAAATTTAATTTGTGAAATATACTCCAAAAGAACATGTTCAAAAAGGTGGCCTATCTCCGTATTCTTAACCTCCTGGGCAAAGGAGAGCTGGGCGCCGTTAAAACAGTTGTGCTCAAAAATCTGCGGGATAAATTGTTCCAGCAAAGAGGAAACCTGCGGCAATTTTTCTGTTAAAACATCATCGGTAAGAAGCTGAAGAGTAATTTCCGTATGCGTTCTGCGCTGCTTAATGTTTATCACAAACAAATCATCAAAGAAGCATTTCAGAGCAAAATTGTCGCCACGGCGGGAGTTCGACATGGGGTGCGTGTAATATACACAGAATGAGTCTTTTTTGTCAACTTGACAAAATTGAGTTTAGTGCAAAACTACATTTAAGTTGATTTAACAATAAAAAAGCAGCTGACTAGTCTGAATATGTAGCTACAAACTAATAAACAGACGGAAGCTCCAGTTAGGAGGTGTCAACTGC
>JAJYIE010000006.1 GCA_021790255.1 bacterium | reverse complement strand
CCGATCTGGTAGGAAGACAAAACAAATTTAACACGCGCCAGAGCTTGCGTTTCACCCAAAATCTCAATACTTTCAAGGAGGGGAGGGGTAACAAGCTGCCCTGAAACGGCAATACGGATCAGCTGGAAAATGCTGCCGGCGGGAAGGTTCAGTTCCTTTGCCAGTTCCCGGAATGTTTCTTCAAACTTTTCGCTGCTCCAGGGCCTTTCCATCTTCTCCAACCTCTCAACAATTTTCCTCAGCACTTCCTGAACATTTAAGCTATCCAGCTTCACCTTTTGAAAAACTTCCGCCTCATATTCCGGCTTCTCAAAGATAAAATTAGTCAGGGGCACAAAGTCGGATAATTTTTTAATTCTTTCCTTAACCAGCGGTACCAGAGGGGCAATTTTATCCTTAGCCGGATGATCCACCAGATATTCCTGCAGCATCTTGGTTAACTCCTCATCACTCATCCGCCGGATATATTCCCCATTCATCCAGTCAAGTTTTTCCATATCAAATACTGGGTTAGTCAGATGGGCTTTGCTGATATCAAAAGTTTGCTCCATCTCCTCCAGAGAAATAATCTCTTTACCATCAGGCGGAGTCCAGCTCAACAAAGCTATAAAGTTTAGAAGTGCTTCCGGTAAGTAACCGTCTTTCAAAAATTCCGAGGCTGGTTTAGCTCCATGCCTCTTGGAAAGCTTTGATTTGTCGGACCCTAAAAATAGTGGCAGATGGGCAAATTTCGGCAGTTCCCAACCAAAAGCCTTATAAATCATGATATGTTTTGGAGCTGAGGAAATAAACTCAACACCCCGGATTGTGTGAGTGACTCCCATCAAATGGTCATCCACAACTACCGCAAAGTTATAAGTAGGATATCCGTCAGATTTGAGCATTACAAAATCATCATGTAGCGAGTTTTGGATTACCACCTCTTTACTACCTACTAAATCAGTCCAGGAAGTAGTCCCATCTTTAGGGACTCTAAACCATACCGCTCCTTCTTTCTCATAAGCAAATTCCTTTTCGACCAGTTGTTGAGCATACTCCTTATAGATCTCCAGACGATCAGACTGATATACCGGCCCCTCATCCCACCTTAAACCCAGCTTTTGCAAAGTCTGAATAATTTCTTCGGCAGCTCCCTCTACCAACCGTTGCCTATCGGTATCTTCTATTCTTAAAATAAACTTACCGCCATTCTTGCAGGCCCAAAGATAAGAATAAAGTGCGGTCCGGGCATTCCCAATATGCATTAAGCCCGTGGGTGAGGGAGCAAATCTAGTAACTACTTTTTCTGTCCCCAGTTCCATAAACCATATTATACAGCTTGACCTGATTTTCTGTATAATGAGAGCAGACAATCCGTTAAAGTATGACTCTGACTGAAGCCGCCGGTATAACAAAAAAGGGTGTTGTAATAGGTTTTATCAGCGCAGCTGTAGGCATCTTTTTGCTGATTTCCTACAATGTGTCTTATCAATATTACCTCTCCACCCGCCCCAAACCGGAAGACCAGCCAGGTTTAAAATTCGGCGTCTTGCCCGCCTTTTTGCCCCCCTCTAAAACCTCCTCCGCCACTTTCACTTACTCAATTGATACCGTTACAGGAGGTTTTCCCCAATCCCCGAAAGTACTGCCTGTTTACTTTATTCCCCGGGGCGGTGTCTCGCTTCTTGCGCCTGATAAATATAAACAAGAGGCCGCTGATTTAGGGTTTACCCAGGGCCCGGAAGTACTCTCACCCACACAGCAGAGATTTACTGATGGGGGGAGCGGAGAGATCACCATTGACCTCTCAACGGGTAATTTCGAGTTTCAAAGAAGCGGCAACTCCAGCAATTCCAGCGGTTATACCATACCTCCTCCGGCCGTCTTGCCTGATGAAAAAGACCTCGCTCAGGATTTCACTAACTACTTATCAAATAAAGGGCTCCTTCCCAAAGAATTCCAGGGAGGGCGAAGCAGCGTCACTTACAGCGGCTCCTCTCCGGCAGATTCTCAAACAGCAGACGTTTCGCTGTGGCCACAGGATATTAACAACTATCCGATCGTCACTGCCAATTATGTCCAAGGACCACTCCGGGCCACTGTTGCCAAAGCCAACGACGAGAAAAGCAAATTTATTAAAGTTACCTACAACTATTGGCCAGTTGATGCCAGCACTTTCTCCACTTACCCTCTAAAGACTGCTTCCGAAGCATTTGACAACCTTAAATCAGGAACAGGTTTTATCTGCTATGCCCCCAGCAACTCGCCTGATGTATCCATATCCAATATTAAAATCGGCTATTTCGAGTCGGACAGCTACACTCCTTATCTTCAGCCCGTGTATGCTTTTGAAGGACCTGGGTTTGCTGCTTTGGTACCGGCGGTCAAGCATGATTACCAGGCGCAATAACTAAACTTTACGGCCAGATAAAATTTTGGTATGACCAATCCATAAGTTTTTCAGTTTCTCCAAAACGGTCCTCGCTTCCCAAAACCACAGTTAGCAGCCGGTGACCGCTCCTGCTCACTAAACCAACGAAGTTTTCTTTGGCGTCAGGTGTATAGCCGGTTTTTACCCCCATCACTCCGTTTTGCCCGAGTAATATATTCAGGTTTTTCAGATAATAAACCTGGGTCTTATCCACAGAAGTAACCACCATTTCCTTGGAATCAAATACTTTAGAAAGCTGTATGTTTTCCAGGGCAATTTCAGTAATTTTAGCAAGGTCGGAAGCGGAAGAATAATGGTTTGGGCTGTCAAAACCGGCAGGATTGTCAAACGATGTATTTTGAAGGTTTAACTTCCTGGCCTCTTCATTCATAGCACCCACAAAAGCCTCCACTCCGCCGGGATAATCTCCGGCAAGCGCAAACGCAGCATCATTGCCGGAATTAAGTAGCATCCCGTAGAGCAGGCTGCGGAAGGTGAGCTGTTCGCCAACTTTTATGCCCATCAGCGAGCCGCTGACTGTCGCAGCAGGCGGGACAGTTAAAATATCCTCCTGGGAATAGTGCTTACTGGCTACCAGCGCCGTCATGATTTTTGTGGTAGAAGCAATCGGCAGTCTTTTATCGGGATTCTTGCTGAAAAGGATGTCGTGTGTATCCAGATCTTCCACCAGTGCTGCCACCGCCGTAAGTACCGGGGGCGGTATTCTCTGGTCCTTCGGAGGAGGCGGAGCCTGTTTTTGCACTCCGGATATCTCAGGCCCCGGGGTTTTTGCTGTTACTACAGTGCCTGGAATACTGCTTGCCAAAACTGTACTTTCTGCCAGATGAAGTGAGGAAGAAAGGGTTGCTACAAAGGCAGACGAAAACACCAAAAGGAACAAACTCACTGCCAGCGGTTTAACTGCTTTTTTCATAACTGATGAAGGAGAGGGTTACTGTCCTTTGTCTTTCCCCAAGGTGGAAAGCCTGATGTCAACTCTCTCCATATCCCGGGGGAAAAGTGAAGCTTCGCGGATGTTTGACAACTTCAAAACATTCATGGTTAGCCTCTCGAGACCAAAGGAAAATCCCCCCTCCGGCGGCATGCCATATTTAAAGGCCAAAAGATACATCTCAAAGTTTTTCGGGTCCATTCCCCGATCTTTAATTACCTGAACCAGTTGCTCATAATCACTAATTCTTTGACTGCCGCTTAACATTTCAGTTCCCCTGAATAAAAGATCATAACTTAGGCTGTATTCCGGGTTGTCCGGGTCGGGCATGGTATAAAAAGCCCGTTTAGTAGTTGGGAAATGGGTAATTGTCACTAAATCACTGTTATGGTTTTTGAGAGCCCATTTACAAATATCAATTTCATCCTGAGGAGCTAAGTCTTTTTCGGCCCGGTTATCCCGCCCGGTTTCTTTAAAAATTATCTCCTGAGCTTCCCGCAATGTCAGCCGGGGTATTTTTCCGAACGCAACCGGCTCCACTCCGAAAACTTTCAAGGACTCAGGACATTTTTCCTCGACAGCCTGAAGCATTCGGGTAGCAACTTCTTCCAGGTAATCCATTAGCTCGGTAAATGTCACAAAGCCCAGTTCGCAATCCATCTGGGTAGACTCGGACAAATGCCGGGTTGTAACTGATGGCTCCGCCCTGTAGGCGAGGGCAATAGTAAAAACTCTTTCAAAAACCGGGACGAGCATCTGTTTATACAGCTGGGGGCTTTGGGACATATAGACTTTGTGACCGTAGTAATCAACCGGAAAAACTTCTGCACCGCCTTCGGTCGCTGCAGCAACAATGGTCGGAATAAAAATCTCGACGCAGCCCAAGTTGATCGCAGCCTGACGGAAAGCTTCCATCAATACTGATTGCACCCGAAAAATTTCCCTAACTTTAGGGTAGCGAAGGGTTAAAGAACGATAATCCAGAAGGGTCGGTAGTTGCAGGTTCAACTCCTTGGCCCCCATGTCAAAGGGAAGTTCTGCAGCCTTTGACAGCACCTCAATTTTGCCGGCCTGAAGTTCAATGGTGCCAGTGGACAGATTGGGGTTAACCAGATTTTCCGGGCGTTTCTCAACTTTACCTTCGATACAAACCACATCTTGGGCATTTAAATCCCCTGCCTGCTCCCCGGCTGCCACCACCTGAAGAACACCGGAGCGGTCTGAAATATCCAGAAAAACAATCTTTCCGTGGTCGCGGCGTACCTGCACCCAACCGCAGATTTTAACTGCCTGGTCAATTTTATCGTTACAGTCTACGATCAGCGTTCTTTCCATACGCGTTGATCATAGCAACTTCATATATCCTTGACAATACTAAACCTACCTAACCGCCTGCCGCGGCAAGGCCACCATTCTGACAACTCCTCCCCGCAGATGACATACCAATGCCTTATCTAGCGCCGAATACGCACACTTATTAGCTGCGCAAAAGTTATTAATGTTAAGTTCCAAGCAGCCACCTCCTTCCTGACATGGAAAAATGCGCTTTCTTCCCCGGCTTCGCCTGACCTCTTTAAGCGCCGCTTTAGCTACAGCAGGCATGGAAATTAACTCCAAAGTTACTGGTTCTGTTTCGCTCATAAAATTCACCTCCTTCTTTCTTTGGTATGCTTAAACAATTAGCTTCTTGATCATCATCTTGCCCGCAATCCGCGCCTGGCTCTGATCATTTTCGGCCTGGTTGTTTCAACCAATAAAGATTTCCAGATCAGATCATCTTTAATATCTTCACCGGGTTGCTTAAGCTTGCTGTTCTTTAAACTCACCCGATCTAAGGGAATCGCCGGTTCCATCTCCTTCACTCTTTGTGCACCCACTTGTCATCACCTCCTTAAAAAATTTCCAAAAAATACCTCCCATTTCTGGGAGGCTGTTTACTTTCTTTTGACTGTATTTTTAACCTACGTCAAAAGGCCTCCCGTTTTATGGAGGTAAAGTAATAGTAAAAGCTTGTTAAACTAGTCCGGAAAATCATCATTGGTTTTTTAAATCTTACTACAACTTGACAAGCCTGGCAATAGTGGATTAAAATCTTAAAAACATGAATTTATCAGTTTCGCCGGTTTTGGTTATTATTATCAGCCTCCTCGGAGGACTCCTTCTTATTGGAGTCAAATCGGGGAGGTCTTTTAGGTAAAAAATTAAAAACCTAAAAGAAGAGGAAACCTCCCCACAAGGGAGGTTTTTTGTACACAAAAATGAAAGGGGGTGATAACAATGAATGAAAGACACACAGAACAAGAAGGTCGGACGAATGATGCTGAAATGGCCAGAATGTTTGATCCTCTTTCAGCTGAATTAAGATGGAAAAGTAACAGGTTTGGGGTAGATGAAAGACCTTCTCATACGCCAACTACCGAAGGAGACGCTATAAGTGTTAGCGTACCGGAGCAGCGGGATGTCCGCATAGCCAGAGGAGAAAGCTCTAACCATCATTTTGTACTAAAAACAAAACAGCCTGGCGTAGCTATCTACCGGGCTGGGTAATTTCTCAATCCAAAAGCATATCCCGGCTGGTTGTCCAGCCGGGATGAGTTAAATTTACTGAAATGAGGCGATAAACCTGACTGTTGAAACATAAAAACATGAGCCGGCAGATACCAGGCAGCTTAGTGCGGGGGAAGTCTTGTTATTGCAGGCTTTGGTTAGAAACTGGTTTCCGAATGAATGTAATGAGCACGCTGTCCTGACAGAACCAGCCAGTTATGAGTACCATGTCAAAAGACCCCTGCTGGAAAGGGTAGCTTTGGTTCATATCGGCCAGCAGGAAGATTCACGGCTAAATGCTTTCGGATGGTAAAAGTTAAACCTATACGAAAGGAGGTGTTTATCATCAGCGTTGAAGCGAAAATTATTACCAGAAACACTAAAATAGAGATTAGCAAACTTGGGGCGATTAATAGTGCCATCAGGGCTGATATCACTGTCTGTCGGCAGTCACTGGCTGCCCTAAATGAACAATACCCTGGAGAAAGAAAGAGGGATATCTCAGAACAGGACCCTGATTATATATCTCAGAAAAGCGCCTTGTTGGATCTATTAAAAACTTTAACTAAACCTTACCGGGAAAACCGCAGTGAAATCAGGCACCTCAGCCGGGGATATTAACTCACGTATAAAATTTCTTGATCTTGCGGCGGGCAAGGGAAGTTTTGACAAATTCCAGCCAGTCGCGGCTGGGCTTTTTGCTGAGATCTTTGGATAAAAACAGTTCCACTACATCACCGTTTCGCAGCGTAGTGTTAAGAGATACTACTTTACCGTTAACCTTAGCTCCGGTAACTAGGTTGCCCAAATTCGTGTGCACATGATAGGCGAAATCGATCGGGGTTGCGCCGGCAGGTAAATCTTTCACATCTCCTTTGGGGGTAAAGCAAAAAATCCGCTGGCCGAAAAAATCAGTTTTAATGCTTTTTAAAAATTCCCTGTTATCCGTGACTTCCATCTGCCATTCCCCCAATCTTTTCACCCACTCAAGTTTTTCTCCGCCGGCTGCAAAACCCCGGCTGATTACCTCATCAGAAAATCCCTTCTCTTTTTGCTCAGCGTAGTTCCAGTGGGCAGCTACTCCATACTCTGCTGCCTCATGCATTTTCCGGGTGCGGATTTGAATTTCAAAAGGCAGATTAGCCGGTCCGAAAACTTTAGTATGGATAGACTGATAGCCGTTAGGCTTCGGATGGGCAATAAAATCTGAAACATGACCCGGCAGAGGCCTGAAGAGCTGGTTTACAATACTTAAAACCTGATAGCACTCCTCTTTTTCCTTAACAATCACCCGCATCGCCATTAGGTCATAAATTTTGTTAATATCCCGGTTTACCTCAGGGCGCTGCAATTTAGTATAAAGGGAATAATAATGTTTGATCCTGCTTTGGATTTCTGCCTCGATTCCTGCCTCATCCAAAGCCTGGCTGAGTTTCGCTTTAACTTTGGGCATCGCCTTTGTCAGTTTATCAATCTGGTTGTGAGCATATTTTTTTACCCACTCGTACTCACCCGGGTACAGGTTCATAAAAGCCAGATCCTGCATTGTGCCTTTCATTTCCCCCATACCTAACCGCTCAGCCAGAGGAGCAAAAATTTCCAGGGTTTTTCGGGATACTTCAACTCTTTTTTTCTCATTAACATATTGCAGGGTAGTCAGGTTGTCTAAAATATCTGCCAGCTTTACCAACACCACCCGCAAATCCTTGGCCAACACCAAAAACATCCACCGCAGATTTTCCGTAAATTTTTCCCCTATCTCTTTTCGCGGTTTAATTATGCGCAGCTTCTCAAAAGCCTCCATCATCGAAGCAATATCTTCACCAAACTCCCAGCGGATGTCATCTATACTCGCCGCACCTTCGTGCAGGCTGTGATGTAAAATTGCCATGGCCAACACTTCCGGATCCGTCACCTTAAAATCTTCCAGAATTTCTGCAACCCGCAGGCAGTGGTCAGCCACCTTTTCTCCGGAATTCCGTTTTTTACCGACAAGAGAATCATTGGCAAACTCAGTTGCCTTTTTCAGAAAGGGTGTTTGCGGTGTTTTCATCCTACACCAATTGTATATCTAAAACATTAAGTTGCAACGTTTCCCGGCCATTAAAACGGTTTATTTCCAAGCGGTAAGCAATATTAGCCAGCATCTCTTCTTTCATAAGGTTAATCATTTCGCCCATATTAAAACCGATAGCCTCAAATCCTTCAACTTTAAATTTTAAATGACTACCTCCTCCCACAGTTCGCAGATCGCCCAGGCGCATTTTGTAGCTTGCCAGGACAGGCGGCGGGTTACCTGCTCCGGTCGGCTCAAATTTCTGCAGCTTTTCCACCAGCTTCAGGTTAATTTCCGAAAGCTGTACTATTGCCTCAACCGGCAGCTTCCGCCGGCGGTCCACCTCCACCTGCTGCATCATGAACTCCAATTGTTTTTTAAACGGGGCAATTTTACTGCTTTCCAGGGTAAAGCCAGCTGCTGCCGGGTGGCCTCCCACATCCACCAGCAACCCGGAACAGCCACGGATAGCCTTAACGATATTAACCCCACCGGCCGTTCTGGCCGAGCCTTTGGAAAAAACCTCGCCTTCGGAAATTACCACTGCCGGTAAACCATGTTCCTCTGCCAGCCGCCCAGCCAAAAGGCCGATGATCCCCGGAATCCATTGTTTGGAGTGCAAAATCAGCACTTTTACCTTGTCCATTCCGTCTTTATATTCCGTATCCAAAAGCTGCATAGCCTGCGCTGCCGCATCACTGGTCAGTTTCTTCTTCTGGTCATTAGCACTGCAAAGAACATCTGCCAAACGGGCTGCTTTTTCCCTATTCTTAGTACAAAGAAGACGAAGAGAGTCCATGGCATGTTCCAGCCTGCCCAAAGCATTAAGCCGCGGCCCTAATATATGCCCCACTTCATAAGCACCAATTTGGCCGGGCAGCAAACGGGCTGCGGCAAAAAGGGCCAAAAACCCCGGCCTTTTTGTCTTGTTTAACCTTCTTAAACCTTCAGCAGCCAAGGCCCGGTTTACTCCCAAAAGCGGCAATAAATCAGCGATTGTGGCAACTGCTACCAAATCCAGCAGCTCCTCAGATGCCTGCTCTCCCACCAGCTGATGGACTAAACACCACGCCACTGCCGTTCCGGACATTTTAGTGGAATGGATAATTGAGAGTGCCTCCGGTTTTTCCTGCGCGGGAGTGTGGTGATCGGTAATAATTAAATCCAAACCTAGTGAGTGGGCATACTTAGCAGGCTCCACAGCCACAATACCATTGTCAACGGTTATCACAAGCGAAGCCCCTTGCTCCCGGGCAAAATCCAGACCCGCTTTAGATAATCCGTATCCCTCCTTCTCGCGATGAGGAATATATGGAAGCGCTTTCACTCCGGCCCGCATTAAGCCGTTATACAAAACTGCTGCTCCGCAAAGCCCGTCTGCGTCATAATCACCAAAAATTACCACCAACTCTTTCCTCTTAGCCGCCTGATGTATCCTCTTTATGGCTTTCTTTGCCCCCGGCAAATCAAAATCTTTCTCAAAATTTTCCAGCTGCGGATGAAAAAATTCTTCCCTTTCCCCCTCCGTTTTGATACCCCGGTTATACAGGAGCTGCTCTATCAGATCATCAAAGCGGCGCGGGGCAATTTCCCAAACTTTTTCCATAACGAAAGAATTTTAGCACAGTTACCGGCCCAAAATTAGGCCAAACTTGCCAAAAAATTATTATCCGGCCCATAATGGAAACGATTGCAGTAGTCCTCCGTAAACTTTCCTTTTTTCTGCTTAGACCTTAAAATAGCAGGTGTATGGAGTATAAATTACCAGAAGAGGTTAAAAAAATCATTACTAAATTTACCGGGGCTGGATTTCAAATCTACCTGGTGGGGCGCGCTGTGCGCGAAATTCTGCAAAACAGGGAAATTTCAGACATGGATTTTACAACTGATGCCAAACCGGAAGAGATACTCAAGCTCTTCCCCGACGGTTTTTACGACAATAAATTTGGCACGGTGGGCATTCCTACCGCTTTGGGGGTCGCCGAAATTACCACCATGCGCAGGGAGGGCATTTATAAAGATTTCCGCCATCCGGTGGAGGTAGGGTGGACTAACAAACTTGAGGAGGATCTGGCCCGGCGGGATCTGACCATTGACGCCATGGTTTTAAATTCGCAGGGTGAGTTAATCGACCTATACAGCGGCAAAAAAGATTTGGAACAGGGCATTATTAAAGCTGTAGGTAAACCCCAGGAGCGTTTTGCCGAAGACGCCTTAAGGCTCATGAGAGCAATCAGAATGGCCGCTCAATACGGTGCTGAAATCGAACCTAGGACTTTTTCAGCCATTAAAGAAAACGCCAATTTGATCTCTGAAGTGGCATTTGAGCGAATCAGTGATGAATTGTTTAAAATTCTCGTATCCGCGAATCCATACATGGGGATAACTAAACTAAGGGAGGCGGGGATCTTGGCTGTTATTTTGCCGGAAGTAGAAAAAACCTTTGGAGTTACTCAAGCGGGGCCAAAACATGCGAGGATATACAATATCGGTGAGCACTCTCTTCTTACTCTTAAAGAAACCCCTTCCGATGACCCCTTGGTCAAGCTCTCTGCGCTAATTCATGATGTCGGCAAACCGGCTACAACATGCACTGACGAATCGGGAAACGTAACTTTTTACAACCATGATGTCGTAGGCGGAAAGCTGGCTTTAAGGATTGCCCAGCGTTTCAACTTATCCAAAAAACAGACCAATAAGCTTTACCGATTGGTCCGTTGGCATCTTTTTACCGTCAGCGAGGACCAAACGGATGCTGCCATCCGCCGCTTTATCAAAAATGTCGGAATGGAAAATATTGACGACATGCTGGCTTTAAGAATCGGTGACCGTTTAGGCGGCGGGACCCAAAGGGCAGTGTCCTGGCGTATGGAAAAATTTCAGGAAAGGATAAAACAGGTTTTACAAAAACCTTTCACGGTGGCTGATTTAAAAGTCAACGGCCGTGATGTCATGGAAATTTTATACATACCGCCGGGACCCAAAGTAGGTGAGATTTTAAATAAACTTTTTAAGGAGGTGCTCGAAGATTCTTCCAAAAATAGCCGGGAATATTTATTGGAAAAAATTAAGTCGCTCAAGTAGCATAAGTTGCTTAATGTCCCAACCTTTCTTCCCATAAAACCAGCAGAGCCGAGGCATTGAAGATTGAGGAATAAGTTCCGGAAATAACTCCGATTAAAAGCGCCACTACAAACCAGCGGATGGTCTCGCCGCCAAAAAGAAAAATCGCAAGCAACACCAATATAACAGTCAGTGAGGTATTTAGCGAACGGGCCAGAGTTTGGGTGACAGAAATATTTGCCACCTCGGTAAAACTTTTCGATAAATATTTAGGCAGATTTTCTCTGATCCTGTCAAAAACCACAATTGTGTCGTGAACAGAAAAACCGATTATGGTAAGAAGCGCCGTAACAAAAAGCACATCTACTTCCACTCCCAGGAAATGCCCAAGAATAGAAAAAATTCCCACTACCACTAAAACATCATGCAGCAGCGCTACGACTGCCGTCACCCCAAACCGCCATGAAGAAGCCGGCTTGGGAACCTTTGAAAAGGCAATCGCCAAGTAAACAACAATCATCACCGATGCTAAAACCAGGGCAATAAAAGCGTTTTTTGTGGTTTCTGCTCCGATGATCGGCCCGACATTCTCCATGCTCAGCTCATCTACCGGGCCAAATTTGTCTTGCAAGCTGCTTTTAATCTGGTTAACTTTTTGTTGAGCTACCGGCTGAGTTTTAACCAGATAACTGTTTGAGCCGGAGTCTACAACGCTTGAAACTTCTATTCCGTTTTGAGCAACAATCTGTCCGATGGCATTTTTATCCACAGGTTTTTCAAACCGATACTCAAGAAGCGCTCCGCCAGTAAAATCTACCCCCAGCCTTAATCCATAAAAGGCAACGGAGATTATCCCCGGTAAAATAACCAGTGCTGATAAAACAAAAAACCACTTTTTCTTACTCATTAAATCAAACATATCCTCTACATCCTCTCGTTCGCCAAAACTAGTGCCTCTGTAATATCTTGTCCCAGTTCATCCTCTAAGGCAGCAAAGATGACGGTAATTTCTTTTTCAATATTATCAACTTTTTCATTCAAAAATTCCAGTAATATATCATTACTGCTGCCGGCTACCATTTTTGTCCACAATATTCTTTTATCCTCTTCAGTAAGTTTTAGAAGAACTGCATCCATAATTTCGTGGTGGATGATTTCATCCAGCTGCTTCGCCAGATAAAGTTTTTGTTCCCGGCTAAGCTTCAGCTCGTCTAAACGTGACAGCAGTGTCTCGGTTTTAATCAGATGTGAATAAAAATATTTCATATTTTAACAGGCCCCAAGGGCGCGATATTGCTTGGATCATCAATAAAAAAATAGAGAACTGCTCCCTTTCTTGGCCCACTTGCCAGCCCCAAAGCCTGCATTACTTCCGGCGACCCCCCCAAATCTTTACCGGTCCACTGTGCCGGGCCAGCATCTCCTACTACCGCCACAACCGCCTGGCCGCTCAAAGGGTTAACTACAAGCATCTTGCGGAATTTAAAAAAATCCCGATATTTATCCACATTCTCCGCAAACCCGGGAGCCAAAAATGTTTGCACCGCCAGGTAATATTTTTCCCGCTGGCTGTCTTCTTGGGTGAACTGGTCTTTAGAGGGAGCAAAATAACCCCAGGCTCCCAAATGAGGAGCTATACCGGCTGAACCATACATCGCCCAATCTGTGGCACTGTTAAAATGCTGATACAAATTATCCCCAGGGTAGCGGTACAAGTGCTGCTCACCTCCGATTAAACCATAGCTTTTATTTAGTCTTATCCCTGACAGACGCACACTTACCTCAAGATTTAATTTTTGTGATAAAAGGGCAGTGATTTTTTCTTCCTCTTCCGGCGTTAGGGAAACGGTCTTCGTTGGGAGTAACCCCTTAAGACTTTGCGCCAGTAATATATTATTATCCTCTTCGCCGCGAACAGTGCTGTTTGTTGCCACCGGAGCGGATGCTGCTACCCCGGGTACGCCCGGAGTAGTAAGCAAAACCAGTCCTCCCAGACCCCCCAAAGCTGCCCGCCGCAGGGATTTCTCGTGATTGGCAAAAAACTTGTCCCGGCTATTCTTTCGCTTCTGCGTCCATTTTTTTCTCAGGTGTTCATAGTGGGATGAGTGGGACGTAAAATACATATTATTTGGTTATCTGTTTTCAGATTCTGGTTGACCGATAACTGGTTATTTCCTAAACCTCGGCAAAAGTCTTAAAAAGGTTCTGGTTACTACAATCGCGGAGAACATGGATACCAGTACTCCTATGAATAAAGTTACGGCAAACCCACGCACCACACTGGTCCCCAAAACATAAAGAATTGTTGCTGTGATCAGGGATGAAACATTCGAGTCGCGAATAGAAGTCCAGGCCCGGGCAAAGCCTGCTTCCAAAGCATGCCTGCCGTTTTTGCCCATCCTTAGCTCCTCTTTCATCCTTTCAAATGTCAGGATATTGGCATCCACTGCCATCCCAATTGATAAAATGAATCCTGCAATTCCAGCTAAAGTCAGTGTCACCGGAGGCATAATAAACAAACCTGTCCTAAAAATTGCCAGTACAACCAGGGTATAGATAATCAGTGCCAAATCCGCCAGCAGCCCGTAAATTCCATAGTAAGCTGCCATGTACACCATAATAATGACAATGCCGATGGTTCCTGCTACCAGGCTTTTTTCCACCGATGATGCTCCCAGTGATGCCCCGATTGAGCGCTGCTCCAAAATCTCAATCGGTACGGGCAACGCCCCGGCGCTAAGCTGAATGGCCAGATTTTTTGCCTGTTCGCTGGTGAAGTTTCCCTCAATAACAGCATTGCCGCCGACGATTTCTTCGCTGACCACCGGATCACTGACCGGAACCCCATCCAAAAAGATCGGCAGCGGTTTGCCAATATTTCTTTTGGTAATATCAGCAAATTTTTTCGCCCCTTCGTCAGTAAACTGGATCGAAACTTCCGGACCGGTATTTTTTCCGGATTGACCGAAAGTTACGGCTGCCTTTTTCAAATCCGCCCCGGTTAAACCCGTCGGCTGGGCGTAGTAAATTACCGGCGTACCCGATTTTGTTGCTTCGGCATAAGCGCTGGCAGGAATTTCCCGGAAATCAAGCTGGGCGGTTTTACCCACTAACTCTGCCGCAGCTGAGGCGTCTTTTATTCCCGGCAGCTCAACCAGAATACGCCTCTCTTCTCCCAGCTTTGAACTTTGCACAACTGCCTCAGAAACTCCGTCAAAGTTAACCCTTCTTTCAATCACCTGCCGGGCTGCTTCCAGAGCAGTATCACGATCAGCCGGGTCAATTTTGCTCATATCAGTCTGTAGAGTCAGCTGCGTGCCGCCTTGAAGATCCAACCCCAATTTAACCGGGAAAAGCCCCATCAGGTGCGCCGGGCTCAGGAAATCCAGGTTAAGCTCTCTCCCCAAAATAGGAACCCGCCATCTGTCCAGCTTAAGATATGACAGGCTTACCTTCTTTCCTGCTACATTTACCCAACCAGGAAGAACTGAAGAAGATGGCAAATTAATCCACAAAGCCACCACCGTTAAAACTACAATAAACCATAATGATACGCGCGGTTTCATATATTCCTAGGAAAATTATAACCAAAAACCTAAAAAACACACAATTTATCCCGGGCACCAGAATACAGAGCAAACTCCGTCTTAAATTACCACGCCGGATAGAAGCTCGTCTTCGTCACCAATCAGCATCACTTTCGGTTGGGTAACCACCTTTAAGATGAACGGATCGCGCCGTCTGATTCGGAAACGAAACTCGGTTTCATCCATAAAAGAGTAGTTAATTTCCGCAGTTTTTCTGGCCTGCTCATCAGAGAGTAAACTTTGCAGCTCGGGCAAAACAATTTGCCCGACCACCAAAAGATCAACATCATCAGCTCCCGAAGGCAAACCTTTCACATAGCGGGTTGCCAGCATTGCGTATTTGATCCGGCCCAATTTGCCGCGGTTTTTCAGAATTGCTCCGCCCAAACCGCCCGTTTTGGTCACCAGTCCTAAAAGTTCCCGATAAAACGGATAGTCTTTACGAAAATGATAGAGCCTGCGATTTGCTCGCCATTCCGAGGCCACCATACCGAATTTTTCCATCCGCAGTAGTTCCCGGCGAACGGCATTAATCTCTTCACTGCTGCGGCGGACAATTTCCCGTACATGAAGCAGCGGCTCCGTGGAAGTTAAGAATAAAGTAAGTAATTTACTGCGAACCCTTGATACAAACAACTCCTCCATACAAAACCCTCCTTTCTGAGCAGCAAGTCTTAAAAGCTTAAACCCTAATTATAAGTGACGTTAGCTCCCTCCGGGACAGTTTGTATCCAGATTAATCCGCGATTAAAAGAGATTTCCTTTCCGCTGGAATCAGTGTAGCTTGTTCTGGAAAGTCTTGATGTTTTACTCCATTTGCCCTGAGTAACCTTGCCATCCTGAAAAATCAGCGCCTTGCCCTGGCCGATAGTTCCGTAAAGCAGGTGTTCATTGTTCGGGTACCCGTCATTGGCGCTGGATTCCGTCTCAAACTGCACAACCACGTTTTTAGCTATTAGCTGCTGGTTGTTGTCCCGGTCCATATGGGGGGCACCGCCGTTTACTCTCTTGTAACAGTTGCAGCCGGGATTATAGTTCCACACTACCGCGTAATCTGAAGCATACCCTACCGATGACCAAAACATCACATTTATTTTAGTGGCTGCCTGGCTTAACGTATCGGCGCCCTGGTTATCATCTTTGAATTTCCAGGGAATGAAGGTGTCCTCCCACTTCGGACCGTTGGACCCGTCATTTACCCAACCCCGTGAAGCTGCCACCGCCCAAAGCTTTTGAGTCGTAGAGTACATAGTATGCTCCGTTGCTACCTCACGCCCCAAGCGCTGGTAATCACGCCAGTAAGTCGGAAAGCCGATACTGAACTGGTTTAAGTCTTTGATTTTATACTGAATAATCTGTCCAAGGGCGTTGGCTGGACCGGGCGTGTTGGCTCCGCCCACATGAGCATAAAGTGCATTGTACTCTGATAGCCAGTCCAAAAAGTAAGTCCTGGCGGAGCGGACAGGGCCCACCTGGATGTCATTCAAGTTGCAATAATAGAGAGCCATAAAGCGGGTAATACCACCCTCCGCCACTGCCTCGTAAATAATATCCGCCGAGGATAAGCCGGACTGTGGTCTGGCATCGGTCGAGTTTTCAATCATTACCGCCAGAGGATATCGCGTTTCCCAGTTGGCCTTGTCTGCTTTGGTGTGCATCGAGCCGTTTAGAGGGCACTCTTCTGTCTTCGGTGCTTGAGGATCTTCCGTTACAGTTGCTGCCGGACCGGGGATAAAAGACGAGAGTGTTGTGCCGGAAGCATTAACACGGGAAAAAACCGAATAGGAAACGCCCGCCGATCCGATAAAAAAGATCACCGAAACAATAGAAATTATCAAACTTTTTTGTAATGTTGTTAAGTTATCCAGCATATTTTTAATTTAGACTGCTTTCACTGCCTCAGCGACAACTATCTTTTCCTCTTCCGAAAACTGCAGATTGTCTTCCCCGCCCAACTTCACCGGTTTTGCAAATACCCTCGTCCCAGCCCGTGAATGCAGACTGCTGACTACAACCCCGTTTCCATGCCCGTCCAGAAAGGCTACCGAAAAACTCTGATCTCCTCCCGTATCCTGGTAAGGATTGTACCTTTTCAGTGCCACTTTCTGCAAATATCTTTTGCTTTCTGCTTTAAATGATTCCAGGCCGGCTATTTCAGTTAAAACTTCTTCCAGCTTATCTTCCAGGTCTTTTCCTGTTTTAGGAAAAAGCCTCCGCAAAAACCGGCTGCTGCGCCAAGTCATCCAGGTTAGTACTGCCAGCCATCCTCCCAAAAGAACAATTACCACCAGGGAGACGCTTTGCCAGTCTGGATACATAAAGTACTCTTTTTACTATACAGGCAGAGCAATTTTTTGTCAATGCGTGCCTAAAAAACCTTGTGAGGAAGAAATCGCCATCATTTCCAAGATTGAATACTTTTGTATCCTGCTTGACAGGCACAAAAAAGTCTGCTAGGCTCAAATGAGTTCGGAACCTAAGTCCCGGATTACCTAGCAGGCTCTCTGATAAATGTCCTACTCTCAGTCAAAAAAGTTAACGGATACGGAAAAAATGATCCAGGCCATTAAGGCTCAGTTATATGGTAAGGAGGGAGTGAGCACTGCCTCCTATAAATCTTCAGTTACCTCAAACCCCAAAACCACATCCGCTATTCATACACCGCCCACCAGTTCCTCCCAATCCCCTCAAACCATGGTTTACCTGCGGCAGGACCTTTTAAAAATAGCCGCCTTGGCAGCTTTGGCTGTGGGGAGCGAAGCCGCCCTTTATTTTGCCTTTAATAGCCAGGTGCTAACCAAATTGTTAAGATAACATTTAACATAAGGTTAAGTATGAAGAGAGGAGGTGAGTAAACGATGCAGATGTACTGTGTAAAGTGTCGCCAAAAAAGAGAAGCCAACAACACCCAAAACGTGACCATGAAGAACGGCAAATCAGCTGTTAAGGGTGTTTGTTCTGTTTGTGGCACCGGAATGTATAAGATCGGCGCTTCAGTATAATTTACGCCGGCAAACTCCCGATAGAATCGGGGAAAATGGTTTCACCATTTGCAAAAAGCTCTCTTAAATACGGGGAGCTTTTTGTTAACTTAACAAAAGCCCTGTTAACTTGATATCAGGGCACAAAAGTAGTATAATTTTACTATGGGATTATCTGAATATCACGAAAAAGTTATCCCTGTGCAGAATCATTTAGGGACGCAGGACTTCGCGTACCATCGGGCCTGCGACGTGCTTCACCGCAAAAATCCCGATCTTTTACCCGAAAGCGAACCCGGCATTTTCCTGATGGGAGGCTGCCATCCTTATATTGGCGGGGCGCATGCTTTCAGAAAACTTTTTAGCCACATCCACCCGCATCCTCAAAATAAATTCCTGGGCCTGGATATTGTCCCAAAAGCTATCAGTAAAATTAACCCCTCGGTTATACCCTTTAGGTTTGCTGCCGACCTTCAGGAGATACCTTTACGACCAGAATCAGTTGACATAATAGTTTTAGACCATGTACTGCCTTTTATGAGCGATAGGCAGGTAGAAAATATGTCTGAACAGCTTGGCAGCTGTCTTAAGCATGAAGGGCTATTGATGACTACCACCGTCCGGGAACCGCTGCCGCTTTTAGGATGGCTTACAAAAATCAGGGCAAGCCGGGAGCATCATACCGAGATATTTCCCCGCCATGGTAAGGATTATGCGCGCTTGCTGCCGAATTTAAAACCCATTCTTGAGGCTGATGCCAAGGAATTTTATCTTCGGGTTTTTTCAAAAGCCGGCAATGTTGCTTTTGAACAATTCCGGGGTGAACCATATAATTACGAGCTCGATCATTTAAGCGAAATAGACATTCACTATGCAGGATTTCACGAGTTTATTGCCTTTCAATCCCGGAAATTGACAGGAAATTACTATGATATCTTCTCCGCCGAGCTTTTACCTGAATCTTCTCCGGTTCACACTCTGACAACCGCTTAACTTAACTTTCTTCTCTGGCGCGGTAAGTTAAGGCTTCTGCCACATACTCCGGTAAAATATTTTCCGACTCAGAAAGATCAGCAATTGTCCGGGCTAGCTTCAAAGCCCGGTGATAACCCCGGGCTGACAGATTCATCTGGGAAATAGCCAGCTTAAGAAGCTCCAGGCCTTCCGCAGTAATCTGGCAGTACCGTTTTATATGCTGGCTGCCCATCTCCGCATTAGTCAGGATCCCTTCACCATAAAACCGCTTAATTTGAATTTGCCGGGCTTTTTCTACCATCTCCCGGACAGTTTTTGAATCCTCAGGATCGTCTTCGCCAGTCAATTTTTCCAGTTCAACCGCCGGCACCTCCAGATGAATATCAATTCTATCAAGAAGCGGGCCGGAAACCTTCTTTTTATAGCGGGCAATTTGTCCGGGCATACAAACACAATGCTTATTCGGGCTGCCTAAAAACCCGCACGGACAGGGGTTTTGGGCGGCCAGTAAAATAAACTGCGATGGAAAAGTCAGTGATCCACTGCTGCGGGATATAGTCACCTGCCGATCTTCCATAGGCTGGCGCAGCGCTTCTAGAATCATACGCGGAAATTCCGGCAGCTCGTCTAAAAACAGCACTCCTCTGTGAGCAAGTGACACCTCGCCGGGCTTAATAATATTTCCCCCGCCGATAATTCCGACGTATGAGGCAGTGTGGTGAGGACTACGGAATGGGCGGATAGTGATAAATGGCCGGTTTGCAGGCATGTTGCCGGAGATGGAGTAAATCTTGGTTACCTCTAAAATCTCCTCTTTAGAAAGAGTTGGCAGTATTGAGGCCAAAGACCTTGCAAGCAGTGTTTTTCCGGCTCCGGGCGGGCCTTTCATCAAAATATTGTGACCGCCGGCAGCAGCAATCTCCAGGGCTCTTTTGGCTTGTTGTTGTCCCTTGATATCTTTAAAATCATACTCGAAAACCTGATCTTCTCTCCCCCAAAGCCCTGTCGGCGCTTCAGGCTTTACTTCCAGGGCGTTTGTAAGAAACTGAAATACTTCCAGAAGGTTCCCGAAAGAAAAAACCTGTACCCCGTCTACCACTGCTGCTTCGGCTGCATTTTCTTTGGGAACAAAGATTCTTTTTGCCCCCATACCTTTTGCCAGCATGGCAAAAGCTAAAATTCCCCGTGTTGAGCGCAGCCCTCCGTCCAAGGACAATTCCCCCACCACCAGGGTCTCATCCAGTTTGCTCTCCAGCTGGCCTGAGGCTACTAGCACCCCCAAAGCAATCGGCAGATCAAAAGCCGGCCCTTCTTTGGGCAAATCAGCCGGAGCCAGGTTAACGGTAATCCGTTTTGGCGGAAAATTGGCGCCGCAATTCCTAAGAGCTGCCCGTACCCGCTCTTTGGCTTCCTCCACTGCTCTGTCAGCCAGACCGACAATCGTAAAAGAAGGCAGCCCTTGTGAGGCAATATCCACCTCCACAGTCACCGGCACACAGTCCAAACCCACATTCGCCCCGGATACCACTTTTGCAAGCATCTTGTGTCTAGTATAACAAAATTTTCTATCTTATCGCAGGTTCATTTTGAGCGAGGATACCTCGCAGTTTACTGCGGAGAAGGGTTCATTTATCTGGAGTTAAAAAAAGCACAAAGATGAGAATTTCAACTGGTGCGAGAAAATCACGAAAGAAAGTTTTTTAGCGGACAACTTTAATTGGACCGCTGGAATTCTGAGTGGAAACCTGAACCGACCCGTTAGTCAGGCGCACTACTGTATACCCAGTACCTCCGGTGGTAAAATTATTGCAATCCGTAAAAGCTCCTCCGTCAGAGTTATCCACCGGCATTACTGCCAAATAACCACCGTTGACCAACGCATTACAAAAACCAGTGGCGCCGGGGCTGGACAATTTCATAGCGGTAGTAGTGACCCCCGGCGGCAAATTCTTATTATCAGCTGCATATTGATTAATTGCGTTTAAGATATTATTAATATCACTCCATCTTTGCGTATCAGCAGCATCAGACAACCTCTTGGCCGGGTTAATAGCCACCAGCACCAGGGCCAAAATAATGGAAAGAATCGCCAGAACCACAATCAATTCCACGAGAGTAAAACCGGAGAGTCTCGACTTGGGCAGATGCATATCTATATTTAGTGTAAAGTCCTGACTGCTGTTTTGTCAAGATACGATTTTGAGGTAATCTAAAGCTATTGGTACAGAGTTTAGTAGCATATGAGTATGTACCAGCTAAATCAGATACCATCCGAAGCACATAGATACCCCCGCCCCTTCGCTTCACTCAGTGACGGGAATCTCTGCTAAATCTTTAGAAAATTATCTTAATAATTATCACCCAACAGGCTACCAGCACTACCATTCCCCCAATCATCAAAACAAGCCTTTTTTTGGACTTTGCTGCCGACGATCCTCCTGCGGTTTTATGTGCTGAGGCATCCCCAGGCTGCCTGCTTAAACCAGGAGTGGCCGGCTGAGCAGGTTCACCTAAGTTCGCGCCTGCATTTCCCGGCAGCAGCGAGCCGACTTTATCCATCCAGGTTTCGGCTGGAACCAAGGGACGTTGAATCGGCGTAAAAGTTTCCGAAAGTGGAGCGGCAGTCCGGACATTTTCGGATAAAAAATTGCCGTATGATAAAAGGTGTTCCTTGCCGGTAATAAGACGCTGGTCATCCGGGGTAAGGTTCCCTGACTGGCCGATATTGCCAAAAAGAGCCTGCGGAACCGCATAGCGGATTCTGCCTCCTAAAGCCTCAAAAACCTGCCGGATGCTGTCCGTGTATTCTTTGTTGACTGCCAATAGAGCATAACCCAGGTTGATTTTCAGCTGTAAAAAATAAATCTGTAGCGGGTTTATAGGAACAGTCGACAAAAACTCCCGCTTAACCTCTTCGGTTACCGGAGGTTTGGAAATAACCTTAATGTAGCTCAACCGGGCTGAGATCACTAAAACTGCCTGTTTTTTAGCAACCTGCAGCGGAGTAAAAAAATCCCTCAGCAGTTTTTCCAGCTTGATTTTATCCTTGATCTCCTGGTATAAAAAGACATCTTCGGTTAAAGATAATATCTTGGGAGCAGGAGTACCGTCGTACAACTGCAACCCTTCTTCTGTCAGGTAAATAACAAAATCCAGTTGATTTGCAAAAGCCATCAGTCAGCTTCCTCCCAGCTGCTAATTTCCAGCTTATCTTTGTAAGTGCCGGAAACAACCACTTTCCGGGTGATGGAACTGTTTAGGGCAGTGGTGATCGTCCCGGTTGAGGTAATATCAAACTGTCCGCTGCCGTTGTTGTAGTTTGTATCCACAACGACATTTTCGTCCACGCCGGTATTTCCTACCGGAATATTTACTGTTTCCGTTTTTGGATCACGAAGCATCTGGTTGATGCTTTCCTCTACTCCCGATTCCGCCGCTGCCAAAGCCATATCACCAATCTCAAAACGGCTGGCAGTCAAAGAAGTAGTGGCCACCAAAGCTATTGCGGCTGTAATGACCGTAATACCCATAGCCATAATCACCAGAACAACTATGAGGGCCTGACCGGATTGGTAAGTCTTCATTCTCTCCTCCCGAAAGTAGTTTGATAAGTCCGGCTCTCTGGCCGGCTGTCAACCTGGCCCAGGCTTTCTAAGGTCAGGTTAACCTGAATTGTATCTTTGGTGCCGGTAACTGTCGGGTTGTCAACCTTGGTAAAAGACAAATTAGTGACTTTTGTCTCCGTACTGTTTAAAGGTAACCCATGGGTGGAGCTATCATATAAAAGAAGGTTACTACCTGACAAGATGTACGTATAGTCAGGGCCGCTGGTCTTTAGTTCCAAAATACTGCCGGAAGCACCGGGGAGAGAGGGAGCGTCTATTTCCGTGGCCCGGCTGATGTCATACCTTAGGCGAGCTAAAATCAGCTGGCCGTCCCTCTCAACGGCTGATGATGATTCTGATTCAACTTTAGTCTGGACAATCCCCACAAACAGGTCGGTAATAGTCACCATCAACAAGCTCATTAAGGCCATGTACACCACCAACTCCACCAGGGTAAACCCCCGCTGTTTTCCTGACGCTTTACAAAACCTGTTTTTAAAAATTTTAATGTTCATGGTGTGTAATTGATGGTAAAGTCATCCAAAATCGGTGATTGGGCATCAGAGGAAGCAGTAAACCAAACTTTGTAGCGGAAACACATCCCGGGATTTTTGTAGGCAGAATCTGTTGATGGGAATGGGATCGGTGCAGCCAAAGTTAAACCGGTGCCGCCGGTAGAGTTGTAAAAGTAATCATTGGGGTCGGTTGAGTTCGGATCCCCGCTTGGCCCGACATAAGCATTGGAAAAATCTGCGCCGGCACAGCCTGTTACCGGATCCGCATTAACCACTGCTACCCTAAACTTTAGCATCGAATTAGACGGCTGATCATAAGTTGCGATAAAGCGGTTAAAAAGAGCCTGGTTGGTTAAGTAAGGCACCGGAAGAGTTTCCGATTCAAAAGTTCCCGAGGTAGCCATCTTATTCCCCCCTCCACCCAGAATAATCTGAAACTCGGCATTGGCATTGTCGGTAACAATATAGGCAAAGGCGTCCCCGTCCGGCTCCTCCACTGAGGAAACATCATAAACCTTAGTCCCCACTTTAAGGCTGGCACAATTTACGGGAGCCGTCAGGTCCTCAGTGTTATAAACCCAGTAAGTTGTCGTTCCTGATCCGACAATAATTGCCCGGCCTTTGGTTAACACCATATCGACCCGGATCGGGTCAGTTCCGTCCGGCACTGTCTGGACCGAAAGCAAGCTCGGGCTGGCCGGATTTTGGGTGTTAATGATAAAAAAGTCATTTCCCGAGCCTGCTGCAGTCACCAAAAACACCAGGGAACCATTAGATGAAACGTCCAAATCCCGGCCTGCTCCTCCGTTAACATGGAATGTTGACACCCTTTGCAAATTATTTATATTGTTGACCTTCCAAATTTCCATCTGGTTCGTTGTTGAGCCAACCGCCACAAAGGCATAATCAATGCCCCCAATGCTTGTCACTTTGATTCCTAAACCAGCCCCCCCCAGGGCAAAAGCAGCAGTCGGGGGGCGGCTGTAATTATCGGTATAACGGCTTGGGTCGGCATCAAAAGTATAAAGACTGCCGCCCTGCAAAGCGTAACCAATATTACCTTTGACAAATACTCTCATGGCCGATTGCGGGCCAGGCAAATCAAAAGAGGTAACTTTCTTCCCGCCCTGGGTATAGTCCAGAACAATAATCTCCTCGGCGTTACGGTTGGTGGCCAGGTAAGCATAGTTCCCATTAGCGTAGATATCATTGACTTTATCATTAGTTGTCTGAGCCGTTTGCCAGGCAACATAGGCGTCAGGAAGGTTTGGCGGATAAACACCGGGGTCTGTCAGAGTGATTCCGGTAGCATCTGGACCGGAGGCATTATTACCTGTTCCGGCGTAAGCATGCAGGTAGGTTGCTCCCACTGTTTTGGCAATACCCTGGCCGTAAAGATCTACAGTCTTGACCGGGGCGATATTGGAAGAGCACCAGTCACCGAAACCAGGCCCGGCAATACCTAAACTGACCTCCCCGCCATTATTGTCGGTTACCACCACATCTGTTTTTTGGCCGGCATTAAAATCATTTACCGTAGTTTGAGTCAGGCTCATATTGTCCAGATAGCGGGAGAGATAAAAGACCGACTGAACCTGGTAGTGAAAAGGTGGCGGGTTATCCCATGAAACCGTCGCTGTTACCCGGCAAAGAGAGGGATCAGTCACCCCGGTTGGGCCCAAGGTAATCGGACCGATAATATTTCCCGTCCGCAGCACATGCTCAAATGACAACCGACGGTCAAAACCCTGGACGCTTTCATGGTCAGTGGTGGTATTTATTTCCCAGTGATTGCCGGCCAAGACGGGAAAACCTTTGCTGCCGTTGCAGAGAGCATAAAAATTATCCCATCCTGCTTCCCGGTAGCTGCGCGCTGCCTCCTCCGCCTCTTTCATTAAAGCCGTAGCCTTCAACCGCTGCTCCTGCTGGGCCTTGCCGGAACGTGCAGCAATAAGTCCCGCCCAAAGAGCCGGTATTAAGATACTAAGAAGCGCTAAGACCATCACCAGCTCCACCACACTCTGGCCGGAATTTAATAATCTGCAGTTGCGCTTTTTTTTAATGAACATTGAAAGCTCCATATTGGTTAATATCAATTATCCTGGTGATCCTGGTGGCAGGGTCGCTTATCTGAATACTGTCTACGGAATTTGTTCCCAGCTCCCCGCTCTGCCGATCAAAAAGGATCTGGGTTTGACCGGCGGGGTGGAGCAGTTCAACATCAATGTTATTATTCTTATTATCAATTTTAACCTCAAAATTGGCCGGGTTGGTAGGATCATAACTATTCTTAAATAACACATACCTCTCGTTTATTTTATCCGTAAGGTCAAAGTAAATTCCATAAGGCGCCGGGCTACCGCCGTCGCTTTCACCGAGCATAGCTTTGGTTTGCTGCTGGCGCAGATCCGTCATTAGGATTTCCGCTATCCCGTCTACCGAAGCAGTTGATTGAGGACGGATTATGTTGACCCCAGGAATGGCCAGAAGGATTACCATGATTGCCATTACCACAACCAGCTCCACCAGAGTAAACCCTTCAGCTCCCTGATGCTCATTCAGGGAAAGCCCGGCGTAGGTTTTAAGACTTTTAACGGGGGCAGCGAGACTAAAGCTTAACCACATTCAAAGGTTTATCTTCCTCCGATTTGACCGATCATGCTGTATATCGGAGCTATAATCGAAACCATCAGCCCTCCTACTAAAAGTCCGATCACAACCAGCATAACCGGCTCCAGCATGGTGGTTAAAGTACCTAAAGTACTGTCCACTTCCTGCTCATAATATTCTGAGATATCCTGCATCGATTTATCCAGGGTACCGGTTTTTTCACCGGCCTCAGTAATCCGGATCATCAGAGCCGGAAAGATAGGCTTGGTTGAACGAAAGCCTTCCGACAACTTCCTGCCGGCAGAAACATCAGCGCCGATTTTGGCCAAGGCTCTGCGTGCCTTCTTTTGGAGTACCACTTGCTGGCAAAGCTCCATGGCATAAACAATCGGAATGCCGGCTGCCAGCATCAGGGACAAGCTCCGGGCAAAGCGGGTCAGGTCAATTTCGTGAACAAGGCCGGATATTAAAGGAAGTGAGTAAAATAGGTTTAAAACTACCTTTCTTTTATAAATGTAGAAAGCAATCATAGCGGCAGTCAAAACCGCCAGACCAATAGCGATCCAAAGTGTATACCTGATTACAAAATCGGAAAGATTGATCAAGGCCCGGGTAGTCCAGGGGATATCAACCCGCAAGCGGCTGAAAACCATGGCAATTTTTGGAAGCACGAACATCAAGATAATCGCTAACACTCCTCCGAAAATTACCATAACAAAAGCCGGATAAGTTAAAGCGGATTTAATTTTATCGTTAAACTCAATGCTCTTTTTGATATTGGTTTTGACGTCCATTAAGGTCGTTTCCAGTTTACCGGCTTCTTCAGCTGCCTTGATCATATTCACTGTAATGATATCGAAAGCATCCGGATACTTGGCAAACGACTCCGAGATCTTTTTTCCCTGAGTTAAATCCTGGGAGAGGGTTTCCAAAACATTACGCTGGTTGCCTTTGGCATCCTCCAGCATGGCGCTAACTGCCTCCAGAATGGGAATCCCGGCAGACAGCATTGTTCCCAAGTCACTGACTATACTCAAGCGGTCTTTGTTAGACAATCTGACACTCATTTTTACTCCTTAATTGCCCGCAAAACTTCTTCAATCGTTGTCAATCCTTTTTGGACTTTCCCCAGGCCGTCTTCCAGCATAGTGCCCATTCCCTCCTGCAGGGCTTGGTTAAAGATGGCGTTTGAGTCAGCTTTACGGTTCACCAGTTCCTGAATCTGATGGCTCATCTCCAGCACTTCAAACAACCCTACTCTTCCAGTATAACCTGTTTGCCGGCAAACCGCACAACCCTTTCCCCGGTAAACCCGGATTTCCTGATCCGCCCCGAAATACTTTTGTACCAGTTTGCGGGGGATTAAACGGCTGATTTTATTGGCGTCCAACGTCATGGAAACCCGGCATTTTTCACAAATTTTCCTGACTAACCGCTGGGCAATAACCACATTAACCGTAGAAGAGATCAAAAACGGTTCAATCCCCATATCAATAAGCCGGGGCAAAGCAGTGGCTGCATCGTTGGTATGCAGGGTTGATAAAACCAAGTGGCCAGTCATGGCTGAGTTGACTGCCATAGCCGCCGTATCAGAATCCCGGATTTCCCCCACAAAGATCACATTCGGGTCCTGACGCAAAATAGCCCGCAGCCCCTCGGAAAAAGTAAGGTTTGTTTTGGCGTTGACCTGAATCTGATTAATTCCCCTAATCTCATATTCAACCGGGTCCTCAATGGTTGCAATGTTTTTATCCCGCGTATTTAAAACCTTAATAATTGCATAAATTGTGGTTGTCTTGCCTGAGCCGGTGGGACCGGTTGATAAAAGCATCCCATATGGCTTCTGATAAGCCCGGCGGATCTTCTCCAGGTCCTGGTCGCTTATACCCAGATTACGAAAAGAAAACTGGCGGGAGCGTGAAGACAGAAGCCGCAGCACAGCCTTTTCACCATGAACAATCGGGATTATAGAAACCCTTATGTCCAAATCCTCCTCAGGAAACTTTTTTTGCATCTTGCCGTCCTGAGCGCTTAAATGCTCATCAGTCCGCAGCTTCGCCAGCACTTTTATTCGTGAGATAATCTGCTCATGAAAAGCTTTGGGCAAACTGACAATATCATGCAAAATTCCGTCAATCCGAAATCTCACTAGGGAATAATCATCGTACGGCTCAATATGGATATCCGAAGCTTTATCCTGGTAAGCATATTCAATAATTAAGTCTAAAATCCTGGTTACAGAAGTGTTAGCAACAGCGCCGGCAATATTACCGGGAACCTGCTTTCTCAACAGTTCATCAAAAGTTTTTTGCAGCTCTTTTCGGTAAAGGCTTAAGGTGTCCTCAATATCGTGGTCAGAGGCAAAATAAATAGTAACGTTACCCTCAATTTTTTGGGCGATATAATTTATAAATTCTTTATTGGCAGGGTTGGAAGTAGCAAGTTTCAACCCATACTCATCCAAAGCGAAAGCAACTGCATGCTGAGCCCGAGCTACAGCTTCAGGGATAATGTGCAATATATTGTCCGGAATGACACTTTTTGACAAATCCACAAACGGAATCTGGTAATAATCGGCAATAACTTTGCCTAAATTTTCATCGGAAATTAAATCTTCCCGGACTACCGCCTGTGATAGAGGAATACTTTCCCGATTAGCAGTTTCTTTGGCAGCCTGAAGGTCATTTTCGGATAAATATTGGTTTTCTCTGAGCAATTTTTCCAGCTCAGCATCGGGGATACCCATCCTAAAATCAGTGTAGCATAAACCTCCAGAACCCACCATCGGCCAGCACTTTGCCGACTCATTTTGGAGAAGATTTACTCAGTAAGCCGTTGATGGTACTGACCAGATCCGAAAGGGAGATATCACTTTTGACCGCATAGTAGCTTGCTCCCAAACTAAGCGCCCTGGCGATATCTTCCTGCTGCCCCAGGTTAGACAGGACAATTACAGGCACCGGAGAGCTGGGAAATTTTTGTTTGTACTGCTGCAAAAAATAAAAACCGTCCTTTTGTGGAAGTATCAAATCGAGCAGGATTAAATCAGGCCGGACTGTTTCCAGAGACTGCAAAGCCTCTTCCCCGTTAGTAGCAGTTGAAACATCAAAACCCGCCTTATTCAGCTTAATTTTATAAGCGTTCAGCAAAAAGCGGTCGTCTTCGACAACTAATATTTTGGCCATACTTACTCCTTATTATATATTATTTTTTGCAGAAAACGGTAGGCTGAACCAAAAGGTTGTTCCGCCATTTTCCGCGCTTTCAAACCAAATCTTGCCGTGGAAAGATTCGACGATTTGCTTCACCAGATAAAGCCCCAAGCCGGTGCCGTCTGTGTCCACCTTCAAAACGTTGGTGGCCCGGAAAAACTTCTGGAAAATCTTTCCTTGTTCACTTTGCGGAATACCAACTCCGTCATCGGATATTTCAGAGATAATACGATTGTCCTTTACATAAAGTACCACCTTAATATTTCCATCTTTTTGGGTATACTTAATTGAATTTGTCAATAAATTAGAGTAAACCTGCTTAATCAACCGGTCATCTACCTCCACCTGCGGCAAATCAGAGGGAATATTGATTTCAATGTGCTGGCTTTTTTCATCAAGGAGGATCTTAAAATCGTCAACCACCTGGCGGACGAGCGGATTCAAATCGGTCGGGCGAAGATGGGTAATGACCTGTTTTGCCTCAATCCGAGAAATATCCAGAAAAGCGTAGACCAATGTGGTCATTCTTTCCACTGATGAGGTCAGGCTTTTTACCAGCTCTTTCTGCTCGTCAGAAAGCTCACCGACTGTCCCGTCCAAAAGCATTTCCAGGTACCATTTCATGGCCGATAAAGGGGTCCGCAATTGATGGGAAGCTAAAGTAATAAATTCATTTTTGTTTTTATCAACCTCTTTTTCCCGGGTGATATCACGCAAAATTATGATCACTCCCTCAATTCTGCTGCCCACCCGAACCGGAGAAATGTTAACCGAGGCTGGAAATATCACATCGCCATCTCTCATAAAATAGCCCTCGCCGGTGATCGGTTTTCCGTTGATCAAAACGTCTAGCACCATTTGGTGGTTGGCTATTTGGTAATGGTTATCTGTCTTCTCATAAGATAGCAAAAGCTTACTCCAGTTCTGCCCCACTGCATTTTTCCCCTTGCTGCCAAACAGATATTCAATCTTTCCGTTAACAAAAGTTATTCTGCCTGCGGAATCGATTGCCATGACTCCCTCACCGATGTTGTTTAACAAGGCATCTGAGTGAGCCTTGGCCCGGGCCAGCTCCATGACCTTGCTTTCCAGCTCAACGCCCTCGTTCTCAGTTTGTTTGATAGAGCTGGCCATCCCCTGAAAAGATCCCACCAGACTCCTCACCATCTTATTAATATTCAGGGATAAAGTTCCCAGCTCATCATGAGAAGAAACCTTAACGGTATGACCCAAATTGCCGCCGGCAATATAAGTGGTGGCAGTAACCAGATCATTAATCGGTGTTACGACAAATTTATGAATAACCAGCCAGAGGAGGGCAACGGCCGGCAGCACTGCAAAAAACAGGACAAAAGCAAAGTCGATAGTCCAACTGCTCCCAACGGGGAACACTTCATTCGGCAGTGACGCCCCAACATAAGGAGTAACTTGGGTAATCAGGAAGTAAGACCAAAAAATACAAAGGGAAAGAACCAGGACTAAAAGTGAGAATATCTTGATGGACAGCCGCATGATGTACTCCTGCAATTAGTGTAACAAAAATTACTAATACAGTGATATACTCCTAAACATAATATGAAGAAGAGGTTGCCGGCTGCCGCAGGAGTATTAACTGTGGTAGTTTTTCTTATCCTGGTCAGCCTACATTCTTCACGGGCAGTTATCGCTCCCGGAAATAACAAGCTGCAAGTTAGCGCATCCTTTTATCCTTTGTACTATTTTGCCACGCAGATCGGAGGGGACAGGGCTCAGGTGCAAAATATTACTCCGGCCGGATCAGAACCGCATGATTTTGAACCAACAATCGCCGATATGGCCCGCATAGAAACCGGCAAACTGCTCATCATAAACGGAGGAATCGAAGGGTGGGGAAATAAAATTAAGGACCAGTTAAGCGGAAAACAAGTTGCTATAGTCACAGCCGGAGAAGGGTTATTTTCTGATGATCAGGACCCACACGTTTGGGTAGACCCCGTACTTGCCGAGATAGAAGTTAGCAGAATAGCAAAGGGTTTCGAAAAGGCTGATCCGGGAAACAGCATATACTATCGGTCTAATGCTCAAAACTTAACAGCTAGGTTGGCCCAGATGGATCAATCATACCGGCAAGGTTTGGCCAATTGTCGGGAAAAAGACATCATCACTTCTCACGCGGCATTCGGGCATCTTACCAAACGATATGGGTTGAACCAGGTAGCCATCACAGGACTTTCACCAGATGCTGAGCCGTCGCCCGCCAAACTTGCCCAAATTGTCCAATTTGCCAAAACCCACAATGTAAAATACATCTTTTTTGAAAGTCTGGTCAGCCCCAAATTGTCAGAAACTCTGGCGAACGAGATTGGGGCAAAAACTTTAGTCCTTGATCCTTTGGAAGGACTGAGCAATGATGATATAGAAAAGGGCAAAGACTACTTTACTGTGATGCAACAGAATCTGGTTAATCTTCGTACAGCCTTACAATGTCAGTAACAATTGACCACACTAAAAATATTATTGAGATAACAGGCGTCTCGTTTTCGTACGCCGGCAACAACACGGACGAGGTTCTAACAAACATTAATCTCAATATCCACAGAGGTGATTATCTGGGGATAATCGGCCCAAATGGGGGCGGGAAAACAACTCTTTTAAAACTTATTCTTGGCCTTGTAAAACCATCTCGTGGAACCATTAAAATTTTTGGGCAGGAGATTGATAGTTTTAAAGAATGGCCAATGATCGGCTATGTCTCCCAAAAGGCAACTAGTTTTGACATTAATTTTCCGGCCACCGTGAAAGAGGTCGTGGCTATGGGCAGATGTGCTAAAATCGGCTTATTCCGCTGGCCCAAAAAAATTGATAACGAAAAGGTAGAGGAAGCCCTCAAACAGGTAAATCTGATGAACTTTCGAAACCGTTTAATTGGAGATATGTCCGGAGGGCAACAACAGCGGGTATTCATCGCAAGAGCCCTTGCAGCTGAACCGGAGGTGATCTTTCTGGATGAGCCGACAGCCGGAGTCGACCAGGAAGCACAAGAACAATTCTATAAGTTGCTGCAGCGATTAAACAAAGAACTAGGTATAACCTTAGTGCTGGTTTCGCACGATTTAAGTGTCGTGGCAACAGAGGTAACGGAAATTGCCTGTGTTAATAAGACCTTAATTTATGACAGCAAACCGAAAGATTTCATCAGAAGGAATGATGTATCTGATCTTTACGGGAAAGGGGTAAAGATCGTTGCTCAACATGCTGAATCTCACTGACTATGCTTGATCTATTCCAGTATACATTCATTGTCAGAGGGCTGGAAGCGGGAGTTATTATCTCCCTGACTGCTCCGGTTATCGGAGTTTTTTTGGTTTTGCGGCGTTATTCCTTGATTGCCGATACCCTGTCTCATGTTTCCCTGGCCGGTGTGGCCATCGGCTTGCTACTACAGACTAATCCGCTGATAACTGCTCTATTTGCCGCAGTAGCTTCTTCTGTAGCTATTGAACGGCTAAGGATCTCACGCAAAGTTTATGGCGAATCCGCCTTGGCTATTTTTCTATCCGGAAGTCTGGCGCTTGCGGTTATACTGATCAGCCTAGCACACGGCTTTAATGCCGATCTCTTTAGTTATCTTTTCGGCAGTATTATCACAGTCAGGCAGTCGGACATTTACATCATCGGGGCAGTCGGTGTGGTTGTCATAATTACGCTTTTAGCGTTTTATAAAGAGTTAGTTGCCGTCTCTTTTGATGAGGAAATCGCCAGTGTCAGTGGTATTCATACCCACCTGGTAAATATTATTCTGATTATTGCCACAGCCCTGACTGTAGCGCTGTCAATCCCGATTGTCGGAGTTCTACTGATAGCTGCCCTTATTGTAATACCGGTAGTTACGGCTCTGCAGTACAAAGCTAGTTTCAAACAAACAATAATTATTTCAGAAGCAATCTCCTTATTCTCGGTTATTGTAGGAATTTTTACCTCTTATTACCTTGACCTGCCGGCCGGAGGAGCGATCGTCCTTCTAGCGCTGGTCATTTTCCTGCTGACTTTAGCCCTTAAAAAAGGTATAAAATGAATCTGCCGCGGCCTTACGCCACGCAGTATCTTCTTGTTCTCCACTTCGCGGAGTGGGCGATTTAACTATTTAATCAGTTGAAGCCAGCCGGGGAATTTGTAAAAACCGTAAAGCGTCGCAGAGATCAGGAAACAGGAAACCATCAGTGTCGCCGTGTGGAAAATTCTCCCAGTTTTAAAAGCCCAGATACTCAATGCATCAATACCAGCAGGTATAGAATCCAGTGGTGCAAATGGATCACTCTGCCAGATGCACCAATCAAAAGGCTGGGAATAAAGGTTAGGTGTTGCCCATAGGGCTGATTGGCTAACCACTCTGCATAACCCGCCAAGAAAACCAACACCTGCTCCAACACATTGATTCACCAAATCAGTTTAGCAGAAGCTCTAGAAGAAAAATCTGTGCCCAGGAAACCGATAAGCCAGATTCTGTTTTAGATGAAATTTATCTCCAAATGATAGTTAGTCACCTGGCCCCGCCTTTTGGGCGGGATGCTCCTCATTTCAGCCATCAGGCGAGCAGCCCGGCTGATTCTAGGATTGCAGCAGGGAGGATTGCCCCTAATTACGCTCAGGGTAAACCCTGACATAAAAAGGATCCGGTCGCTTGATCGTTTCACCCGGCGCCACCCGGTTCGTCACTGTTGCTCTGACTAGACCTTACGGCTTCCCGCTTACGCGGGACACCTTGCTCTGTGCTGTCTGGACTTTCCTCTCCGCCTTAAGCGAAGTATCATCCAGCTTCCTGGGCACGTATATCTTAGCTTATTTTGAGGCTAAGAGCAAATTATACCGGGAAAACGGATTATTCCAGTTCAATACTGAGGCCTTCCTGCAAAATTAACTGGACCACGACAGCAATCGGCACCGCCAGAAGCGCTCCGCCTACTCCCAGAAGCCTTCCTCCCACCGAAATAGCCAGGATTACCAGCAGGGGATTTAAACCCACAGCCCGCTTCATAACCTGGGGTACAATCAGATGCCCTTCCAGCTGCTGAATAACCATATACAAAACTGCCACTATAACTGCCACCACCGGGGAAACCGTCAGGGCCAAAAGCACTGCCGGGATAGCGGAAATAATTGGTCCGATTACCGGCACTACCTCCAAAAGCGCTGCTAAAATTGCCAGCGGCAAGGCAAAATCTATGCCGATCAAAAAAAGCCCGATATAAACCATCACTCCGATTGTTACCGACAAAACTATCTGACCCCGTAGCCAGGCTCCCAGTTTACTTTCAATCAGTTCCAAAACCTTGCGGGCCCGCTGCGGGTTACTGATAAAAAGCGACGTTCCCAGGCTCTCCATCTTTTCCTTATAAAGTAGCATGTATAAAGTCACTACAATCACACTGATAAAGCTGACCAGATTTTTTACCACATCCAGGGTCACCCCCAGAGCCTGAGTGGAAATCAGAGAGACCTGCTGGCTGATTGTTGATTGATTTATCAGATTAGTTTGCAGTAAGCCATTTAAAGCTTCTGCTAATTTTTGATAGAGGTGACCGGTCTGAGAGACCAGGGGAGTCACTCCTACTCCCAGAAGTAAACCGAGTATGGCAAAAAACAAAACAAGCATTAAAATCACCGCTCCGGTTTTTGGTACTCCCCACCTGATTAGGCGGTCTACCAGGGGGGAGAGAGCCGACATAAAAATGAAGGCCACGAAAAAAAGCAGCAACACGTCTAAAATTTGGAAAAAAATCCATATCGCCAAAGAAAAAATGGCGATAAAAATAATCGTCTTGTAGGATATATCAATCCGTCTGCTCATCAACTGAATAGTACCATTCCCGAACACATTTTTCTACCTGTAAGGCAAAGTTGTCCTTGGTAATATCGAACCAGTTGACGTCCTGCTCTTTTCTAAACCAGGTCACCTGACGCTTGGCATATTGGTGAATTTTTAAACTGAGAATTTTAATCATCTCCTCCCGCGAAATTTCTTTTCCCAAAAGTCGGGCCAACCCGCTGTATTCCAACCCCAATTCTTTCATTCTTTCCAAACTTAGCCCCTCTGCCTGCAACTTTTTTGCCTCCTCGACTAATCCTTGGTCCAAACGAGCTTTCAGGCGTAGATCAATTCTGCTATTTAAAACCTCGCGGGGAACAGTCAGGCCGATTTTTAAAATTTTAAACCGCTGGTTTAACCCTCTGTATTTTACCTGTTGATCAATGAATCCATACATAATTACTAATTCGATAGAGCGGAGCAGGCGACGGGGGTTAGATCTGTCAGAATCGTTCATTTTTTCCCAGCGGGAAGGGGAAAGCTCCTGCAGTTTTTTCTGCAACTCATGTAAGGAGAGACCCTGCAGTTTCCTTCTCAATTTTTCATCCACCGGAATTGCTAAATTCGAAAAACCGTCTAAAAGCCCCCGCAAATATAACCCTGTCCCCCCCACAACAATCGGCAATTTACCTTTTTGTGTTATTTCATCAATAATCCGACAGGCAGCACCAACATAATCTTTAACAGCATACCTCGTCTGCGGATCTGCTACGTCATACATCCAAGTCTTTATTCCGTCAATTTCCCAAAAACATTTTTGTTTTTTTACTTCTAACTTTTTACTTGCTTCCTTACCTGTGCCAATGTCCAAGCCTCTATAAACTTGCCGCGAATCACAGGAAACTAGTTCACCGTTAAATTTTTTCGCCAAAAAAAGCCCCAAATCAGTCTTACCGGTGGCGGTAGGACCAAGAATAACCAATACTTTCTTCATAATATTTTAGCTGCTGGCGGAAGAATATTGTTTTAAAGCGTAACTCCAAAACTTCAAAGACAAAAACATTAAAACTGCTGCCAGGCCCACAGAAATAGTAATCATCTGCCAAGACAAGAGCCCCATTAAAGCTTTCGCCGGAAAAGTTATCATAATTCCCAGCGGAATAATAAAGGTCAGTATTGCTCTTATTGGTTCAGTATATAAATCAACCGGGACCCGCAGCATTGAAGTCATATCACGGTAAATCATCACCAGATTGTCAACAGTAGTCGTCATTACACCTACCCCCAGAACAAAAATATGGAAAGCTGTTGCCAGCATCAGACCATTGGCAATAAGCAGGAAATAGAGAATCCAGCCGGGGAAGTTGGTATTAAGATGCGTTATCCCAAACCAGAAAGTAGCTGCCGCTATTAAAACCAGCATAATCAGATCTAAAACATCACTGCCCCCCAGAAGCACTCTGATTAAAGGATTGAGCGGTTTTAATAAAACAAAATCCAGCTCGCCGGTAATTACCAGCGGACGGAATCTATAAACTTCACGAAACACCAATTGCGCCAGGGTATCAATAAAATTAAATGAAAGATAGAAAAAAATAATTTGATTTCGATTATAACCACCGATTCCCCTGGTCCCCTGAAATAAAAATATTAGAAACAATAAAAACAGGGCAATCCGTAAAGTTTTACCAGTTATAAAAATTGCCACCAGTGTCCGGTTACTTAAAGTTTGCTGAAATGAGTTGGACGTATATCTTAGCCAGATTTTAAATTCTTTCATAAGCTACCTTCCCTCCGACCCATATACTTTCAAACCCACCTGCCAGATTTTCATCATCACCCAGTACAGCATAAAAACCCATACGTACGATTGCAATAGTACCTGAATTAAATACAAACCTGTTACTTTTCCCACAAAAATTGCGATGGGAAAATATACCAGATAGGGGAAAGGGGTCAGCTGGAGGGCAAAAAAGGCAGGTTTCGGCAGCACATCCAGAGGGAATATACCGCCTCCGAGTATCTCGATCAGCACCAAAACCACGAAGGCTATTCCCCAGGTGTTTTCCGGCGTCCAAAAAGTTACAAACCTGGCTACAAGGCTTAAAAAATAATTGATAAAAACTGCCGCGGTTACGCTAAGAAAAAACCCTGCAATACTCAAAACCTGAGCCGGAAAAAATACAGCCGGACGGAAAATCAGCCACAGCAGTGTTATTTCAAAAACGGCAAAAAACAGGTTAAACAGTTTGCTGGCTAAATCCCGAGTAAACCAGTATTTGATATAGCTAACCGGTTTTAGCAAATAATTACTTAAGTCTCCGTTGGCAATTTCTCCGCCGATATTGTCTTGGGATGGAGCAGATGTAACAAATGTCTGAACAATCAGAACCAAAAAAACATAAGTTATAATCTGTTCTTGTGAATAACCGAAAATTTGCCTCTGGCCGATAAAAATACCTGACCATAAAAAATAAGTCATCAAAAAACGCAGCAGGTTACGAATCCGCCAGAGAATAAAATTCAGGCGGTAGGTAAATTCATTTTGCCAGGAAACATTAAAAACCTTAATGTATTTGTGCATTATTCGTTCTTGCCGAAGATCCAGGGAGTGTTAGTTCTTATTTTGCGATGGGTGTTTAGTTCTTTATCAACTTCTTTCCTAACCTCACTTTTCTCCGCCATCCGAGCTACCCGTACAACAGTATCCGTACCTACTTTCGCCTGGGCCGCTGCCTGGCGGATGGTTAAACCATCATCTAAAAGGTTAATAATATGCCAGCGGTTTTTTAACATCCGGATTTCCGAAGGAGTTAAGAGTTTTGCCAAAACATTTAAGGGAACTTCGATTTTTTTCTCTTCCTTTGGCTTACTCATTTGCGTATGGATACATATTACATAAAAAGGGGTAGGGAAGTCAAACTTTTCCCCCATTAAAAACTTGCCGGATAACATCCTCGATGGGTGGCTCTTCTATTGTCAAATCCACAACCGGAAAGTTGTCTAATAACTTGGCTGCCCGCTTGGGCGCTTCTTTCCTTGGTACATGAATCAAATAATGCATCTCTTCGTTTTCCTTGATCTCACCGATATTTTTCAATTTCTCCGGATCAATTGGCTTTTCGAAATCAACTTTAATCACTTTATGAGCGGCAAATTTCTCGACAATCTTCTCCAATAATCCATCATACAAAATAATACCTTTATCAATAACGATCACCCTTTTGCAAAGCTCCTTAACATCTCCCATATAATGAGAGGTTAAAATAATCGTAGCTTTATATTGCTGGTTATACTCCTTAACAAAATCCCGCATCTTTTTTTGTGCCACTACATCCAGGCCAATCGTCGGTTCGTCCAAAAATAAAACCTTTGGTGAATGCAACAAAGCCGCTACCAGTTCTGCCTTCATCCGCTGGCCCAGGGATAACTTCCTGACCTGCACCTTTAAAATGTCTTTGATCTCCAGCATCTCCGACAACTCATGGACAATAGTTTCAAACTGGTTATCGGGAACTTCATAAATTTCCTTGTTTAAAATAAAACTTTCCCAAGCCGGCAAATCCCACCACAGTTGGTTTTTTTGGCCCATCACCAGGGAAAACTGTTTTTGAAATTTCGGCTGTCTTTTAAACGGCTCAAAACCTAAAACCCGGACATAACCGGAGGTTGGATAAAGCAGGCCGGATAAAACCTTCAGGGTCGTAGTCTTCCCTGCCCCATTTGGCCCGATAAAGCCAACCAGCTCTCCTTCACCGATTTCAAAGGAGATATCATTGACCGCCTCAACGTTGTAATATTTGCGGGAAAAGAGGGATTTAACCGAGCCGGCCAGACCGGGTTCTTTTTGATGAATGCGGTAGTATTTCTTTAAATCTTTAACCTTAATTACCGGATCTTCCATAACTTCATTTTAAACTAGGAACTGGCCGAAGTATAGTGTTTCAGGGCATAATTCCAAAATTTTACAGATAGCCACAAAGAAAGCGCAGCGAAAAAGACGGACAAAATAAGAAATAAGGGTGGATCTTTTGCCAAAAAGATTCTTACCGGTACTGTAACAATAAAACCCAGAGGAATCAGGTAAGTAAAAACGAGCGAACCATTTTTGCCGAATACATCAGTCGGGAAACATAGGAAAGAATTAGCCACAAAGTAAATACTGGTTAAAGAGTTAAATTGTACAAACCAAAAAGCCAGAGTTGCACACATAAAATACAGTCCATAGAAAATTAGTAGTCCGCAAATAACTCCTCCCAAAAGCAGTAGCCATCCCTCCCAAGAAACACCACCAAGACTCTGCAAGGCGTAACCTATCAGTACTATTCCCGGCAAAAGATTAATAATTTCATATACTCTGGTAAAGCAGAGGCTTACGTAAAATTGAACATTGACCGGCTTAACCAGAAACATATCCAAATCTCCCCGTTGAATATATTTAGGGATAAAATTAATGCTGCGCAGATACAAAAACGAGAGCAGAGAACTGAAAACCCGAAAAGTGCCGACAAAAAATAACACTTCAGGTTTTGTCCATCCGGCAATATTATTAGTTTGAGAGAAAATAATATCCACGAAAAAAATAACTAAAATGAGGGAGAGGGTGGAGGTGACAAGATTTCCGAAAGTATTCCATCTATATTCTAAATACCTTTTGGAAGCAGTATTTATCAACGCCAAAAATATTCTAAGGTAATATTTCATCCGCCAAACCCCTGGTAATTTTTAGCTCCTTGCTGATAAAGCAGTCTGTACAAAACGAATGTTGCACCCAGCCAAATTATCTGGATCATAAAACCAAGCAACTCCTCATATCCGCCAACTTTATTAAGCAGGACTTCGATCGGAAAAGAAAGAGTATAACGGAAAGGCATAAACGTTGAGGCACTGGCTAAACCCGCGGGTAAAAAAACCAGTGGGATCAACCTTCCTGACAACAACTGGTTGAGCATATTATAGGTATTGGTTAAAAAATCGATATCATAAACCCAAAATGCAGTTAAACCTAAACATAGTTCAATATAAAAAACGATCAGGCCTGTCATCACCAGGCTTGGCAAAAAAAGCAATAGCGAAAGCGGAGTAACCCTTAAATGAAGCGGGTAAGAACGTGACAGTACCACTGCAATAATTAAAATTACCGCCGAGATTACCACTGTCTTTAATACCTGCTGCGCACCGTTTTCAGCAGCAAACCCCCAGGCCAGCGAGAATGGTTTTATAAGATATTTATAAAAATCTCCTTTATCGATAATTTCATAAACGTACCACGATCCCCAGCTAAAAACGACGATATTAACCCAAGCAGCCAGCAGGAAATAAACGATCAGATCCGGAGCAGCTATTGCCAGTTTCGCTCCTCCGCTTGCTGCTGCCAACCAAATTAACAAACCCACCAAAGGCATTGCCCCGTTATTGAGGGTATAAATAACCATATCTCCCCGGTATTCAAGGATTGTCTGCAGAGATAACTTAAAATACGCCCAATACTTTCCCATAAGCAAAGTGTAATGGTATTAAACCCGGAATATCAACTTGCAGAAAGCGAAGTTACTTTATTTTCCTCTTGAGAGTCTTGCCGGCGGCAAAACCGGGCGTTTTTTTCTGGGGAATTTGAATCGCCTGTCCGGTTTGCGGATTCCTACCACGGCGCGCTGCACGGGAACGAACCAGAAAAGTACCAAAACCTGTTACAACCACTTTTTCTCCGCGGATTAAGGAGTCACTTATCAAATTAAATGTAGAATTTACCGCATCAGCTGCTGCTCTTTTGGTCAGCGAGGACTTTTTGGCAACTTTTTCCACAAGCTGATTCTTAGTCATGTTCATTAATTTAGCAAATAGACGATGCTTTGTAAAGCACTCATTTATTCCCAAGATAATCTATTTCTATCTTCTCTACGTCCAAATTTACCCCCTGCGGAGGAAAGAAAAGAAAAAATGCCGGCTGATCAATTTTCTGCTGGTTAAAAATCATAGAATAACTCCTCTGTTTACCGAGGGAGTTATTTATTGCCGCGGGGCCGACTACCGTTTCTGCTAACGGCTTAAATATTTTAGTCCTCAAAGATAAAACTGCAGGAGAATTTGCCAACCCGCCATTTTTCATGTTTGCCGTAGCCCAAAAAGTTATTTTATTTTTTCCCGGGCGAAGAAGCCGTGAACAAGTTAGGGTATCCAGCTTACTCCCTGTCAGCATCACCTTATTGCCCGCCTCAGGATTATGATAAATTGTTGTCGCCCCGGTGTCGTTTGAGTTGCCGGCAAATTTTTGCCAGGTTGTCAAATCAAACTTTGTCAAACCAATAGGATCCTGCGGACCAAAATCAGCAATTGCCCACTCCGCGCTATCTTCCAAAGTTTGAGAACAAACCTTTGCAGCGCCGTTGATTGTCTGAATTTTCTTGCTCTCGCCGAGCAGGTGGAGAAGGAAAATGTTTCCGTCCCCGCTGACCACTACCCGATCTCCCTCATGAGCATTTTGTACCACCTCTGCCGCCACCTGGTCCTGGTTTGTTATCGTTTTCCACCAGATAATTGAGGCCGTTTTATCAAAGGAGCTTAGTCCTAAAATGATCGCTGCAACAAACACCAAGCAAAAAATTAGGCTCCGGCGGACTGACACTTTTTTGTCCAGCCAGCCGGCCCACAAAAGCCCTGTGGCCACCGACAGCGGAGCATAAATTGACATAATATATTGGTAAGCCAGGGGACGAACTACTGTAAAAGCTAAATAGGTAACAATTACCCAAATCAAAAGATAAAAAGAAATTGGTTTTCTCTGGAAAATAACCAGGCTGGCTAAAGAAACCAACCAGACCAGCGAAAAAAGCGGCATCTGTGAAAATATCTGCAGATAATAATCCCACCCTGAGATAAAGTTGTGCAGAGTTAAAATCAGCAAATTTTTCTCCCCGCCCAAACTGGATGATTGTCCTAAGAAAAATTGGATCATGTCGGCATTAAGGGTTTTTAAAACCAGATAGCGGTAGCTTAAAAATGAAATTAGCATCGCACCAAGAAAGAAAGCGGTGGGACGGGAATAAAACCTTTGCCAAACCAATGTTGCTCGGTAAAATGTAAACAAAAATATGCCAAAGATTGTGATTGTGGCCGGAATAATTGCCACTGCCATAATCTTACTCAAGGCGGCAACAGCAAAAGCCAAAGTAGTAACCACCAGGTCAAATCTGTTGACCTTCGGTCGGATCAGATAGCGAAAATAAAAAAGAAGGGCCAAAGAAACCCCAAAAAGAAGCGGTACCTCCCGCATCATCAGGTGACTGTAAATAATAAACACCGGGTTCACCGCCAAAACCAAAGCTGCAAAAAATCCCGCTTTTTTCCCACCAATGCTCCTGCTAAAAAAGGCTACTAGAACAAGCGTTGTTACACCGAACAAAAGCGTTGAAAACCGGTATACTTCTACAGACGGGCCTTCTAATGCTCCCAATATTCCGGAAACTATCAGCCACAAAGGCGGATACCAGATGACCCCGTTAATAAAATCACTCAAAATATAAGTATAAGGGTAAAAATCAAAGTGGTGGCGCAAAACCTGAGTAACAAAAAGGGCAGCTCCGCCATGAAAACCTTCATCCCAGGAAACAATGGCATGGGCAGGATGGGCTAAAATAACGGCAATTCCCCAAAGAGTGACTCCTAGAAGAATGATTAAAGAAAATGCAGCTTCAGAAATAAAAACTTGCCGAGAGTTTCTCAACGCTCTCTTTTTAGCACAAAGGGCGGGCGTTGCCAAGGATGCAGATCATTGGGCGCTGAGAGCAAAGTCGGTCGCTCGCACTTCCCGGATCGCCGTTACTTTAACCTGTCCTGGGACCACAACCTCTTGAGAAATCTTCTCGGCGATTTCGTGGGTCAGTTTGGGCAGCTCATCATCGGAAACTTTGTCGGGGATAACAATTACCCTAACTTCCCGGCCCGCAGAAACAGCAAAAGCTTTATCCACACCGTCAAAAGATGTGGCAATTTTTTCAATGTCCTCGATCCGTTTAATGTAATCCTCCACATCTTCCCGGCGGGCTCCCGGACGGGCCCCTGAAATAGCGTCGGCGATATAGACTAAAATTGACTCAACGGATGAAAACGGCTTATCTTCGTGATGCTCGGCAACGGCATTGACAACCCCTCCCGGCATACCAAATTTCTTAGCGATTTGGACACCTTTTTCAATATGCGTCCCTTCATCTTCAGTAGCAACTTTGCCGATATCATGCAGTAAACAGGCCAGCCGGACTATGTTGACGTTGGCACCCAACATTTTAGCTAAAGCTACACCAATCCTGGTTTCTTCCAGAGTATGTTGGAGCATATTTTGGCCGTATGAGTAACGGTATTTAAACCTTCCCAGCATAGCCACCAGCTCAGGCGGAAGGTTATAAACGTTGGCATCATGACAAAGTTGTTCACCGGCCTGCATCATCCATCTTTCCACATCATTTTTTGTGGAATCGACTATCTCCTCAATCCGTTGGGGTTGAATCCGGCCATCCTTAATCAGCCGCTCCAAAGAGAGGCGAGCAATCTCCCGGCGGACTGGATCAAAAGAGGAAAGAATCAGGACTCCGGGAGTTTCATCCATCAAGACATCCACCCCGGTAGCGTTTTCAAAAGTCCGGACGTTGCGGCCCTCTTTGCCGATAATCCGGCCCTTCATCTGCTCATCAGGAAGCTCAACTTGCGAAGTGGTGAATTCGGCGACATAATCAGTTACCCCGTGCAACATCGCTTCCGATAAAATTTCCCGGGCTTTTTCTTCCGAATGCAGCTTCACTTCGTCTTCCGCTTCCTTAATCTTTTTGGAAATTTCCGCCGCCAGGTCTTTCTCGACATTTTCCAGCAAGACTTTTTGGGCTTCTTCCGCCGACATCCTAGCTGATTTTTCCAGTTTGGCTATCAGGTCTTTGCGGATTTTTTCCAGGTTCTCTGATTTCTCGTCAGTCGCTTGCATTTTTTCTGCTAAAACCCGCTCGCGCTCCTCCAAAATCCCTTCCCGTTTGGCAAGCTCTGCTTCACGGTGGGAAAAATCCGCGGCGGGACGATCGTCATCGGGGTTAGTTGTTAAACCAAAAGTTTTTTGCATAATTTCGGCCCAAAAGAAATTTTCCCGATGCTTCGGGGAGAAGAAATTACTTGACTGCGATTTTTTGAAAATCTGTCTTCATAAAATCCCCAGATTCTTTTGGACTGTCTAATAGTTTACTTAATTTACTATAAAAAATCAAACCGGGGAAAACTGCCTAGTACCTCTCAATATCGGGAAACTGTTCCCCAACAATCCGCTGGATAAAGTTGTTCATGATACGTGGTGCCATTTGCAATAAATGCTCCGGACAACGCTGGAAATTAACGCAACCGTCTCCTTGTTGAATCTCCCGAATATCCCCTTTTTCGGATATCCCCCACGACCAGATATTATGGGTTCCTGTAGACAAGAGCAAATTTTCGGAGCGTCGCACTATATTGTAACCACCAGCTACCGGGGTACCAAACCAGCGCAACTTTTCATCGTCTTTATGGGTAGTTAAAAAAAGTCCCTTGCCAACAACTTCCGCAACGACTTCCTTAAAAACCCCTTCTATCGGTCTGACTCGCATAGATGCAGCCATCGCACCAAGCTCTTCCTCCAAGACCGGACGCCGGGTCAATAAATTAAAAGCCAGCCGGTATTTTTCCAGCGGATCATTAGCTGGCACCTGACCAGTCATTTCTTTAATCATCTCATCCATTGCCGGCAGGGCGATCTCTCCGTAATCCTGATCCCCATGAGGAAAAGCAGCTGGATCATCCTCACCCATCTCTAAAAGCGAGTCATGGCTTATGGAAACAACGCTTCTTAATACGTCGGGCCGTGTGGACAACACTTCCAAAGCCTGCTGGATCCGCAAAGGTTCTTTCTGCCTGGGTAACTCCTTTTCTATTTCCTCATACATCTTCAACAGCAATGTCGGCGCATAACGTACAACGGACAAAGGGCTGGCTGCGTCCAGTCGGGCATGATAAAATTCCCACCGGGAATTCCAATCTCCTACATATTGGCTTACCATACCGCTCTTAAATTCACCATCAGGCTCCAGAGTAACCATTTTAGCTTTTTGAAAAAAGCCATGCCCTTGTTCGCCAAAACCCTCTTCAATGCAATATACCCGGTTATAGTCGCCTCTCATGTAAGCTGAATTTTTCGGGAAAACACCTTTTACCTGATGATTTATAAAAGGACTAACAGTCTTTCGGATCTCTAAATCACCCCACTCTACTGGATTCTCTACAGTATTTGTCATTGGTCGAGGCAGGTCAAGATCAGAGTATAAGCCTTTCAAGGGGGATGTCAAGTAGATTTAAGGCGTTCACCGACTACGCTTTTTGCTACTCCGTATTCAAATCCACGTCGTAGTAGAAACTCAATAGCTTTCTTATAGAGAGTTGGTTTATCCGTGTTTTTCCAGGACTTTAATTTTTTCTCTAAAGCCTGTTTTGCCAGCTCTTCTTCACTGCCCGCTGCGCTCTGTCCGCCAACTACTTCTTCAACTATCTCCCGGTCAATGCCCTTCTGATATAGTTCAGCCTTGATGGCCATCATCCCTTTTTGCTTGCTCTTTCTGCGGCTTTCCACCCAAGCTTTGGCAAATCTTAAATCATTGATTACGCCTTTCCGTCTTAATTTTTCTACCACCAGATCCACAATCTCCGGAGAAATTTTTTCTTTACCTTTAATTTTATTTTTGAAAGATAAAAGTTTGAAGTAATCCCGAATTTCTTTTTCACTCCGTTCCCTAATTGAGTATAAATTATAAACCCGATCAATTAATTTACCAGCTTCTGCCTCAAAAAGCAGTTTGTTTAAATTTTCCTGAGAAATTGTTTTGCCTCTCAGCAGACAGTAGTCAACTATCAAATCTTCATCCGCCCCAAAGGCAAACTGACCATCCAGGAATATATTAAAACGGTGAGGGTTCTTTTTTTGATGTTCTACAGAGGTAACTTTTGGCATTTATTCCGTCATTGCGAAGGAGCCAAAGGTGACTGAAGCAATCTCTATTAAACTCAAATCGCTTCGCCACCTTGTGGTTTAGCAATAACTTAAGCACTATCCCGCTTCTTCTACAGTTCCTACTCCGGCACCTTCCTCTTCCTTGCCCACCACGATTTCTTTGGTGGAAGATTGTTTGGTCCATGCTTCCCGGATCTCTTTTTCTAGTTTTTCAGCTTTTTTCTTATCTTCTTTTAGGTTGTCAATTGCTGCCTGGCGGCCCTGTCCCAGCATCTCTTCGCCCCAGCGGATAAATGCACCAGATTTAGTCAATATTCCCAGTTCGATGCCAACATCAAGTAACTCACCGGCGTGGGAAATGCCACTTTCATCCATGTCAAATTCAGCAATGCGAAATGGGGGCGCCACTTTATTTTTAACCACTTTTACCCGGTGGCGGGATCCCACTACCAGATCCCCTTGCTTAATGTTTTCAATTTTGCGGATATCCAGGCGGACCGATGAATAAAACTTCAATGCAAGGCCTCCGGTGGTTGTTTCCGGGTTGCCAAACATTACTCCAATCTTTTGGCGAAGCTGGTTGGTAAAAATAGCAATGGTATTAGTGTTGGAGATGGCTCCGGTTAACTTCCGCAGCGCCTGAGACATCAGGCGGGCCTGCATCCCCATCATGGCATCACCCATTTCCCCTTCTATTTCTGCTTTAGGAACCAAAGCAGCTACTGAGTCAATCACTAATACATCAACCCCACCGGAGCGGATTAAAGTTTCAGCAATTTCAAGCGCCTGTTCACCGGTATCCGGCTGGGAAATCAACAGGTCATCCAAGTTCACACCTAACTTTTGTGCCCGCTGCGGGTCCAGGGCATGCTCAGCATCAATAAAAGCTGCCACTCCACCCCGCTTTTGGGCCTCAGCGATAACATGCAAAGCCACGGTTGTTTTCCCGGAAGCCTCCGGCCCGTAGATTTCAATAATCCGGCCGCGGGGGAGACCACCGACACCTAAGGCTAAATCCAAAGCAATTGAACCGGTGGAAATAGTTTCTACGGAGAGTTTTTCTGCTCTTTCGCCAAGCCTCATTATTGAACCAGTACCGTATTGCTTTTGAATCTGCTGCATGGCAGCTAAAATCGCTGCTTTTTTACCGTCGCCATTATCTGCCATCGTCAAAATTATATAACCAGTATACCCGAAAAAACTCTAAGTCAAGTACCTGTTTTTATCAGTGTATTAGTTATTCAAGATAAGGTCAAGCCCCTGTTTTGCTGTATGGATACATAATAATTGATGGAGTAGGGCAGCAGCTAAAACACTCAGTCGGATTGCAGAAACCACACTTGAACTTTATAACTTTATTATAAACAATCTGGAATACTGTAGACAAGTTTATGTCCTGGATCAGTACTTTTGAGACAACCCTCCTTTCTTTAAGTACCGGTAAGGTGACAGATAGTTTAATGACTGGTGTGGTCTTTGTTCATTGTACCAGAGTAACCAGGAAGTAAGCTCTTTTTTAAAGTCTTCCGGGTAAAGAAGTAAAT
>JAJYIE010000005.1:8122-49952 GCA_021790255.1 bacterium | reverse complement strand
AACAAAGACCACACCAGTCATTAAACTATCTGTCACCTTACCGGTACTTAAAGAAAGGAGGGTTATCTCAAAAGTACTGATCCAGGACATAAACTTGACTTTTATACCAGTTACCTATATAATATGTCTCTGTAAAAAAAAGTTGCTCAACTTTTATGGCAAAAGAAGTCTATCTGCAAACTGATAAAGATATTTTAAGAAACGTTGCGGGTGTGAAAGCTCCGCAATGTGATTTAACGCAGCTTTCCCCGCGGTCCAGGCAAAGAGCAGAATCCGTTCTGGGTGAGTTTTACCGTATTAATGGGGTCGACGATGAGCAGCGGGATTTTTTGGATCCGAGAGTGTATGCAGCCATAGTGAGAAGAAACCGTTCCGTGGGTGCATGGGTCAGTAGGTTAAGGGAGATTAGGGAGGTAGATGTTCCGGACGTCAATAAAGACGGAAGCTTTAACATGGAGAATGTCGGGGCATCTGTTTATTTCAGTGACCCCCGCCGTCGGGCAGCTATCGAGCGTTATTCCTTAGGTAGGCGGAGTGCTTTTTATCGGGATGCCCAGCAGTATTGGCAAAGTCTGGAACAGCCGGAAAAGAACCAAAAAAATGCTGACAAAGAACTTCTTGAACCAACCCCTTTCAGCATAGCAATGAGAAGGGTGGTATCTAACTCATCGAGGGTTGCTGCAGTGGTGGGAGCAGCTGTAGGAGTGGCTCTTTTGTTCGCCCCGGACACATTCCTGAACTCAGTCCAGACTGCCGAAGCCAACGGATCTAATCCTCCACCTGCGGCTGACCGGGGCCAGTCGCACAAGCCGGATCGGGCTGGTAAAAATACCAGCTCTTCAGACAGCAATTCATCAACTGAGAACGGATCCGGGACTAACCAGGCACGGGAGAAAACCACATCGGGAAGTAATGCTTCTGCTGAAAGCCAAAATTCCACCAGATCATCCACGGAAAGCAAAGACGGTAATACAAACCCTGGCGACCCGCACCTTAGAACGACTGACCCGGTGCCGTATCCTGCCACCGGACCCGGTGCCAACCATTCCGGCCCCTACGATGCGAATAATGTCGGCGCACCATCGGGCAACGGCAACCAAGAGCAAGGCAAGCATACGGGCGAACCGGGCGCCGGCCAGGTGGGTAATGCTGACAATAAAAATCCGAAAGGACAATATCCCAATGGATCAGATAATAATAGGGGTTATGAATGTGACCAAAACAATGGCATAGGTAAAACCAATCCGGCTCACACCGGCTGCCAGGTTTCGCCGACCCCTACCGAAGTTGAAACTGCCACTGTGCAGCCGACACCCACAAAAACAGAGACCCCTGGACCATCTGCCACTCCCGGACCTTCAGTAACCCCTGGACCATCTGCCACTCCCGAATCTTCTCCAACCCCCGGTCCATCTGCGACACCTGAGGCTTCTCCTACTCCGAGTGCGGAAGCTACTGCTACTTCTCAAAGCACGCCTACAACTTCCGGCGGAGAAAGCGGTGGAGGTAGTGGAAGCGGTGGAGGTAGTGGAAGCCAAGAGAGCGGACCCAGGTTAGAAAATACTCCAAATACTCCCCAAAGGGTACAGGAAGTTTTTGTACCGACCGCAGTACCAAGAGTTCCGTCTTCGCCGTCGGTTACAGTACCCGGCGCGCCGGAAACTACTCCCCAAACTCAAGTTCCCGGGAAACCTGGTCCTTCGCCAGAGGTTCATGTGACTAAAACTCCCGAAGCTTTACCCAATACAGCCGGAGAACCGCCAGCTTCCCGCTGGCCTTTTGTCAAGCGTTTAGTCGGCTTGGGTATGATGCTGACATCCGCCGGATCACTCTTGCGCCGCCGGCCCGGTGAGAATAAGCAGCCGGCTTAAGAAAATTTAAAATCGCATGATAATCAGCCAAAAGAGGATCCCGATAATAATCCGGTATAACCCTAATATATTTTAATCTTGTGTTTTGTGTATGGGTGGCCTTCATCTAGTACAAGTGTTTGCGAGCAGCTACTGCAAAACGGAAATAATTTGAGGAAATTGCCCGAAACCTTCTCTGGTAAGTCCGTGTACCATACATGGGGCAAAATCGTGGAAAAGTACAATAAACAAAAATACCAGTCCTGCCAACAGCACCATCAGGCTGAGGATATTTTGTTGAATATGCGGCCAACTAAATAGCCCCGCTTTTCCGTGCATTGGTTTTGTAATCAGGGGAATGAAGTTAATTGTTACCGCCAGGACAGGAAACAAAATTACCCAGGTAAAAATGACCGGTTTAAAGTAGAGAGGAGTATGTGATAAATAGCCGTACCAGGGTCGGTTATAGTGGATCAAGTCACTCTGGATGATCCGGGAAGTGAGATCCATGGTCATCATGATCAGAGATGGAAGCAGTAAAATCCCTCCAGCTGCATTGTAAATATTCATTAGTTGCCATGCCCAAAAACCAAGACTTACCTTGCCTTTCTCCGCTAGCTCCTCCCGGTACATATCGGAGAAAAGAAAACGCATCTCCTCTGAATAATGTTTTCGGTATAATGCCGGATACAAAAATAGGAATATGTTAAATAATTTTTCTGCCCGGTTTGGTATTGCCAGATTTGTTGTTTCATACATATGAAAAGGCAAGTTTTACTGCCGGTGCACCGGCCATCAATTTCCTTTTTTTTGCCAGCTCAACAGCCGTGTTAAGTCTTCGTAGTTCACTGGAAAATATCGATCTGCCTTTTTCCGTCAGTTTGTAATACTTGCGCCTGGTTTGGCCTGTACTTACCTCAGAAATCAGTTTTTCTTCAAGCATCCGCTTGATGGCACCATAGAGTGTGCCGGGGCCCAGTTTTATTTTGCCGCGGGAATCATTGTTTACCTGTTTCATGATATCGTAGCCGTGAGACTCTTTGGTGGCAAGGGCCAGCAGAATATAAAAAATCTGCGGGGTTAAAGAGACATTGGTGTTTAAGAATGACTTATGTTTACTCACACGGCAAGTATATCACAAATAGATATATTGTTAATAGATATATGTAATGGTTATATTATTTTTATGACTCAATCCTCTGCGCTAATCATTCTCTTTTTTTCCAGGATAAGCCGGAGTGTGGCGGCGGGTATGCTGGCAATCGCTTTTCCTTATTTCATCTTAAACGACCTTCACCAAAGCGTCTTTTTTCTGGGGACCATTTTTGCCGTGGCAACTTTATTTACAGCCCTTTTTGGTTTAATGTCTGGAACCATGACAGATATATGGGGAAGAAAAAAGACCCTGCTTGCGGTAAGCATGTTGCTGCCTTTAGGAAGTTTGTTGCTTTGGGTATCAGGGACGAAAATTATTTTGTTTCTGGCAGCGATTTTGGGCGGCTTTTCAGCTACCGGATCCCTGGCAGGCGGAGGTATTGGCGGTGCAGTGATGCCCATTCAAAATACCGTTTTGGCTGACCTTGTTCCATCTGACCGGCGGACATTTTATTATTCCTTCTTTGCCTTCTTAAACGGCTTTGCTGCTGCTTTCGGAACCGTTTTTATAAAAGTTATGGCTATCCGAGAAGTTTTTCTTGGAGCAGCAGTAATTTCACTCTTTGGTACAGTTATTCTTTTATTTTTAGACACTCCGGAAATTAAAGGTGAATTTAGAAAATTGGAAAGTAAAATAGTCATCAGCAAATTTACTTTAACAGGATTCCTTAACGGTATTTCACAGGGTTTAGTTACACCATTTCTTATCCCGTTTTTCATATTGGCCTACAAAGTGCCTGAAAGCAGGATGTCTTCTTATACCTTCCTAAGTGGAGTGATTGCTTCTTTAGCGCTGTTGGTTGCTCCTTTTGCGGATAAAAGATTCGGCTTTGTTAAAAGTATTACCTACTCGCGGGCTGCAACTGTCATTTTGCTGTTAATTTTGCCGGTGATGAAAATCTTTCCGCTGGCCATATTTATCTACTGTATTACTCCTGCTTTGCGTGTCTTAGCTGTTCCTATCCAGCAGACCGCAATTACTTCAATGGTGGAGGATAGAGAAAGAGGCCGGGCTTTGGGAATTAACCAGGCAGTGCGACTGATCGGTTCTTCTCTGGCGACAGAGCTGGCAGGGGGTTTTCTTTCAATAGCTCTTATTGCTGTGCCTTTTTACCTTTACGGTGTTACAATGGGGGTAAATATTTACCTGTATAAGCGGTTCTTTTCAGAAAGAGAAAACAACTGAGAACTCAGTCCTTCTTCGAATTTAAATGGGAATCTGAAGTAACTTCCGTTTGATGACCCAGCCGAAGCTGCTTGCATTCCGGAAGTAGTATTTATAGCTAAGGTTAGCTATGGCGCCAATAATAACGAAATAAATATTGACTAAAATCCACGCTACTTCTGCGGAAGACTGCTCATCCGGGAGAGCGGGACCAACCTGAAAATTCTGCCGGTACCCCGGTCCCTGCCCAACCAGATCACAATAGATGGTAAAGATTATTTCCACCCCACCACCTTCAGCAATAGCTGATCCTACAGTTGGCCGTCCGATATTTGCCTAGAGCACGTAATATTTTTTGGTGATCTCGTCAAATTTCGTCTCCATGTAACCTAATCCATGAAAGCTAGCTTTTTAAAAAAGCCAAAGACATATTTAAAACAAAATCATTTCGGCACTCCATCCCCAGACAGCTAATTCCCGCTTCCGGGGGCCACTGTCTTATTTTTTTAGTTACGAAAGCAGCCAGAGGATTTAAATTCTTGTCAAAGTAACAATTCACGGAATATAAGTTGCTATCCGGTCATTTTAAAAATTGCTGGATAACTAATTTATTGCTCCATCCCAGACACTGTTAGATGTAAGGCAAGAACTGTCCATAATTTTCGACTTTAAAAACTTTGTTCGGGCTACTTAAAGTCCACTGCGGCGTTCTGATTATGGGTTTAACAATAACGGGGAAGGCAAGTTTATCCATAATATTCCCTGCCTCCGCCAGTGAACTTAATATAAAAGTATCAGGAACAGGCAAGCCTAAATTTTGAGCATAACGGTGAAATAATTTTTTATTAATTAATTTTTCCAAAACAGAAGCTGCCGGGAGGTGAAAGTAAAACCATTGGCCTAGCTTTTTTCGGTAACGCGAAATTAGCAGACACTCATATCCGTACACGGGTAGAGCACCGCTTTGTAAGGCAAAGAAGGCCCCCAAGCAAACTAAAGAGTCAATCAGCATATCAGATTGGGTATTGCAATACAAAATCTTTTTGCAAAGACTGGTCCGACATGCATAATGTATGGGGTAATGGGCAATAGCAATTATCGGAATATGATGTTTAGCGAGTGTTCTGGTCGTTTCTAAACCGGGAAGGGGATCCAGACCTATAACGGTAGCTGGATGAATAAATTTATTTTGTCCCATGAGTAAAATATTTTACCGCGACTTTCTTTTTAATTTGCTCTGAAATATAAAAACTGCAGCGACGGCCAGCAGAAGTGCAGAGATAGCGATAGCTACTTTGCCAATTTTATATTGATCCCAAAAAGGCTGCATACACTGATTAAGAGTTTGAGCTGTGCTGTAATTTACATGACAGATATGTAGGTAAGTGCTGTAAGAAAAAGGGGATAACGCGTAGCCAAAAAGCGCTGCAGTCACAACAGCAAATACCATAATCAAATATAGATATTGAGTATTTATGTTAGAAATTTTCATCATCTTTTGCGCACGCAATTCTTATTATAGCGTATTTAGATGCACAATAGTCTGCTTTGCTCATCAAGGGAAATAGCCAAATTTTTCTGTACTGACCTAGCTAATAGATAATACCTGACCTTTTTTGTTTGAGCAATTAAAGTTATTTTTTAGATTGTCCCAGCCGCTAGTCCAACTACGTCCTTTCAGGACGAGGCCTTTCAGCCGTCCTCAATACTAATGTTTCCCTTTAGCGCATCAACCGCGCTTTCATGTAACTCTTCTGGCTCCAATTTAGTAGCACATTAACTTATCTAGACCCTTTGTGTTAAAAGCAGCACGGAAGGCATTAACTGTTGGAATTCCAGAAATTATGAACAGCGACCAAGGAGTCCAATTCATCGATACTGATTATATCGGATTTTGGGATCAAGAAAGAACGAAAATCAGTATGGATCATAGGGGTCGTTGCTTTGATAATATTTTCACTGAAAGATTCTGGGGAACTTTGAAATATAATGAGGTAGACTTAAAGAACTATCAGTCTGTTTGGGAAGCGGAAGATAATATTGATAATTTTATTTATTGATACAACAACATTTGTTTACATGAGTCACTGGGATACAAAACACCGGCGGAACTGTATTTCGTAAACTGATATTACATGATAGAAGTTATCGGATAGTTATAACCAATTTACTGTATTGACAGACGGTACCACCTTAAAGAGTTTGATAATTCAGAAAAAAACAGTTAATTCAGGAACTTTTCTGATAAGCTATCGGAAAAGAATTTGCTTTATTAACATATGGGGGTTTTACCATCATATTCCATTTTCGGGAATTTATCCACTCCAATGACAGATTTATACACCTCTTGTTAGTTTTCATTTTATTCCCATCTCTGTTTTCTAAAATAGAGTAATGACTGGCAAAAATCCGATTATTAACACTCAAGATCTAAGTCATAAGTATAATAACTGCCTCGCTCTCGATAACTTAAACCTAACAATATACGAAGGAGAAATTTTTGGTTTTTTAGGGCATAACGGGGCTGGCAAAACAACCACAATCAATATTTTAACAACTCTTCTTGGGCAAACTTCCGGAAAGGCAACAGTAGCAGGGCTTGATACTATCAAGGAAAGTTTGCAGGTCAAAAGACAAATCGGCTATCTTCCGGAAAATGTGACTTTTTATAATAATCTAACTGCCTTTGAAAATTTGGCTTATTTTGCTAGACTTTCAGGAGTAAAAAATGTTAAAGAAAAAGTTGCAGAAGTGCTTGAATTTCTTGATTTTACGGGCATTGAGAATAAAAAAATGGGAGAATTTTCCAAAGGGATGCGTCAACGGATCGGCATTGCCCAAGCTATTATTCATGACCCCAAAGTGCTTTTTTTGGACGAGCCAACATCTGGCCTGGATCCTTTAGGAATAAAAAATCTAAGAGAAATAATCATTCGTTTAAATAAAGAAAAACATATCACTGTTTTTATAAATACCCATCTTCTTTCTGAAGTAGCCAAGACTTGTACTTCGATAGGTGTTTTAAATCACGGTAAACTTATTTACAAAGATACACTTGAAAAAACACTTCAGAAATTCCCTGATGAGGTAGCTCTTGAAGAAATTTACATCCAGATGGAATCACAGGGAAAAGTATAATTAATTTATATATTATGTTTGAACAGATACTTATAGTCGCGGCCAACGAAATACGGGTCTTGATGCGCGAAAAAACTTTTCTGCTACTTCTTTCTGTTTTTCTTGCCATGACACTCTTTTCCGTTTTGATAGGCTGGTCAACAAAAACAACCGTTTTGGGGATATACAATGCCTCACTAATCCTTTTGAAACAATCGGGGGTAACTCATTTACCGTCCAATCCGTTTATCATGATTCCGGCTCTGGCTCTTTTTCGCAACATGATTATCTATGTTTTTCTAATTGGAGCGCTGACCAGTGTTGTAATTGGCCATAGTTCATTTATTAGAGAAAGAAAGTCTAGAGTGGTTCAATTATTATTCACCAAACCAATTAGTAAGACATGTTTTATTGCCGGGAAGATCGTAGGCATTTTAGCCGCGCTCCTGCTAATTATTTTCGCCGTGTTTTTTATTAGCTTGCTATCATCCTTTTTCATTCCTGGCCAGTTACTGACACAGCAAGAAATCATAAGATTAAGCTTATTTTATCTTCTATCTTTAATTTACATGCTTATTTTTGCAATGATTGGCCTTTTATTTGCCATTGTCCTGCCCACCGAATCATTAGCACTGCTAGCCCCGATTATCATCTGGGTAGCTGTGACCTTCATTTTCCCCGAGCTTACCACCGGGCAGAATCCAGTAGCACTTTTAAACCCCACTAATATCACCCAAACAGCTCCTCAAGGAGCATTCTTTACTTTAATGCATAGTGTTTTAACCCCTTTTTCTATTGAACAGCATTATACAGGTCTGGCCCAACCTCTTCTTGAAACCCAAAAACAATTCACGTCCTTATCAATAGCAGAGATCATTGCCCAAAACAGTGGTTTGGGCATTTCCCTTTTTGTATATCTTATACTGGCGATAGCTTTAAGCCTGTATACCTTTTACCATTACGCTGTCACCAGGGATAAAATGTATGAATAGTTTGACAATCTGGATTATTGCCCAAAAAGGGTATCAAGACGCACTCAAAAATGTGTTGTTTTTAACACTCTTACTTTTCCTTTTTTCACTGGTTGGTATTTCCCTGATGGTGTCTGCTTTTAACTTCCAGGCACAGGTGGACCAGTACAACAGGGCGATTACCCAACTACAAAGCATGGGCCAGTCCGGAGTGATTCTTGATAAGCCACAGTATTTCCCTCTGCAGATGTTGCGGGGGACAATTGAGTACCTGGAAATAATCGGAGCGATTATCGGCATTATTTTAGGTTATATCAGTATTGCCAAAGAAAAAGGCAATAACACCATGCAGTTAATACTGAGCCGGCCGATTTCCAAACTTTCACTTATTGGTGGGAAAATCCTCGGTAATACTCTTTTGCTTTTTTCAATACTGGGGCTGATCGGCCTGTTCATTGTTTTTGCTATCTCCGGGATCGGGCATGTAGCTTTTTCCCAGGCTGAACTTTTCAAACTCTTTTTAGGTCTTCTTTTTTCATACCTTTATCTAATGGTTTTCTTTTGTTTATCAACCCTTCTGTCACTTTTTTTTAAAAGCTTACCAAATGCCTTGATTGTCGGGTTTATCATTTGGTTACTGATTGTACTTATTATCCCTCAAATCGGTGACACTATGGATCCTGATAATCAGGTCCCGGGAGGATTATTTAACAGCCTGCATATGGATACTCATCAGCAGCAACAGGTGATGACAAACTTTAAAACCTATGAAACCTGGCGGAATATCCTGGAAGAAAGTTCAGTAGAAAAACACTACGAAAGATTGACCTTTGCCACCTTAGGGATTAAAAGTATTTATAACGGTAAGGATCTGCGCTCAATATTTCAAGACCAATGGGGTAATTTTTTATGGCTGATCGGCTTTTATATTGGCAGTATTGCTTCGGCTTTTTACTTCTCCAATAATCGGAAATTTTTGTCAAAATCAAATTAACAATTTTCATGTTATTCCCATCTTAAATGAGCTATATTAAACAGGATGAATAAAAAAGCAATAATTATTATCGGATTTTTTCTTATCGCGGCTTTCGGAATCTATATCATGGCCACAGGCACGCCGGCTTCTCAGTCGGCAACTAATCAAAATTCAGCTTCTCAACTATCTCAAAATAACACCACGTCTTCAATGCCAAGCAGTAATAGTGCTCAGGCCACAGCCCAGGATCCACAAGACATCGTTCCGGGGCTGTATCCTAACCCTATTAAAAATAACTCCACCACAGAAGGTTTTAAGATAGCCTCCATCATGGTAGAGAATAATACTGATCAAGCAGGGAATCCAGTTAGTGACCATTTAGAGTTAGCTCTCCAAAATCTGACCAATCGGGACTTATCCAATTTTGAAATTTATTACACTATTACCGATACGGTTACAAACAAAAAGGAAGGCTATTATAAAAAACTGGCAAATTACACCTTAAAAGCTGGGGCAACCCAGACCATTAACTTTGATAATAAATCCGGGATCGGGCATTTCTCCGCCAATACCCGCAGTTTGTACTTTACTTCCACAAATAAACTCCACTTTACGGTGATAGTCAGTACTCCTGGCTACAGAATCGAAACCGCCAGTGTGGAAAAAGCCGCCGGCGGAGCAGAAACCCAGGACTAATCCTTGACTAAAATAATATTCAATAGGTTATAATTGTGTTGTGAGTAAAATTTATCTTATCACTTCAGTCTTCATTGTTTTTCTGATACTTAGTTTCGGAATAAATCAGTTTCTGGTTTTAAAAAGGGCCCACAGCAATTTTGAAAATTATTATACTTTTCGGGGTTGTGTTCAATTACTGGAAAAGAAGGCTGATTACGGCGTCTGTAAAACGGGCAGCGGTGAAACCATTAAAATTGTCAAATATAACAATAAGTGGTATCTGGATGGGGATTTACCCTGGGCTTGTCTAGGTGGAATTTGTTTCGGATTATAACCAATATGAACAGCTATCGATTGCTAAGCTATGTTGCAATCACCGGAAACATTTTGTTTATCCTTTGGATATCTTATAACGGAATCGACGAGGGGTTTAGAGGAACAATTTATCAAAAGGTCTCTTTTATAAGCTTAATTTTCTTGCTTATACTTGACTGTATACTGTTATACCGAACGATTAATATCAAATAATCCGGGAAGCAAACTACCTCCCGGATTATTGCTTAGTGGCCAGCCAATTTAACTATTCTGCTCCTTCAAACTGGTGATCAACACTTGCCCCCTGGGCATCTTGGTGCCCACCTGGACTGTCATTCTCGTTTTCAGCCGCTCCACTGGTTCTATCGGCACTTTCTTTATCTACCGTAGACTGTGCCCCCGACTCAGCAGCATTATTGACTGATGATACAACTGCAGCCTGCGGCGTAGTTGTCGGAGCTTGGGCATGAACTTTTTGTTGGGCTAAAATACCGGTTAGGGATACACCAAAAGCTAAAAACGCTATAGCCAGAACAGGCAAAAAGGTCTTCTTACTCATGTTTAATAGTCACCCCCTTTCATACAACTCATTATAGAAACAAGCAATGGGATAACGATGAAAATAACATAAGAAGCTAAAAGAGAGCCCTTAGGTTTTCTTGTACACATAAAAGAAGTCTTTATTATAACCGTGCAGATACGCATAACCACCGTCTTTCATTGCCTTAAGCAAGGGATAAAAGGAATAGTTGCCGTTTCCGAGCGGATCATAGATGATAAAACGTACCCAGGGAGGATTGATATCAAGCTGCATGGCGTCAACTACCCCCGCTTTCTCTAAAGCGACTGCCAATGTCTGAGGTGTTAGAGAATTACCGGCAGCATAAATTAAGTTGCCGTTTTTAGTGATACCGATACCAGAGCGCCAAGTATACATGGAATTGGTGATGGTCCGTCCCCAGCTGTCCTGGCTGTTTTCAGCAAAAGATGTAATAACGCCATTTCTGACTAAAAAAGCCCCGTTCTGGCGTATTCCTACGACATTTGCACCAAGTGGCTGTCCTTGATAATCAACCATTTTGACCGATCCGTCTGAATACATTACTAGGGTCGCCAAACTGTTGCGGAGGGGAACATATACCTTATGGTTAACAACCATTCCGTAGTGCCCGTCTTTTTCCATAAAACCACCGTTAAAAGCCGCCACAAGTATATTTGATTGCTGGATATTTTGGGGGATAACCCCCGGTCCATAGACACCATGTGTTCCACCGGGATAATACGTACCGGCTTGGACTCTGATTCCCAGCTTACTCATGTCCATTTTTACAAACGATACTACCGCATAGGGCCGGGACGGGTCAGGCCGGACAAAGGTTTTGGCCAGGACAGTGTATTCTGGGAATAACGGGTTATTAATAGTTTTCCAAACACCCTCAAAAGGAAGTGGAAAAACATTGTTTCTTAGAATAACGGGAACAAGATTCGTCATCTCATGGCTATCTGCTGGTGAACCTGCTGAGGAGTAAAAAATATCGGTGTTGGGAGTTATATATCGATAAATTATTTTATTGATATCATCGCTTAAGTTAAAATACAATGACTCTAGAGTTATGGTGTCTTTATCTCCTAAAAGAGGCCGCAAATCACTATCGGCAGCTTGGGCTGCGAGTACTGTAGGGTTTAAGTAGACGAAAATAACTGTGGCTATTAAAATAAGTACAAAAACGAAGATAACTGATCTTTTTTTCATGGACAGATTTCAACAGATGTCTGCCAATTTTACTATGTAGCAAATGGGAATGTCATGAAAAATTAGGCTTACCATGATTCATAGATTTATTCCCACGCTATTCTCATCTAATTTCCAGTATAATTATTATATGCGCTTATTGGTTGTTGAGGATGAGGAAAAAATAGCTAATTTTTTACGGAGAGGTTTTTTAGAAGAGCGATATGCGGTAGATACCGCCAAAGATGGTGAAGAAGCACTTTATAAATATGATATTAATGAATATGACTGTATAATACTGGATTTAATGATACCCAAGGTAGACGGCATTGAAGTCTGCCGCCAGATTAGACAAAAAGATACCGGCATTCCGATTTTACTTTTGACCGCTAAAGGGCAGATAGAAGATAAAATCAACGGTCTTGACGCGGGAGCGGATGACTATGTTACTAAACCTTTTTCTTTTGATGAACTTTCTGCCCGTATTCGTGCTTTAATCAGACGCGGCAAAAAAGCTGATCCTGTTATTTTAACTATTGACAATCTTACACTCAACCCGGCTACCAAAACAGCAATCCGGGGGGATGCAGTAATCATCTTAACAACCAAGGAATATGCTCTGCTTGAGTATCTAATGAGAAACCAGAATACGTTAGTAACCAAAACCCAACTGCTTGAACATGTTTGGGATTATAACTACGACGGGCTTTCTAATATTGTTGAGACATATATTAAGTACTTAAGAAAGAAACTAAAGACCAAAACCCAAGAGAAAGAGTTGATTCATACCATGAGAGGTTCGGGATATATCATGAAGCTTTCCTAAAATAAGATGTTTAAAAAAGCCCTAATTAAATTAACCCTGACTTATTCTGTACTATTTCTTGCTCTATTTTGGATTTTCAGTTTCGGTTTATATTTTTGGATGAATAACTCGTTTGGAACAGGATATATTAATCAAGTCCAGCAAATACAAAAAGAGCAAACCGGCCAAAACGAAGGAGAATTTGATAGCCAGACAACCACTCTGGTTGCTATTGCTGGAAGCGTCGCCTTTGACCAATTAAAGATGATTTTATTGGTTTTAAACGGGGTTTTTGTTCTGATTATCCCAGCCTTATCCTGGTTCTTAGCACAACGTTCACTCAAACCAATTAGGCTGGCACACGAACAGCAGAAGCAATTTGTGTCAGACGTCTCACACGAGCTTAAAACACCATTATCCATTATTAGCGGAGAAATGGAAGTGACATTAAAGAAAGACAGAAATATCAAGGACTATAAAAAAACCATTATCAGTACAAAAGAAGAGATTAACAGGTTGAGCAAACTGGTAGAAAATTTGCTATTTTTAGTCCGTGATGACCAAAACAGTCAGGCCTTGCAAAAAAGCATGGTTGATCTTACAGATATTGTAAACAGCATTGTTGTTCAGCTTAAAGGGTATTTAACAGAAAAAAATCTTATCCTACATTTTAAACCGGCAAAAGAAACAACAACTGTTTTTGGACAGGAGGATTTATTAAGACAACTTTTCTTTAACCTTATCGATAACGCTATAAAATATACTCCAACTGGGGGAAGTATCCGGATAACTTTACAAAAAGGGCCAATGGGAGCAGTAGTAGTAATCCAAGATAACGGAATCGGTATTTCTGCCAATAATTTAAACAAAATTTTTGACCGGTTTTACCGGGCAGATTCTTCTCGTTCAGAGATCAAAGGCTACGGATTAGGGTTACCAATTGTCAGAACGATTGTCGAAAAACACCGCGGGAAAATAGATATAACATCGAAAAAAGGAAAAGGTACCAAAGTCAAAATTACACTGCCCTATGTTTAAGAATTTATTAAACTTTTTTGAAACAAGCCGGCTGGATCCTTTAACTGACTGGCTGGGTGTGTTTATAACTCACAATGGGATTTTGGCTCCCATGCTGCTTCTGGTGCTGGAGGAATCTGGAGTACCTTTACCTATCCCCGGAGATGTCTATATTTCCTATACCGGTTACCTGGTTTCCAAAGGTTCAATTCCATACTTTACTGCTTTTATACTCTTGCTTCTCTCTGTACTTATAGGTGCTTCAATCCTGTATTATCTTTCTTTCCGATACGGACAAATTATCGTTCTTAAATTTGGCAAATATATTCATCTTGACGAGAAAAAACTTCTCACCGTTGAGGAAAAATTCCGCCAATACGGAATTTGGGTAATTATTTTCGGCCGCCATATCCCGGGATTTAGGGTCCCGATTACCGTTTTTTCCGGTATGTCTGGTATTTCCTATAAAACCTTTATTTTAGGAACATTTATTTCGGTCATTTTTTGGATCGCTTTTTATTTATCTGTCGGGCGACAATTAGGAACAAAGATTTTATATCTTTTGCATGCGCATTACAGTTACTATGCACTGCTTCTGATTCCATTTCTGGTTTTTATCGGCTTTTTTATTTATATCCATCTTAGGAAAAGGAAAAAATGGTTGCTTTGAGCCCATTTCAAAACCTCATGATTATTTGTTAAACTGAATGTATATGGTTACACTCGCTGACAAACAGCCCGATATAATAAGCCAATTGCCTATCTTCGAACCGCTTCGTCTATGTATGCTGGCTCTGAGCAACACGTTTAGAACCTATGACTGGCTAAAACCATATCAACCGATTGATTTATCTTCTGCCTATTTACTCCAAATTCTACAGTCTAAAAAGGCTTCTCTTGGTCCTAATATTTGTTAATGATTGTTAAGGATTTCGGTAAAAAATATGTTTAAGTATTATTTTAATAAAAGGCCAGTAGTCGAAAACTCACAAGTAAATAATGTGAGTGTATTTGTTAGGCATAGTTATTTACTTATAAAAGAAAAACTAAAAGAAAAGGGAGAATACCTTGATCTTAATAAAGAGGAGGACGTGCAAATGTTTATCGACTTAGTTCAGCAGAGTGTGACGGTGAATCTTAGGCAGGAGAATAGCGGTAATGTATCTTGTACAGAGCACATGAATCCGATGAAACTTGCTTATACCAGGTCTAACTTAGGAAAAGGTTTTATCTTTTGGTTTATATGTAACCTTTGTGGGAAGAAAGTTAGGTATTTATATTTTCCACCCAACTCTGAAGTAATGGCTTGTAGAAGCTGTCATCGATTGGCTTATAAAAAGTAAAACGAGAACGATTTGAAGATACTTAGAAAGTTAATGAAAGGTTATTAATAAAATTATGTCAAAAAATAGAACTTTAGCATCAGTAAAAACTCTCGAGCAGATTAAAGAAGAGTTTAGCGGAGTTAAGATAGCGTGCGACCCTAGCCTTGTTCTAAGAAGAGCTGATGAAGAGATAAGGGATCAAAAAGGTGAGCAAGCAACTAGCTCAGAAAGCTTCATCTTTAAAGCGATGACTCTGTGTGAGTTTGATAACGGTGTGCTCCTAACTACGGCTGTACCGGAACAATATAAAACCCTAGCTATAAACATGAGCTGTAACTTACAAAAAGAGTTTAGTTGCCAGAGCAGTGCAGAGAAAGCTTTAGTGGAAGTAGTGACAATAAATTACATCAGGACGCTAGATATCCAACGGAGAATCAATAATTACTTGGAGAAGGGGTCGATTACTGATATTGGAGTGAAGTTCTTAAATGTAATGAGTAAGGAGCTGGATAGGGCAACTAGACACTATATACAGGCTGTAGAGGCTCTAAAGACATTTAAACAACCAGCCACGAACCTTAAAATTAATGCCAATACTGCTGTAGTCGGCCAAAACCAGTTGATCCAAACGGTAAATAAAGAATTTCCCCCCACCTAACTCAATATAGTTTATAACATGAGGAAACCAAAAAACCTTAATCGCCGATAGCTTGAATGTCTTTTTGAATTGTCACAAAATCACTATTAACCCTATCGGCATCACTATTTAATTTTGAAGTTGAAATTTCGCCTATCTGCCAGCCAGTTGCATCGTTTACCCATATACCCATATCACTGGAAACCTGGTTCATATCATCAGACCATGTGTGTAGTGGCTGATCCGAGAGATTGGCTTGTGAATAATATACATCCGCTTGGTTCATTGCTTCAATAAAACTATTATCGTTAGCAGGATTTTTTGTTTGCTTGAATTGGGTAAACGCTGGTGTTTGCGTTTTTGCTAATGCCTCTTTTCCATCTTGCCAGAGTTGTTTGAAATGGTCGGTATTTGCTGTCAGAATTGCCACTATTTGTTTTTTTTGTTCAGCAGTAAGAGCAGTTATTTTCGTTAGTTGTGTTGGTTGGTTGGAATTAGAAGCTGTAGGCTGTTGTACTTTTTGTGCAGGCTTTGATATAAGCACAATAGCTACAACAATTATTACAACTATAAGAATACTACTAATTACCCCTCTTAAAATTTTTGTTTTTCTCATTTTATATAAAAGTGGGAGCCAGCCATTTTTTGCCTACTATCACACTGGGCATTATATAGCTACGATAACTTTGTGTTGAAGTTTTGAACATAAACGAGTACTGCTCTTGTAGCTTTTTATAGTCATCCTTAGCTATCAACTGGTCGGTGTATTTCTTCATATAATTACTCTACCATTACTGGGCGTTTACCCTGTATCAGGAGACGTTTTTTACAAACTTTGCAGTCAATAGCTTTTCTCCCAAAAGGAATACTAATCTTGTTTTTGCAGTAAGGGCATTCAGCGGATCGAACCAGGAAACCGGCCAAGGGGCCGCCGATGATAAAACCCAAGCCAATAATTACCAAAGGTATCCCGAAGATCGCCCCGATGATTGACAGTGATAAGGCAACCCCCAGGATTATAAGAAGCGAGCCACACCCGACACCGATAATAATTCCGGCAGCGCCATTTGCAACCTTTTCAACAACGCCAGTATTTTTAATCTCGGAATTTTTATCCATTTTTTCTTATCAATTATAATTTTTCCCCACTCCCAAAAAGGCTATTTACTTAGCTCTATTAAATCTACATTACCATTAAGAGCACGATTTATATCTCCTTCAAATAGCTCAAGAAAATCAGCAAACTGTTTTTTATTATATTCACCTACGTATGTTGTAGCGCAGGCAAAATTGACAGCGTTTTCTGGAATAGAAAAAGCACATATAACAGCATTGTAGCTAGCCTTATTTATGATTTCAAGGGCTTTTAAGCGATTTTTGTTAACTTTTTCTGCATTCAATGTATACAGGGAGACTACAGATAAACCGACGTTTCTTATGGGATTCACCAGTAGGTAGGGTCTACTGGCATGTCTTGCTATGAATTGGTGCGGATTCCCTTCGCTCGGTGTTTGTTCTACCTCATAGCCTAAAAATTCTAAATGCTCAATAACCTTAGGTAAGCTTTTATATTCCAACAAAACAGTCGATTCCTTTTCGATTTTTCATATGCTCACCTCCTAATCTGCTTTAAGCCAATTTACTGCCCCATTCTTTTAAGTATTAGTTATCTCCTTTTGAGTTCACTTTCACGTTTTCCAGATGCTTACGCCTTACTGGGTTTCCTTTCGGTATTACCTTTAATACCCATTCAACAATCTTTGAATTATTATTGGGAGAAGAAAGAACCAGAGACAGAAATTAAGAATAATTTTAATCTTTTCGAAGGAGCATTAATCGTTATTGGTGGCTTTTTGTTATTATTTGCTATTATCGGGTACATGTCTCCAAATAGCTAAAAATACGATTTTACCCCACACGTCTACTCAATATAATTTCTTGACACTATATGGATGAGGATAAATGTTACGAATTTAGGAACCCCCACTCGAAGCTAAATAATTTCTTACATAACTCTTACATTAACTTTTTGTATAAAGAGGGGCTAATTACTCCATAAAATTGATTAGAAACCAATAAATATGAATAAAGATAACAAGTATTTCGAAACAAAGTCCTTTGCCTTATCGGCAACATTAATCTCTTTAGGTATCCCATTAGACAACGTAGTAAAAGATTTTCATGGTAAAGCTACCTTCTCGTTCTTGCGTACTGACGGCGATTTTGACGAAATTTTATCGAAATTTTGGAAAAAAGAATTAAGGATAGAGCCGATCTCCTTTTTTGAAAATCAGCGTTTTTTGAAAAGCAGGATTTACGGAGGTTAATATGGACAATCAAGATAAAAATGAAACTTACCAGGAGTTTGAAGCAAGATTCAATAAAAAACAGGAAGGAAAAACTCAAAAAAGGCTAGCGGAGTTGGAAGGAGAATTTCCCTTACAAGAACGACTTTTAAGATTTGAACAGGAGAGAGCTAAGAAAAAAGCGGAACAGGGATTAAAGGAACTGAACGAATTTGACGGGGGAGAAGAACCAGTTGATACCTCAGGATTTAAGCCAATTACTGCTGCTGAAATTGTTGACGTTTTGGGACAGACAATCAAAAAAGATGAGACTAATAAACTACTAACCTTTTTTACTGAAATATCCGCTTATACTGAAAACTGTCAGCTAAATATTAGCTTTAACGCCCCTTCTTCTTCAGGTAAATCATTTATCCCGACTGAGATAGCCAGTCTTTTCCCAGAGAAGGATGTCATAGAGGTGGGCTACTGTTCCCCAACAGCTTTTTTCCACTCAATTGGGGCATTTGATAAAGAGAAACAAGGCTATACTGTTGATCTTTCCAGAAAAATCCTTATCTTCTTGGATCAACCTCACACTCAGTTACTCCAGCATCTTAGGCCTCTTTTGTCCCACGACAAGAAGGAGATTCTCATTAAGATTACTGATAAGTCTCAAAAAGTGGGTTTGAGAACTAAGAATATTTACCTCAAGGGATTCCCGGCTGTCATCTTCTGTACAGCAGGGTTGAATTTGGACGAGCAGGAGGCAACTAGGTTCCTTTTGCTTTCACCAGAGATTAACCAGGAAAAGATAAGACAAGCAATTTTTGAAAAGATTAAAAAGGAAGCTGATTCTTTTAGCTATAAAAATGAGCTTAATTCCGATCCTAAAAGGCAACGGTTTATCCAGAGAATTTTAGCCATAAAGCAAGAAAAAATAGCTGAGATAAAGTTAAGCAATCCTGAGCTGTTTAAAACACTACTTTTAGAGAGAATCAAGACTTTTAAGCCAAGGCATCAACGGGATGTAAACAGGATAATTTCTTTAACGAAAATTTTTGCTCTACTAAATCTTTGGTTTAGGGAACGGAATGGAGTTGTAATTACAGCTAACGAGGAGGATATTAGGGAGGCATTTAGGATTTGGGACTTAGTATCAGAAAGCCAGGAGCTTAATTTACCCCCTTATGTACTGAATATCTTTAAAGAAGTCATCATCCCTAAATTTTTAGAAAAGAACCAGGGGGTACAAAATATTGGTGAGGGGCTAGTGGGTTTAACTAGAAAAGACATTGCAGATAAACATTACCAGGTTTATGGCAGGATTATGGCCGACTGGATGCTAAGGCAGCAAATTCTCCCACTTTTAGAAACAGTAGGGCTTATTACTCAGGAATCTGACCCAGATGATAAGAGGAAAATTCTCATTTACCCCACTACCTCACTCACGGTTTCCCCAGGTCAAAACAATAGTGAGTCGGATGGTGGGGTAGAGGCTAAAACCATTGATCAGCTAACCGAGGATGAGCAGCTGGAAGCCTGTAAGGAGATTTTTGGAGAAGGAACCAAGTGGGCGGAGGAAAACGGACAACATGCATAATCTATCGAAGGAAGATTTACAGGCCTTCCAAATAGCTGTCTTTAAGGATTATGGCATTAAGTTGGAGGGGGAGGAGCTTTATCAATCGGCTTTTAGTCTTTTCCAATTCTTCGAAACTTTAATTAAATTCAATCAAGAAGACCACCAGGTACGGCTTGAGGCTAAAGGTTCTAAAACCGTTCCGGATAACCCATTGAATACCCAAAATAAGGAGAACAAAATAAAATAAATGGAAGAAGCAGTTTCTATAAATAGAATCTCTAGTCAAAGACAGGATGAGGGGTATTCCTTGCCCCAACAAGCCAAATTAAACCGAGAGATAGCGGAGCGTGACGGCAGAAAGATTGTTAAAGAATTTAACATCATCGAATCGGCCAAGGCTAGCGAGAAAAGAGATGAGTTTCACGAAGCTGTTGAATACCTCAAAAAACACCCTAATATTAAGTTCGTATACATCGAAAAGCCAGATAGGCTAAGTAGAAACCTAAAAGACGTTACTTTAGCTTATGATTTGGTATATGATCATGACATAACCTTTGTCTTTTCCAGAGACAATTTTGTTTTAAGTAAAACTTCAAATTCACATGCTAAATTTCAATTTGATATAAAAGCCGTGCTAGCAAAAAATTACATCGACAATTTATCTGATGAAGTTAAAAAAGGCCAGCGAGGTATGTTGGAAGAAGGTAAGTGGCCTGGTGGAATGTCTCCAACTGGTTACAAAAAAGTTAATAAATTATTAGTTCCCGATGAACCGATGGCTAGCTTCATTAGAAAAGCCTTTGAGTTATATGCCGCAGGCTCACACTCACTTCAGACCCTAAGAATAAGCCTCTATAAAGAAGGCATGCAGACTAGTCTAGGCAGGCCTCTCGTAAAAAGTCTAATTTTCAAAATCTTAACAAACCCAATTTATTACGGAATATTACGGTGGAATAATCATCTTTATGAAGGCAAACATCAACCCTTGATTGATAAACAACTTTTTGATCGTGTTCAAGAGATGCTAAATAGGACTAAAAACGGTGAAGTTATTCCAGTTTATGCAAAGCACGAGCTAACCTATAAAGGCTTAATGAAATGTGGAGAGTGCAATTACCAGATCACCGGAGAGGAGAAGACTAAAAAGAATAAAGGCAATGGAAAGGAGCACCTCTGGGTTTACTATCATTGCACCCACTACAAGCCCTGTAACCAGCATGGAATGGTCCGAGAAGAAGAGATTGATAAACAGATCGAGGGGCTCCTTAGTACGCTTTCTTTAGGCGAGAAAACGACAGAGTGGCTCAAAAATAAGCTTAAAGAAAGCCATAAGGATGAAGTTGAATTTCGTAACAATGCCGTACGCGAATTAAGAACAAGTCTTAATCGGGTAACCAAATGGCTTGACGAAATATATGACGATAAATTGGATGGAGAAATCGATGAGACCACGTACCACCGGAAGAGAGAACAATACCTATCAGAAAGATCTGATATTGAAACCCGGATTAAAGAACATTCTGTTGCTGATGAAAAATATGTGGACTTTGGTTGTTTGATACTAGATGTAGCAAATCGAGCTTCAGAAATCTATCAGGTTCGAAAGCCAGAGGAGAAAAGGTACCTGTGTAATTTAGTATTTTCGAACCTCTCTTTAATGGACAAAAAACTCAAATTTAGCTTCAATACAATCTTCCAAGCGGTACTAAACTACCAAAAATCAGGAGATTGGCTGCGGGACATGGATTCGAACCATGATAGATGGATCCAAAGTCCATCGTCCTACCATTAGACGATCCCGCAGTATGAGGAAGGGCATGTAAAATTATACCTGATGGGCAGCTTTCGGGCAATCTTTGAGGGGTAGGGAGCAGCAGCGCAATAATCGCGCAAATTAATGCGCAACATTCTTACTTTAGTGCGTAATAAGTGCTTGGGCCGTTGCCTTGAGTTTTAATTAACCCTTTTTCCACCAGCCGTTTTAGCTTAAATTGTGCAGTCCGCTTTGGAATGGACAAAACTTCCTCAGTATCTTTGCTGGTGAGTCTCCCGGTAGTCGTGATAAAATCAACCAGTTTAATCTCGTCATGATCCAGCAAAATCTGGGGATTATCATCGGTGATAGGGGCAAAGCCGATGGAAGTAATGGTTTCAGCTACTTTGCGGGCTTCAGTTAAAAACCCGGCAATGAAATACTCCAACCAGGGAGTAAGGTCTTCTCCTTCATGATAGCGATCTCCCTGGACAAAGTTTAAGGCATTGTAATAATTCGTCCTGTTACGGTTATAAAAATCCTCCAGCACCAAAATTTTGCGAAAATCCCAGCCGCTTTTAAAAAGAATTAAATTTGTAAGCAGGCGGGCCATCCGGCCATTGCCGTCTGTGAAAGGGTGAATAGTAACAAACTGAACATGGAAAATTCCTGCCCGAAGTATCGGATGCAGCTCTTCTTTCTCCGACTTGGCCAGCCAAACTAACAGCCCATTTAAAAGATAAAGAATTTTTTTGGCCGGCGGCCCCTCAAAGCGGAGTACTTCCCGGCCATCCCCCAGATCATCAACCAGATAGATCGTATCAGGGCGTAAGTGGCCACACTTCTCCCTTTCTACCAAACTGTGCATCAAAACGGAATGCAAATGAAGGATCTTTTCCAGGGTCAGAGGACTGCTTTGGGCAGCCAAAACCTCAACTTCCTTAAGCGCGTCCTGGTAGTTTTTTACTTCCTGGATGCTTTTCGGGTCAGCTATCACAGACATTCCCGATAAAACTTTATCTACTTGAAACTCAGCCAGCTTGTTGCCCTCGATAGAGGTGGAGGTATGGGTCATGCGGATAATAGCCTGGCGGCGAAGCTGGGCTTCGTTTAGAGGCAAAACACGCGATTTCTCCACCAGGGCTTTAATCCCAGCAATTTCACTGATGGCATTTAGGGCATCCGGTGTAATAATATATTTTGGTCTAAACATACCTCTGTATTATACTATACTATCACGCAAAAAGCACGCAATTTAATGTGCAAAGCCTTCAAAAAAACTCGCACGAAGCGAGTTTCTTTGAGAACCCTATCAGAAATAGGTAATGTTTTTATATCACCGCTTGTATTACCAGTCAACTCTGTCATAATATATCAGATTGACTACCATGAATATAAACAGTGACACAGGCACACTAAAATACCGGGCGCGACCGCTCATTTTTCTGGATTTGGAAACCAGCGGCCTGGAAGCGGAAAAGCATGAGATTATGGAAATCGGGGCGGTGAAGGTCAGTCCGAGGAAGCCGTATAAAATACTCGGTGAACTGGAAATTAAGGTAAATCCGAAAAAGTTTGAAACGGCTGACCCGGAAGCCCTGAAGGTGGTGGAATATAGCCGGGAGAAATGGAAAGACGCAACTTCTGTTGAAACTGCCCTGAAAGCTCTGGACGAATTCGCTACAGACGGCATTTTGGTAGGTTTTAACGTTACTTTTGATTGGGCAATGTTGCAGAAAGCTTATTTTGAACTGGGAAAGTTAGACCCTTTTCACTACCACCGTCTGGATGTGCTCTCTATGGCTTACTTGAAACTTTACGGCAAATCTTCCCTTAAAAGATTCAGCCTGAGCAACGTTTGCAAGGTATTGGGAGTAGAGCGGGGGGACAAACACCAGGCACTCTCTGACGCCAGGGCAACTTACCTTGTCTTTAAAAAGCTCATTGGGCTAAAATGAATCTATGATTTACCTGGGGGCAGACCACCGCGGTTTCGAGCTGAAGGAACGACTTAAAAAATGGCTGCTAGATGAAGGTTATAAGGTTACTGACTTGGGCAATGACCACTTTGACCATGATGATGACTATGTTGTTTTTGCGCAAAAAGTGGCGGAGGCAGTAGCCGGTCTGCCTGAAAACCGGGGAATTCTTTTGTGCGGATCGGGAGCAGGTGTGGATATGGTGGCCAATAAGATTGAAGGGATCAGGTCTGCTTTAGCCTTTGACCTGCCACGGGCAATTCAGGCCCGCTGGCACGAAGAAGCTAATATTCTTGCTTTGCCTGCTGATGTTTTAGAAGAAGAAAAGGCCCGGGAGATGGTCAAAGCGTTTTTGACTACACCTTTTTCCGGGGAAAAACGGCACCTTCGCCGACTGGAAGAGATGGCAGAGATTGAAGAAAGCCATGAGTAAGATTCGAATCATTCCGGCGATTTTGGCAACTACTGAGAAAGAATACCGCGACAAGCTCTTCAGGATCGAAAAAAGCGGCCAGTTTGCGGATGGCTGGATTCAAATTGACCTTATGGACAATACATTCGTGCAAAACAAAAGTGTCGGTCCCCAAATTTTGGCTAAGTATCCAACAACGCTGCGAAAAGAAGCTCACTTAATGGTTGATTTTCCTCAGGCACCGGCACTTAAATTGGTTAAACTGCCGGTTGAACGGTTTATTGTCCCGTTTGAAATTAAAGAGGATGCTTTAAACGAATTTATGAGTTTTGTGAAAGTTTTTAGCAAGGCAGAAATAGGTTTTTCTTTAAATCCTGAAACAGCAGTCGATGATGTTGAAGGTTGTTGGGAAGATGCTGATGCTATCCTTGTGATGGGAGTTCATCCCGGTTTCGGAGGCCAGAAGTTTATTCTGGAGACTGTCGGGAAGGTTAAAGAGACCGCTCGACTTCGGGAGCAAAATAATCTACACTTTTTGATAGGAGTTGACGGCGGCATTAATGAAAACAACGCCAAAGCTTTGGCCGACGCAGGCGCTGACTACCTGGTGATCGGGGAGCATTTAATAAATGGAAAAATTACCGAAAATCTGGAAAAAATTCGGCAGGCCATTGGAAACTGAAAAAGCACGTACCGTGCAGCAGGTAACCTGCTTTGGTTTTGCCGACGCTAAACCTTCCGATAAAGTTTACCAGGATGCTTTTAAGGTAGCTTTCGTGTTGGCCCAGGCCGGTTACACTATTGTGGATGGAGGCGGTCCGGGAGTGATGGAGGCAGCAAGCCAGGGAGCAAAAGCAGCCGGCGGAACTGTAATTGGCGTAACTTTTTATCCCAAAGATGCCAACCACTTCGAAGGCCGGGATAGAAACAACCCACTCGATAAAGAGATAAAAACCAACAATTATTTGGAGAGGACCATGACTTTGCTCAGAGAAGGCCAGGTTTACGTGGTTTTTAACGGAGCAACCGGCACCTTGTCTGAGTTTGCTATGGCCTGGGGGTTGGCCAGGTTGTATCTCGGCCACCACAAGCCGCTCATTCTCTACGGTAGTTACTGGAAAAATATTGTGAAAGCTTTGCAGAAAAATATGCTGATCCGGCCCGACGAAATGAGGGTGTTTAAGATAGTTGATTCCCCTCAGAAAGTCCTAGATGCCATCAATAAGTTTGAAAAAGAAATTGAACAGGGCAGACATCGTTATATGGCAATTAGTAAGGAAGAAGGTGCTTTTACCCTCTAATGATGCCCTTTTCTGTCCAACAGATCGATGATTTAAAAGCCCGGGCTGGTAGGGTACGCCGAAATATTATCTCCATGTTAGCTGAGGCCGGATCGGGGCATACTGCCGGTTCGTTGGGAGCTGCGGATATTTTGGTGGCGCTTTACTTCAACGTACTAAAACATGATGCGCAAAATCCGGGGTGGCCGGAGCGCGACCGTTTTGTTTTATCCAACGGGCATATTTGCCCGGCTCTTTATGCGGTAATGGCTGAGGCTGGGTATCTTTCCCCTGATGAGTTGTCGACTTTGCGCAAGCTTGGATCAAGATTACAGGGCCACCCGCACCGGGAGAAGTTGCCCGGACTGGAAACCACCTCCGGACCACTGGGGTGTGGTTTGTCTCAGGCAGCCGGGATGGCTTTGGCAGGAAAGATGGATCAGAAAAACTGGCGGGTGGTTTGCCTGATGTCAGACGGAGAGCAGGAAGAAGGGAATACGTGGGAAGCGGTGATGTTTGCCGGGAAAAATAAACTGGATAATCTGACGGCTTTAATTGATCATAATAATATTCAAATTGACGGGTTTGTGGAAGAAGTCATGCCCCTTGAACCCCTGAAGTTAAAATATGAAGCCTTTAACTGGAATGTGCTGGAGACAGACGGGCATGATTTTAAGCAAATTATCAGCGCTTTTGAGACTGTAGCTCAAGTAAGAGAGAAACCCACGGTAATTATTGCGAAAACTATTCCCGGCAAGGGAGTTTCCTTTATGGAAAATGATCCTAGGTGGCATGGAAGAGTACCAAGTAAAGAGGAGGATGAAAGGGCGATGGAGGAACTGGCCGGAAAGATTTAACAAATATAGCTGCTTAAATGGCTGAACAAATTAAACATGGTTTTTACTAAAAAAATGATTAATGCGCAGCTGAGTTTAAATTCCAAACTGTTTGATGCCGATATTGAAACGGCGTCTGTCAGGGGTGGTTTTGGCGAAGGATTGATCCAAGCCGGAGAAGCAGATCAACGGGTTGTGGTGCTTTGTGCAGACTTAAAAGAGTCAACCAGAGTACAAGCCTTTGCCGAAAAGTTTCCTGAGCGTTTTGTTGAGGTTGGAGTGGCCGAACAAAACATGGTGACAATCGCTGCTGGAATGGCGGCAGCCGGGAAAATTCCTTTTGCTGCTTCCTATGCCGTATTTTCGCCGGGACGAAACTGGGAACAGATCCGTACGACAATTTGTTATAACAACCAGCCGGTCAAAATTATTGGCTCACATACAGGCGTGACAGTTGGTCCGGATGGGGCGACCCATCAGGCGCTGGAAGACATTGCCCTGATGCGGGTGCTTCCGAATATGACTGTTTTAAGCCCCGTGGATGCTATCGAAGCCAGAAAAATGGCTGTGGCCGTGGCTAAATACCCCGGACCTTGTTATGTCAGACTGCCGCGAGTTGATTGTCCGGTAATAACATCAGAGCAAACCCCTTTTGAAATCGGTAAGGCCCAAATTTACTTTGACGGAAAAGATGCCACGATTATTGCTACCGGAGAGATGGTTCGGACTGCCCTGCTTGCGGCAAAAGAGCTGGAAGAGAATAAAATAAGTGTTCGGGTAATAAATGTATCCACCATTAAGCCGCTGGATCAGCAAACAATTTTGCAGGCGGCGGAAGAAACAGGGGCAATTGTGACTGTGGAGGATCATCAGGCAGCCGGAGGGTTGGGGAGCGCCGTGGCAGAACTGGTCAGCCAGCAATTTCCGGTGCCGGTTAAGATTCTCGGGGTGGAAGATAAATTTGGTGAGTCTGGTCAGCCAGGGGAGCTGCTTCAGAAATACAATCTGACAGGGGAAGAGATAGCTAGGGCGGTTACTGGCGTGCTGCGTTTGAAGAATAAATAGCATTTTCCGTATTGACAAAGGAATTTGTATGGTTTTTAATATCCCCTATAGGGGGATATATGACATACCGGCCAAAAGATACGCAGGAAAGAATTTTGCATCGTTTAAAAATTGCCCGGGGCCACCTGGAGAAGGTTCTCCGGATGACAGAAAACCAGGAATATTGCATCGATATCATCCACCAATCACAGGCTGTGCAGGAAGCTTTAAAAGAAACTGACAACTTAATTCTGGAAAACCACCTCAAAACCTGTGTTGCTGATGCTATCCGTCAAGGGAGACAGGAAGAGTCGGTAAGAGAAGTAATGAATGTTTTTAAAAGGAAGAGCCAATGACTGCCGACAAAATTTTCGTTAGCCTAGGGGGTCTTTTTACAATGGGTTTTATTGCCTGGTTTTTTCTGTTTAAAAATGAGGAAGAGATTAGGGCGGAAAATTCTATCGATATCACGGTTGACGGAGGTTATTCTCCGGAGGCCGTTTTTGTACCTCGCGGCAAAACTACGAAATTAAACTTTTTTCGCAAAGATTCCACAGACTGTCTGGATGAAGTGGTTTTGGGCGACTTTAAGATCCGCCGAAAATTACCGCTTAATCAAAAAGTTACAGTAGAAATTACTCCCCAAAAAACGGGCGAATATGACTATTCTTGTGCAATGAATATGTATCACGGAAAGATTATTGTGAGGGATTAAATATGGAATCAAAGAAGAAGTCGTTGTCTATTTCCGGAATGCATTGTGCCTCCTGCGTGCGGGTGATCGAAAAATCGCTCAGTAAAACACCAGGAGTAACTTACGCCAATGTGAATTTGTTAAACGAATCAGCGGATGTGGAGTATGATCCGTCTGCAGTTTCCGAGGCCCAGCTTTTGCAGGCGGTCAGCAACGTGGGATATGAGGCAACTATGGTGGATGAAGCTAAGAAGGAGGATGAAGACAAGAAAGAAAAAGAGGCACAGTTACGTGTCCTAAGACGAAAGGCGGCCTTTAGTTTAATTGTCGGGGGCCTGATCTTGTTGGCTTCCTTCCCGGGTCTGGAAAGTTTAGCCCCTTGGTTTTTGAAAAACTTTGTTGTGCAATTTGTCTTAGCTTCTCTGGTTCAATTCGGTCCCGGATTGGAATTTTACCGGGCCACTCTTCCGGCGTTGCGCCACCGCACGGCCAACATGGACACACTGATTGCTTTCGGAACCAGTGCTGCCTTTGCTTATTCGATGCTGGTTACATTTGCTCCTCAATTTATTCGGGCACTAGGAATTGCTCCAATGCCTTATTTTGATGTTTCAACACTGGTGATTGGGTTGATTTTGCTGGGGCGCTTTTTTGAGGCCCAGGCTAAAATGGGCACCTCCGAGGCAATTAAAAAATTAATTGGTTTGCAGGCCAAAACAGCCCGGGTAGTAGAGAAAGGTAAGGAATTTGATGTGCCGATTGACCAGGTTACCGTTGGGCAGGTGGTACGTGTGCGGCCGGGAGAAAAGATTCCCCTGGACGGCCGAATTTTGGAGGGCATATCCGGGGTTGATGAGTCAATGGTGACCGGCGAAAGTTTTCCGGTTGATAAAAAGCCCGGTGATCAGGTTATCGGTGGCACAATCAATAAAACAGGTTCATTTATATATAAAGTAGAAAAGGTAGCCGGGCAGTCGTTGTTAGCCCAAATTATTAAACTGGTTGCCGAGGCCCAGGCCAGCAAGGCCCCGATTCAACGACTAGCGGATGTTGTTTCCTCTTACTTCGTGCCAATAGTGTTGATGCTGGCGGTGGCCACCTTCGTGCTCTGGTACAATTTAGGTCCGCAGCCAAGTTTCCTTTTCGCCCTTTTAAGCAGCATAACCGTGCTGATTATTGCCTGCCCCTGCGCGATGGGTTTGGCCACCCCAACAGCGGTTATGGTGGGGGTCGGCACAGGGGCGAAAGAGGGAATTTTGATCAAAAACGCAGAAAGTTTGGAAACGGCTCATAAAATTAATACGGTAATTTTAGATAAAACTGGTACACTGACGGAGGGAAAACCGGAGTTAACTGATATTATGGAAAGCCAAAAATCAAAGGTCAAAGGCCCAAAATTACTGGAACTGGCGGCTTCGCTGGAAAAGGGATCAGAACATTCGCTGGCAGAGCCAATTTTACGGGCGGCTGAGAAGGACAAGGTGCAAACTTTCCCGGTGAAAAATTTTTTGGCCCTTCCGGGTTTGGGAATTAAGGGCGAAATCGCGGGGCGGAAAGTGCTTTTCGGTAACCGGCAGTTGATGGACAAAGAAAAAGTTGATTTTACTTTATGGGAAGAAAAAATAGTGAAGCTGGAAAGTGAAGGTAAGACAGTGATGCTGCTGGGCGGGAGAACTCAAAAAGGAGCGGAGTTGCTTGGCCTTTTGGCGATGGCGGATGTTTTGAAAGACCATGCAAAGGAAGCGATCCATCAGCTGCAGGAGATGGGGATAGAGGTGGTGATGATTACCGGAGATAACCGCCGGACGGCTGAGTCGATTGCCCGGCAGGTAGGCATTGATCGGGTGTTGGCGGAAGTGCTACCCGACCAAAAAGAGGCGGAGGTACAACGGATTCAGAAAGAGGGTAGGGTAGTGGCAATGGTAGGTGACGGCATAAACGATGCTCCGGCGCTCTCAGCGGCTGACATCGGCATAGCTATGGGAAGTGGCACGGACATTGCCATTGAAGCCGCCAATATAACCTTAATAAGTAAAGACTTGAGGTCGATTCCGGCAGCCATTACACTTTCCCAAAAAACCATGCGGACGATAAAAATGAACCTCTTTTGGGCTTTCGGTTATAACGCTGTCCTAATTCCGGTAGCAATGGGTGCACTTTTCCCCTTTTTTCATGTGCTGCTTAGTCCGATACTGGCTTCAGGGGCGATGGCTTTTTCCTCGGTTTCCGTGGTTAGTAACTCACTGCTTCTTAAGAGGGCCAAAATAAAATATGCCTAATTTGGGAATTATCTTTTTGACCGGTTTGAGTGTGGGTGGCTTTTCTTGTATGGCAGTTCAAGGCGGTTTGCTTGCTTCAACTATCGCCACCCGGGAAAAAGAGGATGTAAACGCCAAGAAAGGGCTGCGGCACAGCATCGGTCCGACCGCCGCTTTTGTGACGGCGAAGCTGCTTATCTATACCCTGTTGGGTTTTGTGCTGGGAGCTTTCGGTGGTGCTTTGGATTTATCTCCAACTACCCGGACCATTATGCAAGTTGCGGCCGGCGTTTACATGATCGCCGTGGCTCTTGATCTTTTGCAGATACACCCGATTTTTCATTACGCTATTTTGCAACTGCCCCGCTTTTTAACTCGGCGGATTCGCAGCCAGGCCAAAAGCAAAGACATCTTTGCACCCGCTATCTTGGGGACGATGACTGTCTTTATTCCTTGCGGTACCACTTTGGCGATGGAAGCTTTGGCAATCAGCTCAGGGAGCGCCGTCAGCGGAGCGGCGGTAATGGCGGCCTTTATTTTAGGCACGATACCACTCTTCTTCGGCTTGGGGATTTTAACGACCATAATTGGCGACTCAATGCGCCTGTACTTTTTTAAACTGGCTGGGGTAATTGTGATCTACTTGGGGTTGACTTCCATTAACGGGGCTTTGAATGTTTTGGGCGTGCCGTCAATTTGGCAGATTCTGGGGAATTTGTCGCCGGTTGAGATCCATTTGGGAAACAGAGACCTGGTGCAGGCAACGGGTATCACCGATTTGCCGCCAGTGGTAAACGGAGAACAGCAGGTGCAGATTCAGGTTTTAGGCAGCGGTTATGAACCGACTTCTGTCACTGTCCGGGACGGCATACCGGTAAGAATTACCCTCACTTCAAGCGGAGGTTATAGCTGTGCGTCTGATTTTACCATTCCCCAGTATGGTATAAACAAACTGGTGCCGCAAAACGGGACAGCAACGGTAGATTTTACCCCAAGCGGCAAGGGGCAAGTCCGATTTACCTGTATAATGGGTATGTATTCCGGCGTTATTAATGTCATTTAAGATGCCAAAAATAACTAAAAAACAATTTAAAATTGAAGGCATGCATTGTAACTCCTGCGCTTTATCCATTGATATGGATGTGGAGGATCTTGAAGGAGTAAAAACTTCCGATACTTCCTACGCCAAACAGGTTTTAGAAGTGGAGCTGGACGAGGAAAAAGTCAAGGTGCAACAGATTATTGAGGCAATAGAAAAGCTTGGCTACAAAGCTTTGCCTGTTGTAAACTAGAAATTAATGTTTGATTTAATTTCCATCGGCGATTGTACGGTTGACCACTTTTTTAAGATCCACGACGCTCACCTGGCTTTTAGCGTCGATAAAACCAAGCAGGAACTTTGTATTAATTACGGCGCTAAACTCCCGGCGGAAAACTATTACCAAATGGTTGCTGGCAATGCCGCCAACACGGCGGTGGGGGCAGCTCGGTTGGGCCTGAAGACAGCTATATATATAAATGTAGGCAGTGATGCCGGCGGGAAGCTAGCTCTGGACTGCTTTAAGGAAGAAGGAGTGAGTACCCGCTATGCGGTGGTCAACAAAGAGATGAGTTCCAACGCTTCAGCGGTGATCAACTTCCGAGGTGAAAGAACTATTCTAGTTTACCACCAACCCTGGCATTACCAGCTGCCTGATCTTGACAGGACAAAATGGGTATATTTTACCTCCGTGTCTCATTCTTTTACTCAATCTTACTTAATTAGCCAATTAGAAGGTTATTTAGAGCGAATAGGGGCAAAGCTCGCTTTTAATCCGGGAACATTTCAGCTCGAATATGGCGTAAAAAAATTCCCCAAGCTACTTTCATTAACGACATTGCTGGTTGTGAACCGGGATGAGGCAGGAATGATTTTGGGCTGTGAGGCGCAGACCGAACCGATGGAGCTTTTAGTAAAACTGGCGGATTTGGGTCCGCAGATGGTGGTGATCACGGACGGAGAAAAAGGATCGTTCGGATTTGACGGAAGTAAGTTTACTAAACTGGGCATCTTTCCGGCTACTGTGGCTGATAAAACCGGTGCCGGAGATGCTTTTGCCATCGGGACTTTGGCAGGACTATTTCACGGTGAAGATTTGCCGGAAGCGATGCGCTGGGGGGCGGCCAACAGCGCTTCGGTGGTTGAACAAATCGGCGCCCAAAACGGTCTGCTGAGTTTTGAAAAAATACAGGAAAAGCTAAGAAAGGAGAGTGTGGTTGCTGCTAAAAATTTCAGTGGCATTCATGCTATGATCAAAATATGACTGCCAGGCAGTGGTTGCAAAAAGCTAAAGATGAACATTTTGCTATAGGAGCTTTTAATGTTGGTAATATTGAAACTTTCAAAGCCATTGCCCAAGCGGCGGCTGCCAAACGCGCCCCAGTTATTATTGAATCTTCGCCCGGTGAAACTAAATGGATGGGTGTCAAAAACGTATCTGATTTAGCCCACAACTTTTCCCATGAATATGGGATTCCTGTTTTGGTTAACCTAGACCATAGCGAAACCTTTGATGATTGCCGGGAGGGTATGGAAGCAGGCTACGGTTTAATCCATTTTGACGGCTCAAAACTGCCTTTGGAAGAGAACCTGCAGATTGCTCAAAAAGTTGTTGATCTGGCTCACGGCATGGGAGCAACTGTGGAGGTGGAGATTGACCACATCCAGGGATCCTCTGAGGTACACCAGGGGAGTGCCGACGCGGAAGTGGCCAAGTCGACTTTTTCCGACCCTGAGCGGTCAAAGAAATTTATGGATGAATCGGGGGCGGATATCTTGACGGCCTTTTTCGGTAATGTCCACGGTGTTTTTACTGGCGGTGGGGAAAATTTGCATATCGATGTATTGCAAAATTTAGTCGCAGCCATGCCGGAGAAGTTTTTCTCCCTGCACGGCGGCTCCGGTATACCCGATGCTCAGGTTAAGGCCGCAGTTGAGGCAGGAATACAGAAAGTCAACATCAATACGGAAATCCGCCAAATGTTTCGGCAAACTTTGGAGGAAGAATTACGTAAATACCAGGGTGAATACGCCATGTATAAAATTTTACCCCCGGTTGTTGAGGCAGTCCAAAAGCTGGTTGAACACAAAATTGAGGTTTTTGGATCAGCCAATAAACTACTCAGCAGTTAACTGCGGAGTATCCCTTTCGGGGAGAGTTTGATTTTCGTGTTCATCCCCGCAGTGAGACAGCGGGATTCTCACGAAAAATAAAATCTAATGTAAAGCCTTAAAATATTAATTTAATTCACAGATAGGAGAGTCTGAAAGCACTATATTTAGTGATGATTGATGAAAAAGCTTCTGGCGGGTAATGTATTGTATATAGCATGGTTACAGGCTTTGGTGGCAATGCTGGGCAGCTTGTATTTTAGCGAAATACTCAGACTTCCTCCCTGTAATCTCTGCTGGTACCAGAGAATTTTAATGTATCCTCTGGTAGTGATATTAGCGGTAGGGATTATCCGTAAAGATAAAGCAGTGCCGTATTATGTGTTACCATTTAGCGCGTTGGGTATAGTGATTTCTTTTTATCAGTACATGTTGCAGGCAGGAGTTATTTCGGAAAGCCAGGCTCCCTGTTCAGTGAATATTCCCTGCACTACTCAATATCTTGAGTTTTTTGGCTTTGTCACAATCCCTTTTCTTTCATTGCTTGCTTTTTTGGTGATTACGCTCTGCATGATTGTCTTTACGCGGTATAATTACAGCCATGAACCAAGAAAGTAAAGTTTTGCTCATTATCGGCTTAATAACTGTTCTAATTATCGGCGGGGGAATTGGCTTGCTCGGCCATTCATCCTCGCCGTCTCCGACACCCTCAAGCACCACTCCAGTCAATCAGCAATTACTAATCCGTCCGGACAGTTTCCGCACCACTTTGCCGATTGACCAGTCGGTAAACCCCCAAACTGCTGCCACTTCTTCCGCCCAGCTGACTAAGGTAACTATCGTTGAGTTTGGGGATTTTGAATGTCCGGCTTGTGCACAGGCAGAACCGGTAGTGAAACAGGTGATGCGGGAGTATCAGGGCAAGGTAACTTATGTCTTCCGTAATTTTCCCCTGCCGCAGCACCAATACGCCATGGTGGCTGCAGAAGCGGCAGAGGCGGCTGGCGCTCAGGGCAAATTTTGGCAGATGTACGATAAGCTGTATTCCAACCAAAATCAGTGGGTACAAAACAGCAAACCGATGGATTATTTTTCCCAGTACGCTCAGCAGATCGGCTTAAATACTAACCAATTTACCGCCGACGTTAACGGGAATAAGTATCAGGATAAAATCCAGCAGGATTACAGTGACGCCGTGGCTTTGCAAATTTCTTACACACCCACCTTCTATATCAACGGTGTCCAAATGAATGGTACTCCGACACTGCAACAGTTTCAGACTCAAATCAACGCCAACTTAAGTACGAAGTGACTTGGTTTCGCTGTCCCCGGGTGCTAAAATTTAAGCTATGTGTTTTTTGACCAGCGCTTCCTCCGGAGCCGACCGCCCAAGCAACTGATGTTTCTGCACTGGAAAACCGCACCCCCAGCCAGTAAAAATCCCGGCTTAAAAAAGCCGGTAATCAGGGTGATCTACGGGGAACCCGGCCAAGCCCGGCACCTTTTCTTTAACTCAGCCGGCAGTAGTCCGGTCCCGGAAGAAAAACCGTCCGGCCGAAGGCATTCATTTGCAAAGATAATTTACCTTGTGCTGGGACTTACTATCTTTGCCGGGGGTGGATATTTCTTAGGAAAACAACAAGTACCACAAAAACAGCTTTTTTCTCCTGCGGTTTGGGAGGGACGTGTTTTAGGGATGAACTTGTGGTATCCGGGAACCGTGAACAGGGGAAACTCGCTGGCTCCGGATATTACCGCTAAGGCCGCTTACTTCGTTGATATAGACAGCGGCCAGGTCTTGTACCAAAAAAACGCCGATGTAAAATTGCCGATTGCTTCCCTGACGAAAATTATGACTGTTACCGTAACCCTGGCTCACCATAAATTTAGTGACACCATTCAGGTCAGTAATTTTGCCGCCTCTATCGAACCGGACCATATGGGCCTTATTCCGGGTGAAAAATTATTGGTGGAGGAGCTTCTCTACGGAGTGTTTCTTTCTTCTGCCAATGATGCCGCAGAGGCTTTAGCGGAGAATATCCCCGGCGGCCGAAGTAAGTTTATCTCCGAAATGAACGAAATCAGTTTGCAGCTGGGGATGAATGATACTAAATTTATTAACCCGACAGGACTTGAAGAAGATGGAAAAACGCAATATTCAACAGCCTTGGATGTAGCACTCATGAGCCGCTACCTGGTAAAACAGTATCCGGAGGTAACGCAAATTTCCCGGACTTATCACGTATATCTGCCGCCTACATCGACACATCAGGCATATGACCTATATTCGGGTATTAATTTATTAACTACTTATCCGGGGGTAATCGGCTTAAAAATCGGGTATACTCCGGAAGCCGGGCTGACCATAGTAACTTTGGCAAAACGGGGCAGCCATGAGGTTTTGGGAGTGATATTAAACAGCGACGACCGCCGGCAAGAAGCCCGGGAACTTTTAGATTATTCGTTCAAAAAGCTGGGGGAGATATAATCAGTCAAACCAATCCTTGGTTTCATCCCCCCATTCGCTGATTTTCTCTTTGATCCCCTTGCCGGTTTCTTTGGTCTTTTCATTCATGTTTTTCCTGCGATTAGTGCTCCCGCCCTTTCGGCCCTTTTAGGCATGCTTTTTGCCACAAGCATCACCGCCCTATACTGCCAATGTTAGATGTTGACCTTAAGATGGGAACAACAAAACAGTAAGTTTTTTGCAAGGATTTGCTGCCTGCTGCTTAATCCATCCTTTGGGGAATTGGTTAACCACAGAGCTTTTAGATGGGCGTTGTTATTGGAAAAGCGTGCTCTTGTCAGGTCGGGCGGCAAGTGGTATATAAAGTGCATGAAGGAGAAGCATGTGGCGGCTTTGTTTTTAGTGATTTTACTGATGGGACTCTGCACAGCAGCTATCTCGACAGTGACGGAAAATAGTCAATCAGCTTCCTCGTCTGCGCCTGCGCAGGCCAATACTTTTCCTGCAATCGCTGCAACGCAGCAAAGCCAGGAATCAGCCCACAATTTACCCACCCCTACGCTACAGGTAGATGCCGTGAAACAATACCACCAGTATCCGGGGGATTTATCAGTGCGGGAGTTGACCAATAAAAAAGCAGTTATTGAGACTGCCCGGGGGGAAATTGAGTTTAAGATTTATCCTGAAGCAACCAAAGCAGCCTCAAATTTTATTTTCTTAGCCAATGACAGTTTTTACGATGGCCTGACTTTTCACCGGGTAGAAAAGGGACTGTTAATCCAGGGAGGAGACCCGACAGGAACAGGCACCGGCGGACCAGGCTATACTTTTCCTGATGATCCGGTAACCAGGTCTTACACAAAAGGAACAGTGGCTATGGCCAACGCCGGACCAAATACCAACGGTTCTCAATTTTTTATTCTTCTGGAAGATGACCTTCCCCTGCCGCCGAAATATACTATTTTCGGAAAAGTTATTTCCGGTCTGGATGCTGCGGGGAAAATTAGAGCCGGTGATATTATGAGTAAGGTGAATATTCTACCACTCCACTAGACTACCCAATATGTAGTATATTGACATGAGTCCATAACCACATGTTATGTTAGATAACATATAGCAGGAGTTGATAATTGGTTCTACAATAGGTTGTAGTTTTCGATGGGTATGCATTTTGAGCGGAGGCTGGTTGAGGATTATGAGATGTCCCTTTTGCGGTAGCGTCTTGCACCAGGTTATTGATAAGCGGGCTGTTGCCAGTTCCGGTGAGATTAGGCGCCGGAGGGAGTGTCTGAAATGCCGGCGGCGGTTTACGACTTATGAGAAGGTGGTTTCACTGGAGATGGTAGTGGTCAAGCGTGATGGGCGAAAGGAACTCTTTAGCCGGGAGAAGCTGAAAAACGGTATTGCTAAGGCGTTAGAAAAGAGGCCGGCTGCAGACAGAATAGACTTGATGGTTGAAAAAATCGAGAGGAAGTTGCGGCGAAAAAATGCGGCAGAGGTGACCTCAAAATTAATTGGCCAGATGGTCTTGGCTGAGTTGAAAAAGGCCGATATTGTGGCTTACCTGCGCTTTGCCAGTGTTTACCGCCAATTTAAGCAGCCGGAAGATTTTGCCAGAGAGCTCTCTGCTCTGGAAGAAAAAAGATATGAAACAAAAATCAGTTAACTTAGCAATTACTGTAACTCCCCGGCGTGGGCGGCCGAAAAAGACTAACGGCCATGCTGACGGTGCAAACCTGAAAGAGGTTATGGGTTACAGCCGGGAACATGTTTGGGAGGAAGGTAAGGCTATTCCGCTGGTGCCGGAGGATTTGCCGGAGCCGCAGCTTTCCGAAACAGCCCTATACATTGGTAAAACCCGCTATGCAAAACGGAATGAAAAAAGTGAACCCGTTGAGTCTGCAAAAGAGATGTTCTGGCGGGTGGCATACAATATCGCTGCCGCCGATTTGCAGTTTGATCCTGATAAAGACCACCTGCTTTCATGCGCCAAGCATTTTTACCGGGTAATGTCCTCGCAAAAATTTATCCCTAATACTCCGACAATGTTAAATGCCGGGAAGCATATGCAGCAGCTTTCTGCCTGTTTTGTTTTACCCGTCGAAGATGACATGAAATCCATCGCCCAGACCATGGTGGACATGGTGATGATTCACAAATCAGGGGGAGGCACCGGGTTTTCCTTTTCCCGCCTTAGGCCTTACGGGGATACGATCGGCTCATCGGGGGGCACGACCGTCGGCCCTGTTTCATTTATGCAGGCTTATAACGACGTCACTTCCCAGGTTAAGCAGGGAGGCGTGCGGCGGGGAGCAAATATGGGAATTCTTCATATCACCCACCCTGATATTTTGCGTTTTGCGGTGATAAAAGTGGATGAGTTTTCCCTGACTAATTTTAATACCTCCGTTACGGTGACTGAGGATTGGATGGAACAGGTCAAAAAAGACAGCCGGTATGTGGAAAGCGAACCGGAGTGGGAGGAGATTATTGAAGAAATTAAGCAGGCGCAAACGATACGTGATGTAGATTTAAAACTGAAAAAGTGTGAAGAGGGTGTAGTAAAACTTTATGATTTAGTCCGGGCTACGCATGATAATGAGGGTTATGATTTGATAAACCCTCGTAATGGGCAGGTGGCAGGCCGCCTTAATGCTTACAAGGTTTTTCTGCTTATTACCCAGTTGGCTTGGCATTACGGGGATCCAGGGATGATTATTATTGACCGGATTAACAAATCCAATGCCAACCCCACTCCGGGGCTGGGAATGATTGAGTCAACAAATCCTTGTGGGGAACAGCCGCTGCTGCCGTATGACGCCTGCACTCTGGGGGCGGTAAATGTGGGCAAGTTTGCGCGGGATGGTAAAGTAGACTGGGATGGCCTTGGCGAGACTGTCGATACGGCGGTCCATTTCTTAGATAATGTTTTGGATATGAATAATTACCCCATCCAAGCGGTTAATGATATGACCAGGAAAATCAGGCGGATTGGTATGGGAATGATGGGATTTGCCGACCTGCTGGTTCAGCTTGGTGTAGGGTATAACACGGAAGAAGGGTTGAAAGTGGCGGAAGAGGTGATGGGGTTTATGAACAAACGGGCCCGGGCAGCCAGCATTAAACTGGCGCAGGTCCGCGGCCCATTTTTAGCATGGAGAGGTTCAATTTATGACCCCCAGAGCCTCTATTTCCGGGGTGAAGCCATCAAACCCCGCAATGGTGCCATCACCACCATTGCTCCTACTGGGACTACCTCCATGCTGGCTGATGCCGCCTCCGGAATTGAGCCGTATTTCGGTATTTCTTATGCCAAAAATACTATTGAAGGCAAAAGGTTGTTCAATACTAATCCATATTTCCTGAAAGTTGCTCAGGACGAAGGTTTTTACAATGAGGAACTTCTGGAAAAAATTGAAGCAAATCACGGTTCGGTACAGGGAATACCGGAAGTGCCGGAAATTTGGCAGAAGGTTTTTGTGGTTGCGCATGATATTACTCCTGAGTGGCATGTTAAGATCCAGGCCGCTTTTCAAAAGCATGTTGATAATGCCATCTCCAAAACGATTAATTTTACCCATGAGGCAACAGTGGAAGATGTTCGGCATGCTTACCTGATGGTATATAGGCTTGGCTGCAAGGGCATTACTATTTATCGGGACGGTTCCAGGGAAAAGCAGATTCTGGAGGTGAAAAAGGATAAGTCATACTTTGACCAGTTGGCCTCAGGTGTGGCAAAATTGCCGGTTGCAGCTGCGACAGAGCCGGATCGGGAAGCGGCCATCAGCGGACAAACTGAGGGGTTAATCGCCAGACCGATGGTTCTGCGGGGCCGGACTTATAAAGTGAATACACCTGTTGGCAAGGCCTTTGTGACAGTAAACCGCAATGCTAAAAATCACCCCTTTGAAGTATTTGTCACTATCGGCAAGGCCGGGATGCATACGGCAGCGGATGCGGAAGCAATTGGCAGGCTGGTTTCCCTGGCGATGCGTGTGTCCAACGGCCGTTCAAAAGAAATTGCCCAGGAAATTGTCACTCAGCTGAGGGGAATCGGGGGAGCTTCGCAGACCGGTTTTGGTAAAGAACGAGTGATGAGCCTGGCGGATGCGGTAGCCAAGGTTTTGGCAGAAGAGCTGGCCCAGCTGGCCAATGAAGATAAACCGGAACCTGAGGTAATACCTCTTAATCTCACGGTCGGAGTTAATGCTAACCAGCCTGCTTTGCCTCAACTTGAAGAGGATCTGCCGGCAGCCGGGAGTCATTTGGGGTCGGCTAAAGTAGGCGACCTTTGTCCTGAGTGCGGCCAGGCAACTTTTGTCTTTTCCGAGGGCTGTAAAAAGTGCCATTCCTGCGGGTACTCCCTGTGTTAAATCTTCAATAACTTCCTCATTGGAATATAAAATAGAATAGTCAAAACTACGGTCATAATAAAAATATAGTAGAGATCCATGGAAATAAACCCGGGCCTACATCCAAGGCCGCAATTAATTTGAAATATATCCACAATGAAAGGTAAAACTCTTGTATATCCAACTATGGCAATGGTAAAGGCAGCAACAAAAGATAATAGCAACCCAATAGTAATTTTAAAAACTTTTGGCATAACTATTGCTCCTTATCTAGATGTGTCAAGTTAAAAATAGTCAGTTAATTTACGATACCACCCCGGGGTGAAAGGCTAAATCAAAATAGTTAAATTTCATCAATCAGCTGACGTTTGATTAATTCTAGCTCCGTTGCATAGCCTGCTTGGTCCATAACAAATTGTTCATATCCTCGTGAATTTTTAAAATATCCCAAAATTTTTTCTTTATCACAAAGACTATTACTGCTTTTTGACAGGTACTCTTTATATGAGGACCATTCAAAGTGTTTTAAATCTTTTATTAAGTAAGAGACGAGAGGGTTTAGATGAATATAGCGGGAAACATGGATAAGCTGTTCGTCATTTTCCATTACTTCTGCTTTGAACTCCCCCTGAAATAAGGGCCCCACTCTTTTATATTTTGTGTTGTAATATTTGGTATAGCTATTACTTAATTTGCTGATAAATTCCGTGACACTACCCTCATTGACTTGTTTTATGAGCAAGTGGAAATGATTTGGCATGAGGCAAAAAGCTACAATCTCTACTATTTTTTTTGAGGAATCTAAACTTTTTATAGATAGTGATGGAAAATGCGAGAACCTTGGTTTAGGCCCCTCTAGTTGATAGTACATAATTGTTTTAAGAAATCGTTGATAATCTCGTCGGCTTCCGAAAATAGGCCTTTTTTCAGACCCCCGATTATAGATGTGATAAAACTGCCTGTTAACAAATGGGATGATTCTGGATGGCATCTAGCTTCAGAATAACTAAAAAATCCGCAGGTGTCAACCTATTCCACCCCGGGGGTGGCAAGCTAAACTTGAGTTGGAAATGGTATATTATGGGCAATGGAGGGCAAACATCAGGAAAAAGGCTTAATCATTGTTTACACCGGTGAAGGGAAAGGGAAAACTACGGCTGCTTTGGGGCTCGCACTTAGGGCGGCGGGGTACAAGCAGAAGGTTTTAATTATCCAGTTTGGCAAAATCTGGTTTTCCGGTGAAGTAGTAGCCGTAAAAAAACTGAAGCCTTTTGTAGAGCTTCGCCAAGAAGGCAAGGGATTTGTGGGAATTTTGGGTGACCGCCAGCCCAAGTCGGAACACAGAAAAGCAGCCCGGAGCGCTTTTGCCGATTTGGAAAAAGAAATGGTTTCCGGGAAATGGGATGTGGTTATTGCTGATGAGGTTATCGGAACTGTTTCAGCCGGGCTTTTGCCGGAAAGTTTTCTTCTCAGGCTAATAACAGCGAAACCTGCTAAAATGGATTTGGTTTTAACTGGCCATCATGCATCGGCAAAATTGATTAATAAAGCCGATTTGGTGACGGAGATGTTACCGGTTAAACACCCCTTTACTAAAGGTATTTTGGCGAAACGTGGGATTGATTACTGATATTTTGGCCAATGTCAGTAAAATGAAAAGAGAATTGTGAGCAGATTGGGGATTGAAATTTGTTAGCACTCGTGATAATATTCTGCTAACATTTGATTTATTTATGTTAAGTGATTACGCCGCTAGAACTGTTAAGCTTCCCCCCCGAGTCCCGGTTGGCCCGTTGCGGGATACAGTGATGTTTCCCGGAACAACTCTGCCGATCGTTTCTGCCAGAGTTAAATCCAAGGCTGCCTTGGATCAGGCTTGGGCGACAGACCGGCTAATAATTTTTGTCACTCAAAAAAACAGCAAGGTTGAAGATCCTGGAGAAAAAGATCTTTATCAGGTTGGTACTGTTTGTCTGATCAGACAGATCGGA
>JAJYIE010000005.1:0-8112 GCA_021790255.1 bacterium | reverse complement strand
TTGTCCAATCAGCAGGCTGATCAAAAACCCGGAAGGGGAATATACCGTTTCTGCTGAAGGCCTTACTCGGGTATTTATTAAAAACCTTACCCAAACTGACCCTTATCTGGAAGCGGAAGTTGAGGAAATTCCTGAACTTTATGAAAAGACAGAAGAAACGGAAGCTTTAACCCGGACACTGCGGGAACAATTCCGCCGCTTCATTGAACTGGGTGGCAACCCTCTTTTTGATCAAAGTACTCTTTCCAACTGGGCTGTATCCTGGACAGTAATCTCCCAAAATGACGATCCGAACTTGCTGGTTAACTCAGTTTGCCAGGCAATCGATTTTAAAACCATTGATAAACAGCAGATTTTGGAGATGGTTTCAGCGACTGACCGTTTGCAGCGGCTCTCGGAACTTTTAGCCAAGGAGATTAAAATTTTGGAAATTTCCCAAAATATTTCCTCCAAAACTCAGGAACGGGTTTCCCGGATGACAAAAGAGGCGATTCTACGGGAGCAAATGCGCTCAATTGAAGAGGAATTGGGAGAAGGTGAAGGAAGCCCAAACGGTGAAATCCGCGAATTCGAGAACAAGATTAAGCGTTCGGGAATGCTTAAAGATGTTCGGGATAAGGCGATCAAAGAGTTGACCGGCCTGGCAAAGATGTCTCAATATAATCCGGAGGCTTCTTATAAGAGAAACTATTTGGAGTGGCTGACTGACCTGCCGTGGAAGATTGAGGGCCGGACCAGAGTGGACCTGAAAAAAGCGGAACAGGTTCTGGATGAAGATCATTATGGTTTAAATAAAGTAAAGGAGAGGATTTTGGAATATTTAGCAGTACACAAACTCTCCGGTAAAGTTAAAGGGCCGATCCTTTGTTTTGTCGGGCCTCCGGGTACCGGTAAGACCTCCATCGGTAAATCTATTGCCCGGGCGGTTGGGCGAAAGTTTGTGAAGGTATCACTGGGCGGAATTCGTGATGAAGCAGAGATCAGAGGGCACCGGCGCACTTACGTGGGTTCAATGCCGGGCCGGATTATCCAGGGGATAAAGCAGGCAGGTAGTGTTAACCCGGTCTTTATGCTGGATGAGATTGACAAAGTCGGGATGGATTACCGGGGTGATCCATCCGCTGCACTGCTGGAAGCCTTGGATCCAGAGCAGAACAACTCCTTCTCTGACCATTATCTGGAAGTGCCGTATGACCTTTCCAATGTCATGTTTATTACTACAGCCAACATGCTGGATACTATCCCGCCTGCCCTGCGCGACCGGCTGGAAATTATCCGCTATGCCGGCTATACAGAAAATGAAAAACTGCATATTGCCAAAAGATACCTGGTCCCCAAGCAGGTGAAAGCCCACGGCTTGAAGGACAACCAGGTTAAATTTACTGATGAAGCAATCTATGACATGATTGAAAAGTATACCCGCGAAGCCGGAGTGAGAAACTTAGAAAGACAGATAGCCTCAACCATCCGCAAAATTGCCCGCCAGATTGCCGAGGGCAGTAAGAAAAAAGTTTTTGAGATTAATTCTGATGAGGTTAACCGTCTGCTTGGCCCGGCCCAGTTTTCTCCTCAGCTGGCGGAGGTGGAAGATACAGTCGGAACATCAACCGGCATGGCTTGGACGGAAGCGGGCGGAGAAATTATGTTCATTGAAGTAACCCTGATGCCGGGGCGGGGGCAGATTACTTTGACCGGACACCTCGGGGATGTAATGAAAGAATCAGCCCAGGCGGCAATGTCTTATGTGCGCTCGCACTGGAAGGAATTTGGTTTGCCAGAGAAATTTTTCCAGAAAGTTGATGTCCATATCCATGTCCCTGAAGGGGCTGTGCCCAAAGACGGTCCTTCTGCCGGCATTGCTTTGACCACGGCTATTGTTTCTGCTTTTACTAAACGACCGGTCAGAAAAGATGTGGCAATGACAGGTGAAGTTACTCTGCGGGGTCGGGTTTTGGAAATCGGAGGGCTTAAGGAAAAAGTGATTGCTGCTCACCGCGTTGGGGTTAAAACCATAATTGCCCCGGAAAACAACCGCAAAGATCTGGAAGATATCCCTGACTATGTCCAAAAAGACCTGGAATTTACTTTTGTCAAACATATGGATGAAGTTTTAAAGGTGGCTTTGCACCAAAGACCCGTCCGCCCCAAACACGAGCCGGTACTTGCCCCGGCATTTGCTTAAGTTCTTCGATTTTCCTGAGTGCGTCACAAAGTGTACGACCTTCAACGTTTATATGGTCAAAGCTCATGCTTGACAAAAGCAGCTGACTCATAGTAAATTTCCACTGGAAGTTTAAAAAAGTTTCGTGTAAAAATATTTATATGGCGTTAACTTTTGTTTATGTCAATTACTTAATTTGGGGCGCGGCAGTCGCGGCCATCCTTTACGGATTATTCCTAGCTTACTGGATCATGCAGCTTCCGGCAGGGACTCCCAAGATGCGGGAGATTGCGGCAGCCATCCAGGAAGGTGCTTCCGCATATCTTCTCCGCCAATACAAAGTGGTGGCAGCGGTAGCAGTATTTTTGGCAGCAGTGATTTTGCTGGGGTTGGGAATAACTTCCGCACTGGGTTTTTTGGTCGGGGCCACTTTTTCCGCCCTGGCCGGTTTTATCGGCATGAATGTGGCGGTGCGGGCTAATGTCCGCTGTGCTGAGGCTGCCAAGGAAGGGCTTTCTCCGGCCTTTAACGTGGCTTTTAAGGGAGGGGCGGTTACCGGCTTTTTGGTGGTTGGGCTGGCCCTTTCAGCTGTCTATGGCTTTTACCAGCTTACCGGCAGTTTGGCAGCTCTGGTTTCTCTTGGTTTCGGCAGCTCACTGATTTCTGTTTTCGCCAGGCTGGGCGGGGGAATTTATACCAAGGGTGCAGATGTTGGGGCTGACCTGGTGGGTAAAATTGAGGCGGGTATTCCGGAAGATGATCCTCGTAATCCGGCAGTGATTGCAGACAATGTAGGAGATAACGTTGGCGATGATGCCGGCATGGCCGCTGACATTTTTGAAACTTTTGCTATTACCGTCATTGCCGCCCTGGTTTTGGGTAACTTGCTGATGCCGGGATCCCCCAGCGCGATCTTATATCCCCTGTCTCTCATGGCTCTGGCTGTTTTTGCCTCCATTATTGGTAATTTCTTTGTCCGATTAACTGGGAAAAAGATTATGGGAGCGCTTTACCAGGGGCTGATTGCCACAATTTTGCTTTCGGCAATTGGCTTTTACGTTTTAACTGTTGTGCTTATGTATAACAGCAGTTTCTTCGGCATACTCAATTTATATTTGGCGGCGGTAGTCGGGCTTGTGCTGAGCGGAGGAATGGTAGTGATCACCGAATATTATACCGGGACTCAGTATTCTCCCGTTAAGAATCTGGCCGAGGCTTCCCAAACCGGGCATGCGACCAATATTATTGCCGGCTTGGCGTTATCAATGAAATCGACTTTTGTGCCGATTCTAATGATCTCGGCAGCGGTTCTTTTAAGTTATACTTTAGCTGGACTCTACGGCATTGCTCTGGCAGCAGTAGCGATGCTTTCTTTGGCCGGGATGATTGTTACCATTGACGCTTTCGGACCGATTACTGACAATGCCGGAGGTATTGCCGAAATGGCGGGATTACCTAAAAAGGTTAGGGATAATACTGATCCGCTGGATGCAGTCGGCAATACCACCAAAGCGGTGACCAAGGGTTACGCTATCGCGTCGGCGGGGTTAGCAGCACTGGTTCTGTTTGCCTCTTATGCTCAGGAGTTTGCAAGTGTGGGTAATAAATTAACTTTTACGCTGGATAATCCGACAGTTTTGGTGGGGCTGTTTATCGGTGGAGCACTGCCTTACCTGTTTGGCGCTTTAGCGATGGAAGCTGTGGGAATTGCCGGGGGAGCGGTAGTAGAAGAAGTTCGGCGGCAGTTCAAAACCATTAAGGGGATTATGGAAGGTACAGCCAAGCCTGATTACGGTGCAGCTGTTTCCATTGTCACCGCAACTGCCCAGCGGCAAATGATTGTCCCGGCTTTAATTCCGGTGCTGGCGCCGCTTCTGGTGGGCATAATTTTGGGCCCGACAGCTTTGGGCGGAATGCTTATCGGGGCAATCATCACTGGCTTGTTTGTGGCTATTTCCATGACCACTGGGGGAGCTGCCTGGGACAACGCCAAGAAATATATAGAGTCCGGACACCTGGGTGGCAAAGGCTCTTTTGCCCATCAGGCAGCCGTAACCGGGGATACGGTCGGTGATCCCTACAAAGATACTGCCGGGCCTGCTATTAACCCCATGATTAAGGTTGCAAACATAGTAGCCCTGCTTCTAGTTCCATTTCTGCATTAAGACGTAAGACGTGGATAATAGCTTCCAAGCCTATTATAATTCCCGATTAAGATTTCAAATATGGCCCCTGGTTAATTACTGGCCGGATTGGGGGTTGGTGTTGATGGTGCCGGAGGCAAGGACGTTTTTGACCTCTTCTACAATTTGATTCGGATCATAAGAAGATTTAACAAGGTAGCCGACCGCTCCCAGAACTGTACCCTCTTTGACCACCTCTTCCTGTCCCAGATTAGTCAGGAAAATCACCGGGATATCTTTTAAAGCTTCATCCTGTTTCATCTGCCGCAGAATTTCCAGACCGTTTAGGTCCGGAAGCATGATATCTAAAAGCACCAGATCATACTGTTTCTGCCTGAGAGTGGGGAGTACCTCTTTGCCTCCTGCCAGATCGTCGGTAGGAATTCCGGCCTTTTCCAGCTGCCTTTTATAAATGTCTCGGATAAACTGCTCATCCTCAACCAAAAGAACCCGTCTATCCATTCCGAGCCTCCTCATTTGCAGGGGGTATGGCACTTGCGGCGTTGCTTCCTAAAACATTAGTAACTTCGCTGACAACCTGTTTAGGGGTGTAAGAAGCTTTGATCAGATATCCGCGGGCTCCCAGGGCAAAAGCCTCCTTTATAACCTCATCCTGCCCCAAATTAGTGAGCAGAATTACCGGCATAGTGGAGTTTGGAGATTTGGTCCTCCACTGCCGCAGAATCTCCAGACCATGCATGCCCGGAAGCATAATATCTAAAAGCAGCATATCAAAGGGCTCAGATTCCAAAATCTGCAGACCAGAGGTTCCATCCCTGGCTACCCGGACGGAAAATCCGGCTTTGGTCAGCTCGTGAGCATATATGTCAGCAATAAAAGCCTCATCTTCAATAAGCAGAATTTTTTTAGCGGTTGGTGGCACGCTTCAATAGTATTTGTTTCCGGCCAAATTTGTCAATACCGGGGTCAGTCAAATTGAGCGGTTGACGGTGAGTTCAGCTGGACGATTGTTGGCGTTTGATAGGCGTGCTGTAACAAAGGCAGGCTGAAGTAAAAAGTGGATCCTTTCCCAACTTCTGAATCAACCCAGATTTTGCCGTGATGCAGGTCGATAATTGATTTGGAGATATAAAGTCCCAGGCCTGTTCCTTTGCTGCCTCTGTCTAAAGATCCGGCCACCCGGAAAAATTTAGTGAAAAGGTGGGGGATAGCTTCTATGGGAATGCCGGCCCCTGTGTCTCTGACATATGTTACTATCTCTTCCCCTATTATTTTGCAGCTAATCACAATATGCCCGCCTTCTTGGGTGTAACTGATGGCGTTGCTGATCAGGTTATTTAAGACCTCGTTGATGCGGATTTCATCAGCCATAACCGGCGGAATGGATTGTGAGGGTAGTTTTAACTCTAGAGAGATATTTTTTTGAACTGCTTGGGCCCGGCTGCTTTCAACCACATGTTCCAGATTTTTCAACCAATCCATTGGGTTCAGAGAAACAGAAAAAGTGTTCCGCTCAATTTTGGAAACGTTCAAAAGATTATCCACCAGGATTGTCAATTGGCGGGCGCTGGTTAAGGCTCTTTTAATAAATTCCTGAGCTTCGCTGTCCAGCTGAATCGAGCTGTCTTCTGCCAGCACCGAAAGGTAGTTAATGATACTTGTTAAGGGGGTACGGATTTCATGAGAGGCCATGGAAACGAAATCGATTTGCATCTGCTGAAAGACCTGGTCCGGGGTAACGTCGTGAAGGGTCATGATAAAACTTAGATCAGCCTGAATGTTCTCGATGATTGGGGTGACTGTAGCCTTGACCTGAGTCGTTTGCTGATTTTTTCCGACCAGAGAGGTAATAATTTTTAGCTGGGGAGCACCGGCCGGGTCAGCATAATCCAAGAAACATTTTTTCAGGTCAATGGCTTGTCCGCTGGCATTTTTTAATGTGATCAGACTCTCAACCGGCTGCCGAAGCATTTCCGGTATTTCATAACCGGTAATTCTGGAAGCAGCTCTATTGGCTAGAACGATATTATGGTGCAGGTCAAGGACAATTACGCCATCTGAAATCGAACTGATAATAGTATCCAGCTTATTCTTTTCAGCCAGAATGTACTCCCGGCTCTGAGCATCTTTGTTTAGGTTTTCACTTAAATTTTGGGCCAATGAATTCAGGGAATAGGAAATGAACTCTATTTCATCACCGGTGTGGATGCTAATGCGGTGGTCGAGCTCTCCTTTGGCCAGAATCTGGGCTCCCTGATAAAGGACTTCCAGAGGTTTTAGGTAGCGTAAAACCAGGAAAACACTTGCTGCCACCAGGGATAACGAGAGAATAAGTATGGGCAAAACGACTGCCTCTAAGTAATAAACTAAGCTCACCACCTGGCTTCCTTCTTCGCTTCTAAGCCAGATAAGATTGATCAGGGAAATAATTACGGCTAAAAGCCCGCCTAGAAATACAAAGATAATACTGATTTTAATCCGCAGGGTTTTCTTGAGCGGCGTGAGCTCCAAATTGTGCAGAGAAAACGGATCTTCGGACATAAGATCATCGTAACAGCAGAAGTGAAAAGGTGTCAATTCATCATTAAATAACCTGTGAAATAATCGGTTTGGCAATAATTTATTTTGAGTGAGAATACCTCGCAGTTTACTGCGGGGAGGGGTTTATCTTGTAGGAAAAATTGATTGGAAAAACTGTTAAGATTTACACCGGCTTAAAACTACCGCCACCTCTTTCCGAGTATATTGTTAAGAAGTAAACGGTACAAAATCGCCGGCAGGAAAATCGAGAAAATAAAGTAGGCTACCAAAAGCAGCATCCCGAGAGCCTGGTTGCTCCAGGTGTGATTACCATAGGCGGGAACACCTGGTGTGGTAAGCAGCGACGGTGCACAAAAAAGCGGCAGCAGCGGCAAAGTCATTGGATATGTCAAAATCACCCTGGCTGACCCTAAACCGTGTGAAAATGTAAATAAAAAGAGGAAGGGTGTAATTGCAGCTGAATAGAGAGAGCTGGCTGAGTACAAAAAACCGGCTGCCCAAACAAGCGGATGCCACCATTGGCGGTCCAGGTATTTACTTTTTGGGAAGTAAGGCGGGAAAGACTTCATCTAGTACCACTTTAACACTATTCATTAAGATTATAAAGCAAGATTATAAAGCGGTTCTAATGCCTAATTATTGACTAAGAACTTAGCAGCGATCTATGATAGCTGCGTATGCCGTATAAGCATGAGTATGATATTAGGTACAAACATGCTAGATTGGAACGGTATTACAAAAATAAGGCAAAACATCTTGCTGCGTCGAATAGGATTGCTCATCGAAAAAGAGAATACATAAATAAACAGAAAGAGAGGCCTTGTGCAGATTGTGGGAGAATGTTTCCTCCTTATGTAATGGATTTTAATGATTAGGATAAAAGTGCCAAAAAATATACAATTGGTTTAATGCTTCATGAAGGATGGGGTAGAATAGAAGAAGAAATTAGTAAGTTTGATGTGGTTTGCACAAACTGCCATCGGATTAGAAGCTACGGGGCGCTGCGCAGAAACGAATAATATAGTATAATTTTGGTCTGGTACAAGGCGCGTTCGTCTAGTGGCCTAGGACGTCGGATTCTCATTCCGAAAACCAGGGGTCCGACTCCCCTACGCGCTACAAAATTCCCCACTCCGCCACCGTACGAGGTAATTAGATGTGGGACACTAAATACTTCTCAGGTGTAACAAAATTTAGGGCAAAGTGCAACCTTTTGGTGTTGCAGTAATTAGTCCAAGCCTCAAGTTTTTGGTTTAACTCATCTAA
>JAJYIE010000026.1 GCA_021790255.1 bacterium | reverse complement strand
ATATTCTAAAAACGCTGCAACAATAACGGTTCCAGCAACAACATCTATCATTTCAAAATATCCTCTTTCAAAATAGGCAATGTAAACTCAAAAACGGAACCTTGGCCGCTTCTACTTTCGACAGTCATTTTACCTCCGTGCAGTTCAATAATTTGCCTGCCAAGGTAAAGCCCCAAGCCGATACCAACTTTGTTGTAAACTAGAATGTTTCCCGAACGGTAGAATTTAGTAAATATCTTCGGCAAATCTTCCTCAGCAATCCCAATCCCCATGTCAGAGACGGACACAACAATAAAACCGTCTTCCTGTCTGGCCGTAACAGTGATATTACCTTTTTCTGTATACTTTATGGCATTATCAATAAGATTTGACAGCACTGATTTTATTTTCTCCACGTCTATTGAAACAAGCGGTAACAATCCCCGGCTTTTGTTAAAAGTCAACCTGAGACTTTTAGTTTCTGCCAGAGGTATTAGTTTGTTTACCTCATCCTGGATCAGCATTTCAATTTGTGTCGGCTGTTTCATGAGGTTAATTTCCCGTCCGACTTCCAGGATAGAAACCTGCAGGAGTTGCTCAGTCAGCTTTTCCAACTCTTGATTATTACTCTGGATTCGCTGGATATATATTTTCTGCTGATCATTCAGCGTCCCCGCATCACCACGCAGCAAAACTTCGATATATCCGTAAATGGCAGCCACGGGCGTTCTTAAATTGTGGGAGGCGATCGCGATAAAGTCTTTTTTAGCCTGTTCAATATCCAGGATATTCTTTATCATCTCTCCGGCCTTTTCATAGCGCCCCTGCGAAACAACGATTCTCAACACGATAATTGCCATAATGGGGATCCTGAGGAAAGTTATCAGCGGAGCATGAATACCGAGCAGCATGGCCCCGTAAACAAGCATTGAAGTAATAAAACTCACTAGGCCCACACCAATCCCAAATCCCATGGTTGCTGAAGAAACATGTATTAGATAAACCAAAAAATAATCATTTAACAGCCAATCGGCAAAATAACCAACTACGGAAATTGCCGCTACTGAGTTAACTACATAAATGTAACCCACCCACTTTCGTAAACTTTCCTTCTGTCTGACTGCCAGCATTGCCAGCTGGTCAATAACTTCAGACAAAACCATATAAGCTGCCAAAACCTGGTAATGAGGAGACCTTGTAAACCACAGGGCAAAGACAATCCCCACCCGCACTGAAATCCTTACCGCATGGACTATCCAGTTATTATCCCGGTGATTTCCGTCACGGTAAACGGCAAAGATATTCCTTTCCGGTTTTGCCATCAGAGTGGGGAGTGAATCATTTTTCGGGAGAGTTCCCATAAATATATACTATCAAAATAACCCAACTTCACAAACAGCTGCTTCCATCATAACTGCAAATTTAACAGCTGCTTGACTTATCATTTGTAGTGGGTATATTGAAATTAGGTATCAACCTTTAAAACAATGAGCCAAGGGAACTTGCAGATAATTGATTGCCCGCCTAAACACTTAGAAGATTACCACCAATTTACTCCCGAGATTGTTGATGAAGTACAGACACTGGCTAACCATTTTCGTGGCCTTAAGGTTGCCCATGTTAATGCAACGGCCCTGGGGGGCGGCGTAGCAGAAATCCTGCGCTGCCTTGTTCCCCTGCAAAATGATGCAGGGTTACAGTCTTCCTGGTACGTCATCCCTCCTGACGATGCTTTTTTTGAGGTGACCAAACAGATCCACAATTTCTTGCAGGGCAAAGAAGGGGCTCTGACACCGGAGCAGCGGCAAATCTATATTGAGTACAACCGCTTTCTCGGCGCACTGTTGTCAAAAATCGACACGGATGTTTTAATCATTCATGATCCCCAGCCTGCAGCCGCCTTGACTTTTCTTACCGGTGCGAAACCGAAACTTGCACTCTGGCGCTGCCATATTGACACCTCTACACCAAACCGATCTGTTTGGGATTTCCTGCTGCCTTTTTTGAAAAATTTTGACCATTACGTTTTTACTATGGCCGAATATACCAACTCGGCTTTTCCCCAGGACAAAATCAGTCTGATCACTCCTCACATCGATCCGCTGTCTCCCAAAAACATACCCATGAACAAAGAAGAGGCTAAAAATTACCTTACCCGCTTTGGTATCAACCCTTCCCAGCCGCTGATTACTCAGATATCCCGCTTTGACCCATGGAAAGATCCGAAAGGCGTAATTGATGCTTATCGTCTGGCCAAAAAGGAATTTCCTGATTTACAGCTTGCTATGGTTGCCCAAATGGCCACGGATGATCCAGAGGGGGTAAGAATCTATGAAGAGGTAAAATCTTATGCCAAAAGTGAAGCGGGCATTTTTCTTTTCACCAATCTTCCTGATAATGACCTGGCAGTTAACGCCTTCCAGACGGCTTCTGATATTATCTTACAAAAATCTATCAGGGAAGGGTTTGGTTTAACTGTTACTGAAGCCATGTGGAAAGGTGCAGTGGTAGTAGGAGGCAGTGTTGGAGGAATTAAATTACAAATCCAAGACGGCGTTAATGGATTCTTGGTCAACTCCCCATCCGAAGCTGCTGCCAGGGTAATTTTACTGCTTAAAAATCCCCAGCTGAAATCTCAACTTTCACAGGCTGCCCGCCGGCAGGTTTTAGACAATTTTCTGATGCCGCACAAGTTCCTACAATATCTGCAGCTATTTAGCAAGTTAAATTTGTCTCTTCTGCTACCGCAACCGCCCAACCTTCCCCTTCCATTCCGCGTACTGCCGCCTTAAATGACGCTTTTCAATTGACAGCAGGCTGATTTTTAGCTAAAGTATTAGCGTGGACAACGATAGTACTGCTCAATCTGCCCCTCCGGTACAAGCCCCAATTAATACTACCCAGGCCGATATTTCTTCCCAGTCACTCCCTTCAGCAGTTGCCGGCAAATCTGACTTTCCGCCTCCTTATACCAGCCGGGCACCCAGCACTTCCCGAAAAAAATATCTGCTGGCGGCAGTGGCGGTTACATTTTTGGTTGTTGCTGCTGGCGCAGGCAGTTACTTTTTGCAAGGTTTTAGCACTAAGGTAACACCTCAGGCCGCGACAAAGATTACTCAGGCTCCGGTTCAGGCAGCAGTAACAACTGCCCCCAAAATCCTGGAGCTATTGGTAGATAGCCCAACCGGCGAAATGGTAACCAAATCCGGCAAAGTTACAGTCTCCGGAAAAACTGAACCCAACACTACTGTGGTTTTTTATAATGACATCGACCAAAACTCCGTGGAAAGTGACAACAGCGGGCATTTTGCCGGAACAATTGCCCTTGCTCCCGGAATTAACCCCCTGGTTGTCAGCGCCTTCACAGATCAGGGAGAACAAAAAACCCTCAATCTGAATTTAGTTTACGATAACCAAATATGAAAAAAGCGGTTTTAGCAATTTTACTGGCAACTTTTCTCTCCCTGGGGGTAGGAAGCAAAGTCAGCGCTGCTCCGTTCTTACAGGCAGCAATCGGCAAAGTACAGGGTGTAGCTGATGGGAAAATTACGGTTGCGGATACACTCAAGGGCAACATTTCCCAGACGTTGGTAGGCAAGGCCACCAAAATTATCGGTCCGGATAAAAAAACCCTCAAACTTTCAGCTGTTAAACCTGATGACCTGGTAGCGGTTGTCAGCACGTCCACTACCACTTCCGGCGCCACACCCAGCAGTGCATTAATAATCTACGTTAAAAACGCTTCAAGCTCTGCCCAGTTAAAAAGGCAGGCAGTAATGGGAATCATCACCTCAATAAACGGATCAACCATTACTTTAACTCATCCCATACAAACAAACCGGGTATATACTGTTATCGCAACCAACACAACCCAGATAAAAATTGCCGGTGTCACTAATACTAAGCTCGCCAGTTTACAACCAGGGATGAGAGTTGTTGCCATAGGGGACACTGATAACCACGGAGTAATAACTGCCTCAAGAATTCACATTATCCCCGGACTCGCCAAAGGCTTACCAAACCAGCCAACTCCGGCTGCATCCGGTGCCACTCCCTCTGCCTCTCCCAGCCCAACCATTCAACCAAGCCCTGTTCCTACAACATCCAGTGCGAGTTCTTCAGTTATATCACAGTAATTTTTAAAGTTTAACGTTATAAACTTCACCATACTTTCTCTTTAGGTAACTTAAGAAATAGTCCGGATTTAAGTCCTCTCCGCTTACCCTTTTAATTATCTCCCGGGGCCAGTAGAGACTGCCGTACTGATGAATATTATCCCGCAGCCAAGATAAAATTGTTCCTAGCTCTCCGTGTTTGAGCAGATTATCCAGGGGTAGTTCCTGTTTCATTTTGGCAGCAATTTGGGCAGCATAAAGATTACCGAGAGTATAACTTGGAAAGTAGCCAAACGAGCCGTATGCCCAATGGACATCCTGCAGTACGCCTTCTCTGTCGCTCGCCGGGATAATCCCCAGGTAATGTTGCATCTTCTTTGCCCAAGCAGCAGGCAGATCTTCTACCTCCAGCTGTTTATTAACCAAGGCATTTTCCAGCTCAAAGCGTAGAATTATATGCAGGTTATAGGTAACCTCATCTGCCTCAATTCGCAGCGGCCCCGGCCTGACCCGGTTTAATAATCGGCCCAAAAACTCACTGCCGGTTCTACCCAACTGCTCCTGATAAAAAGCCTGAAGCAGAGGAGTCAGAAATTCAATAAACTCAAAGTCATGGCCCACCTGGTTTTCCCAAAAGCGTGATTGTGATTCATGAATAGACAAAGATACTCCCCCACCCAAAGGAGTCAGATCAAAATCAGGGTTCACTCCCTGCTCATACAAAGCATGTCCCCCTTCATGCATGGCAACCATCAGGGACCCTATAAAATCTTCCGGCTTGTAGCGGTTAGTAATCCGGATATCATAACGATCCAGTTGGGTGGTAAAAGGGTGTGCGGATATATCCATTCGTCCGGACTCCCAATCAAAACCCATTTTTTTCAAAAGATATAAAGCCAGCTGCCGCTGCTCATCAGCAGGGAAATTAAGTTCTCCGTCCCCTAAATCCGTTTTTCCCCGATATCCTCGGCTGGCTGTAATTTTCTTAATCATCGCCTTTAACTCTTTCTGCAGCGGCGTAAAAATTTTCTGGTAATCAGAAACTTTCAGTTCCGGTTCAAATAAGTCCAGCAGAGCATCGTAGGGATTTTCGGAAAAACCCAAGTGCTCAGCAATCAGCCTGTCCAACTCAACGATCTTTTTCAAAGAAGGGAAAAAATCAGAGATATTGTTCTCCTGCCTGGCTTTCTGCCAGGCAACATAAGCCTGAGCCACCGTTTTTGATTTTTCTACCACCAGTTCTGTGGGGGCTTTAAAATAGAGTTTGCCCTCCCTCTCTAGGTTACGCAGAATGGCCTTTTCTACGGGTAAAAGCTTTGCCGCATCTTCCCGTACATTTTCCAGCAGTTTCTTAAGTTCCGGATCCAGCCACTGTTTGGCGATCAGTTCCGTCATAGCCGCTGACTGCCGAGCCCGGCCTTCTACGGACTTGGGCGGAAGATTAACATTTAAATCCCAACCTAAGACAGCATCAATTTGCCCCAGAGTCACAATCTGACGGTACTTTTCAAGAATTTTTTTCAGATGGGGGTTTTTGATATACATAGTGTGACTGCTCAAAATTTTAACACATCTTCAGGGAGCCTGACATCAGCAAGATTACAGAGCAGATATTATCATTCCCATCCATGCGGATGAGTTTTATACCATTTAACTAGTGAGTTTATGGAATCTGTTATTGAGCGCTCGGGCTGCCAGCCCAAAACCTGCTGTGCTTTCTTATTTGAGGCAATGAGTTTTGCGGGATCTCCTTTTCTAGACTCTCCTTTTTTGACATCAAACTTTACACCGGTAATTTCCTGGACCCTCTCTACAATCTCCAGCACTGAATTACCTGTGCCTGTTCCAAGGTTGATAACTTCACTCTGACCTCCTGAGAGCAAATATTCTACTGCTTTAAGGTGGGCAGTTGCCAAATCCACAACATTTACGAAGTCGCGTATCGGCGTTTTATCATTTGTGTCAACTTCAGGGCAGACAAGATAAAACGGTTCGATCTCAAGTGCCCCTCTGACGGCATTCTGCATCAGGAGCTGGGAAGGTTTTTTCGAGTCGCCTATCAACCCGTCATCAGAAGCACCACAAACGTTAAAGTAGCGGAAAATTACATAATGCAGGCCCAAAAGTTTCCCATACCACTGGACTATCTCTTCCACCATTTTTTTAGAGGCGCCGTATGGGTTAATTGGATCAGTCGGGTGCTCTTCATTAATCGGCACATTTTTAGCCTCACCATAAACTGCTGCCGTTGATGAAAAAACAATTTTATCAATCCCTGCCTCAAGCAGCGCGGCCAGCAAATTTTGTGATCCCGTGACATTATTTGTAAAATATTTCCGGGGGTTTTTCATTGATTCGTCAACCAGGCAACTGGCCGCAAAATGAACTGCGGCAACAATCCCAGTCTCTCTGTCGAGTATTTTCTTCAGATCGTCACGTAAATCAACTTCATAAAAACGCAGTTTCTCCTTCCTGAATTTCTTCTGCAAAAGCTCCAGTGGTTCCCGGTAACCGGTAATAAAATTGTCAAGAGCCACGACCTCATAACCGTTTTGTAAAAATAAATAGGTCGTAATCGATCCTAAATAGCCGCCTGCTCCGGTAATTAATATTTTCTCTGCCATCTGAACAATTTTAGCACAAATTTTCCATTGACTTATCGGCAACTTTCGTGGACAATAATTAAAGCCAAAAAGGAAGGGAGGTGACAGATAATGGATCCAGATCCGAACAATTCAAGCAATCCGACTCCGATTGATGAGCCGGCAACCCAAAATGTTCCGACCGACCAACCAGTCGTTGAACCAACTGCGCCTGTTACAGAGCCTACTGCTCCGTCTGCTCCCGCCCCGACTGAGGAGCCGGCAGAACAACCCGAAGCCACAACAGCACCGGAACCAACAGTTGATACATCGGAACCAACCGTCGGACAATAGCACTTCTGTGGTGGAGTTTAAGAAGTGATATCCCCCGCCAGGATATTATTGTGGTACCTTAAGCAGTTCGGTACCTAAGAAAGAAAAACTTTCCTGCTAACCACCCCAAAGCAAACCCTCCGATGTGGGCAAAATAGGAAATTCCTCCGGTATTATTTATTACAGGAGAAATTGCTGCAGCACTATTAAAGAGCTGCAAAATAAACCAGTAAAAAAGCATAAATGAGGCCGGGATATCAACAGGGGCCACAAAGAACAGGATGAAAACCATGGTCTTTACCTTGTTGTTTGGGAAAAGTGCGTAGTAAGCTCCCAAAATCCCGGCGATTGCCCCGGAAGCTCCCAGAGTGGGTACTGTTGAACTTATGGCAACCGCATACTGCACAAGATTACCGATAATACCGGAAGCAAGATAAAGGATTGGGAAAAATACATTGCCCAGCCGTCCTTCAACATTGTCACCAAAGATCCATAAAAACCACATATTTGTGGCAATATGTAAAAATCCTCCGTGCAAAAATTGGCTGGTGATAAATGTCAGCAAAGAGGCAGGGTGCATCAGGTTAATATCATAAGGCACTAGTGAGTAAGTGGTGATAAAAGCATCCGGATTGGGGACAGTCAGCTCCAGGTAAAAAACATATACATTGATGGCGATAATAGCAATCACCCAAAACGGAAAACCACCGTCAGTCCGATGGTCGTAAAGCGGCAACATTTTTAAAAGCTTAAGCCTTTTCAGGTAATTAACGGTACAAATCGGGTAAGAATTTGGCAAGAAGTATCAAACCGTCAGTAATTACTTTTTGGGTTTGATTACATCAAAACCGGTGTAGGGGCGAAGAACTTCCGGCACTACCACCGAGCCATCCGGTTGCTGAAAATTATCCAAAATTGCTATCACTGTTCGCGTCGTTACCCCCGTATCATTGATTGTGTGAGCAAATCTGCGGTTTCCTTCTCTATCTGTATATTTGATGTTCATCCGGCGAGCCTGGAAATCGGTGGCATTAGTATCAGTACCAAACTCCATAAACTCCTGCTGTCCGGGCAGCCAGACTTCTACATCATACTGAAAATATGTGGCCAGATAACCACAATCACGAGTGCATTTATTAATAACCCGGTAGGGCAGCTTTAACTGCTGGAGCAACCATTCATTAATCGAAAGCAGCAGATCAAACATTTCCTGCGATTGATTCTCAGATGCCACGATATCCATTTCAAGTTTATCAAATTGGTGAACCCGCTTAATTCCGCGGACATCTTTTCCCCAAGAACCTACTTCACTGCGGAAACAAGGGCTGATAGCAAACATTTTCTGCGGCAAATCTTCCTCCTTCAAAACCTTATCCATATAGTAGGCAAACAGTGGCGGTTCAGTTGACCCAACCAAAAAAAGCTCATTTTGTTCCTCAATGTTAGTTGACTCAATTTTGTAAATCTGGTCCCGGCCTTCCGGAAAGTGGCTGGTGCCAAAAAGCACCCTTTCTTTCACCAAAAGAGGCACAACCATTGGCGTAAAAGCTTCTTCCAGAAGTTTTTTAGAAAGGAGTTGAAACAGTGCATATTCAAGCAAAGCGCCGGCGCCTTTTAAATAATAAAACCGGGACCCGGAAGTTAGGGCGCTCTGTTTATTGTCAATAATCTCCAGCTCTTCCCCAATCTCAATATGGTGTTTTGCTCCCTCTTTCTTGGGCATGTACCGAATTGCGTTGTCACCTTTACCAAGCTTATCCCCAGACAGGTAGCCCTGATCCGGCAACCAGATTTTCAGCTCAACATTATCTTCACCACTCAATCCTTCCGGCATATTTGGTGAAGACATATTTGGTACCCAACTCATGAGTTCCAGAAAATGTTTTTCTACCTCCGCAAGTCTTACCTCAACATCTTCCAGCTGAATTTTCTGTTGCTTAACTTTCTCCAGTTCTTCCGGGGAAGGCTTCTGTTTGTAAACGATATTTAATTCCTTACGCAAATCGTCAGTTTGTCCGATTAACCGGCGCCGCTCTTCATCGACCTTTATAAGTTCGTCGACATCAATTCTGCAGCCTCGTTTGCGGCAGTTTTCTTTGACTGCATCCGGATTTTCTCGAATATAATTTATATCTAACATAATAGAGAAAGTTGCTGCTCCCTCACTTTTTTCTGGCTCGCAATGAAAGTTCTACAAACCCAACTCCCCCGCGATTCCTTGCATTGCCTTAAGAGCTATTGTAACAAATTCTTCCAGGGAATAACCTAGTTCCTGCGCGCCCTTGGCAATTTGTTCCCGCTTGGCACCCGCAGCAAAAGATTTTTCCGGAAAACGCTTCATTACCGAGCGCACTTCCACGGAAGCCAGTTTTTTGTCGGGGCGAACCAGCGCAACCGCCGTGATCAGTCCGGATAATTCGTCACAAGCCCAAACCGCCTTTTCCATAAAATTTTCCCGGCTTGGTTTGATGGTTTCCGAGTGGGCTTTTACGCCATTAATTATACTTTCCGGCGCTCCCATTTCGCGCAGTTTTTCTTCCATCACCACTGTATGCCGCGACAAATCCTTACCGGTAATTTCATAATCGGCATCATGTAAAAGACCAACCACTCCCCACTTCTCCTCGTCAAATTCACTCTCTGGCAGCTCGGGATGCTCAGCCCGCAGGTCTTTGGCCAGCACCAGCATAATGGCTTCTACAGCCAGACAATGCTTGACCAGATTTGGATTTTGCAGCATTTCATGAACCAATTTCAGTGCTTCTTCCCGCTTCATTTTTTCTCCGGTTTTAAGGTTGGAAATAAAATTACGTCTTTTAAGCTGTGTTGGTCGGTTAAAATCGCCGTCAGGCGGTCTACTCCCATGCCAAAACCGGCTGTTGGCGGCATACCGTATTCCAACGCTTTAATATAGTCCTCATCCAAAACCTGGTGCTCCTCCAGCCCTTTTTTGGCCAGACCCATTTCTTCTTTCCATCTTTTGGCCTGCTCCTGCGGGTCATTCAGCTCATTGTAGGCGTTAATCAATTCGAAGCCGGCTGCCAGAAGCTGAAAGCTGGAAGATTTGCTCGAGTTATCCTCACGGACCTTACTTAAGGGGCGCATCTGGGCCGGGTAATCCATCACGAAAGTCGGCTGCAATACATTAGGGCGGGCCACCTTTTTATAAAGTGAATCCAGAAGTGCTCCCATCCCCACTACTCCGCTCAAATCCATCTTAATTTCTTTTTCTTTGATCGCCGTCCGCAGATAGTCTTCAGTTTCTATATTTGCTAAACTTATACCGCTGTATTTTTGAATCAGCTCATCAAAACTTATCCTCTCAAAAGGCGGCATAAAATCCAGTTCTTTTTCCTCATATTTAAATTTATAGCTGCCGTGGATCTCTTTAACCAGTTGGGAAATCATTTCCTCTGCAAGCTTCATTAGGTCCTTGTAATCCACATAAGCCCAGTAAAATTCCAGCATGGTAAATTCCGGGCTATGTTGGCGGTCAATGCCCTCGTTGCGAAAATCCTTACTGATCTCATACACCTTTTCAAAACCACCAACCATCAACCTTTTCAGGTACAACTCATCAGCAATCCGCAAATAAAAATCAGTATCCAAAACGTTATGGTGGGTAATAAACGGGCGCGCAGTTGCTCCGCCATAGACAGGCTGCAAAACGGGGGTTTCCACTTCCACAAACCCACGATCATCAAGAAATTTGCGCAGAAAGCGTACAACGCGGTGCCGCGTTTCCATCACTTTTTTAACCTGGGGGTTAATTACGAGATCCACATACCGCTGCCGGTAGCGTTCCTCCACATCTTCCAGCCCATACCAGGCAGAGGGCAGCGGACGAAGACTTTTAGAAAGCAGCCGGTATGTTTTTATGCGGACTGTAATCTCTCCTACCTGTGTTTTAAACACTTCCCCTTCCGCCTGGACAAAATCACCAATATCTAAATTAGCCAAGAAATCATACTCATCACCCGGCAATTCTGCCTGCGAGAAAAACAGCTGGATTTTTCCGCTTGTATCTTCAATATCCACAAAAGTAATTTTTCCGTGCGGGCGAAGTGACCGGATCCGGCCCGCTACTCCCACCTCTTTCCCCAACATCTTGCGGGCTTCGGTAATCATTTGCTTGCGGGGGGTTGAGGATGGATAAGGATTTATGCCAAGCTTTTTAATATTTTCCAGTTTTTTCAGCCGTTCTTTTTGCAGATTATCTATAACCATGCCTAAAGTATATTAAATCAGGGAAGGATTGAAAAGGATTAGTCTTAAAACTTAACTACTTAATTTCCAAAATTTTACACTGGTAGTGTGTTGCCGTTGTTACTACATCTACCTCCTGGCCCATTTTTGTCCCCAGCAAAGCCTTACCTAAGGGGGATTCATTGGAAATCATCTTTTCAGCTGGGTTTGCCTCCATTTTTCCGACAATCGTAAACTCGTTTACCTCGCCGTCCATCTCCACCCTGACAGTTGAACCCATTCGCACAAAACCATCACTTACTTCTTGATTTATAATTTTGGCGTTATTTAGCACCTCTTCCAGGTAAGAAATTCTGTTTTCTACCAGCATCTGTTCATCCAAAGCGGCATCATATTCGGAATTTTCCTCCGTATCGCCGAATTCGCGGGCTTTTTCAATCCGGTCTGAAACCTCATCTCTTTTTTTATTTACCAAGAAATTAAGTTCCGCCTCCGCTTCTTGCCAGCCTTTAGGGGTAAGGTAAACTTTCTGCAGAGAAGACTGCCCACCGGGGTTTGACATATTAAATTTATGCAGATTTTAGATTACTGCCGCCGGCTTGTCAATTGGCCATAATGTGTAAAGACATGTGGGACACATCCTTCTAAAATAGTGAGGCAGAAAGGAGGTGTCATGAAAAGAATATATTTAGTTGATTTACACGAAGCTGAGCAGTTTAAACTTAAAGTTTTAGATGCAT
>JAJYIE010000025.1:3727-12071 GCA_021790255.1 bacterium | reverse complement strand
TGCGGTAATTAAAACAATAAAAATATTTTTCAACTTTAATATACTGCGAAATGGGTTTAGCAAAGATACAATGTATGTTTTCACAGTCGAGGCCGCAGTCAGAACAAAATTTAACATTTTGTTTATTCGGACACTTTTTTCGTCCATCTTCCAAGCTGTGCTTTAATCATATCCCCGAATGGTAAGAAAGGAAAAAATATTAAGTAAGGAAGAGGTAACAAGCACACCTTACCGGCGGGAAACAAACAAATTATTTTGTAAAAAAAAGCGTAAGGGCAAATCAGTTGCTTTACTGATGCCAATGCGGGTAGAAGTTGTAACCTCCTTATCAAAGTTTTTACCGCTTACCATCTCATTTTTTTCCGGCAATATATATAAAGGAGGCTTTGTTAAGTTGTGGCCTGCCAGCTGCTTAGTAATCCCCATGGCAAGAACCAATTTCCCCGGGCCGCTGCAAAGGTTATATAGATTGTTAGTCCGCCTCCTTTCTTCCATTAAATTGATGCCGGTTAAAGGTTCTAAGGCCCTGATCAACACCCCCTCTCCCACCCCTTCCGGAGCTGATGAAACATTTAGGCAAAAGTGCATGCCGTAAGTAAAATAAATATAAGCATGGCCGGGAGGACCGAACATAACTTCATTCCCCGCAGTCAGCCCGCGGAAAGCGTGTGAAGCCGGATCGTTTTTAGCAAGATAAGCCTCTACCTCAGCAATTCTGCCGGCAGTTACTCCTTCCGGCGTTTCGCTGACCAAAACACATCCAAGTAAGGATTTGGCCAGGCTTACTGTCGGACGCTGAAAGAAATTTTCCGGTAAAACCATCTGTTTTCGTTTCAAACTTTTTTCTTACTTTATCCTGATTGTTTTATTATTTTGCAACTTTAGAATAAACGCAAGGTTAAGTGTAATCCACCTTACAAGTTCAAATGGCACAACAGGAGCTGGATAGATTTTTTAATCAGTTTAAGCTGAAAGAATACAAAAAGAAAGAGACGGTTTTAAATGCCGGTCAAAACCCTTCTGGGGTATTTTATATAAAAAGGGGTTACATCCGGGTTTACCGTTTGTCGGAAGAAGGCGAGGAGCTGAGCCTGATAATTTTAAAGCCGGGAGATCTTTTCCCGGTGGTCTGGGGAGAAAGTAATTTCCTGGAAAACTGCTATTTTGAGGCTTTAACCACCACAGCCGTGTATATGGCGCCCCGCGAGCTGTTTATGCATTTTGCCCAGTCTAATCCTGAAATATACCAGGAGTTGACACTGCTGGCCCTGGGCAGGCTGGACGGCTTTTTGGCCCGGATCGAATACATGGTTTTCGGCAATGCTTACACCAAGGTTGCCTCAACGCTGCTTGTTTGTGCTAACCGTTTTGGCGACAAAAACGGCAGCGATGTTGTCCTGCAGGTCCCCCTGACCCATAAAGATATTGCCACACTGGTCGGGATTACCAGGGAAACAACCTGTCTGGAGATGAAAAAACTGGAGAAAAAAGGGCTGATCTCTCACCGGGGCCGGCTTCTGGTAGTAAAAGATATCGCCAAATTAAGCGAAGAATCCCTTTTGGACAGCGGATCCCAGTGGCGGCTTGGTAATTCGTTATAAAAGTTCACCTTTTTGGGCGCTGCCGGCGTACCGATTTGACCTCCTGCGGCACTTCTTCTTCGGCAGATTCCTTGAGTTGCATTCTTAGTCCCTCAAGCGAACGGCTGCCCCGTTGTTTTAAATCAGTGATCTTACGGCTTACATCCCGGCGGGTTTCCTTGTCTGACAAAAAGATCGCCGCAGCCACCCCTGCCGCACCAATAATCGCGCCGACTAAACCAGCCAAAAAAGCTGAGGACTGATTTCTGCTTTGCCAGTCATCATATCGGCTCATTATCTCACCTCCTTTTAAAAAGTGTGCTTATTACCCCGAGTATACCCCACTTCAGCTGATTTTTCAGCCCGCGGATATCTTGTGTAGAATCTTTGATATCATGTAAAATCTGCCGCGCGACCTTGAGGGTACGAACTACATTTACAATCAGGTAAGCCCAAAGGATAACCAGAATTAAAAAACCTGCTGCCAATGTTATATATAAAACATCAAGCGCACTCATAATTTTAACTGCATACTATTATATCTTATTTTAGGTTACAAGGATAATTTTTCATTGCAGTAACTCATATCACCAAGGCTACTCATTTACTTGCTTCCCGGCCAGCAGTGTCTGGTACAGTTTAAGGAGCGAATTGGAAGGAGCAAGTAAATAGGCGTCTTTGGCTGCCTGAAGCGCTTCGTCATTGTTTCCCAGTGCAGAACTGGAAATAGCCAGGACTTCCCAGAGCCTGGAATTACCAGGCAATATTTTTAATGAATCCTTACAAAAGTTTGCCGCCTTGGCGTATTGCTTCTGATGAAGGTATAAAATAGCCAGGTTTTCATAAGCCAGATAGTAGTTGCCATTTTTGACGGCTTCTTTATAATATTCTTCAGCCTTACCTAAATCCCCTGCTCTCTCATAAACTACCCCGAGATTGTTCCAGTTGGTCCACCAGTTGGGGGCAAGAGCGATCGACCTTTCGAAATATGGCTTAGCTTCCGGGTAGTGGTCTTGCCGTGCTAATTCCGTTCCGACATTATTTTGCAAGTCAAAGCTGCTCCAGGAATATTTAATATCATGTGTGTACAAAATATAACCTGTCTGCCAGTTTGTATTGCGGATAATGGTGCGGATGGACAGCAGGCAAACCGCTGCCAGTCCCAGCACCATCCAAATTTCAGCTCTCTTACGTAGTAAACCATCCCGGAAAAAGGTTTTGGCAAAAACACCCAGAAGGCCCAGCAAGCCGACAATTGGGAAATAAAACCATCTTTCAGCCAGAGTCATATCCAGAGGAAAAATCTGCGCATGCATGCCCAGTCCCAAAATCAGCCAGCTCAGAAAAAACAAGCTCACCGGAAAGGCTGCTTTATGGTGACGATAAATTTTCCAGACCAGGAACACTAAAATTGCGGCAAACAGCAGGTCAAAAACAAACGGTAAAATTAAGTCTGTAAAATTTATGCTTGTTACAACCCAATGCTGGGAAATAGCAAGATTTTTGGGGAAAATAAAGTCTGTAAGATAGGTAAAAATGATTTTTGGCGCTGTCATTAAACGCTGCACAAAGGTAATACTCATAATCGGAGAAATGGTTGCCAGTTTATGGAAAAACACTTTAGCTACCGCAAAGCGCAGGTAAGAATAAACTGCCAAAGGGGCAAAAAAGGAAAAAGCCAGAGGTGCCCATTTTTTTGCGGGCGAAAATATCCACTGATAGAAAAAGATTATCGGAAAAAATAAGATACCAGTTTCTTTGGAAAGCAGTGAGAAAAGCAGGAGGAATGCTACCGCACAAGCCCTTTTTATATTTAAAGCGCCTTTTTGAACAACTCTCAGCGCAAGTAAACCAAAAAATAGAAAAAGAGTATCCTGGAGTGAGGAGACGTAAACTACGGTTTCTGTATTGACAGGGTGAATTAGAAAAATTAAGGCCAATACAAAAGATAAAATCAGCCCGAAGAAGGAGTTAAACAGTAAAAAAATTAAAATTGTATTGGCCAGGTGAATTATCAGCTGAAACAGGTGGAAAAAGAAAGGCTGCGGCCCGAAAAATGAATAAAGGATAGTAAAAGATACGATCATCATCGGCTTGTAATATAAACCGGACAAGCCGGCGCCACCGGTGTTAAAAGTGCTACCCGAGAAAAGATATGGCAGGTTGGCTATGGAGTGGACAGGAGTGTTTTTCAAAATTTGTTCCTCATCATCCCAGACAAAGCTGTTAAAAAGCGAGTTGAAATAGATTAGAAACCCGATGGCTATAAGGATGAGGGATAGCTTTTTAACCGAGAAATTGCGCTCGGTGGATGTTGCGCTGGATTGCATTTATATAGTATATGATAACAGTAATGAGAAATATCAGCCCTAGTTTTGCTGCATTTGTTACGGTTTTGGTAGTAATTTTCTGCGGGCTTTTTTCCCTCAATCTGCTGATGGCGGATCCGCCTGTTTGGCCGGATGAAGCACTTTACGCTGACTCCGCCCTCAATATTATTAAACACGGCCAGGCGGGCACAAGCCTGGCCGGCAATCTGTACCCTTATGCCAAGGAGTATAATTTCAGTTACCCTCCGCTTTTTCTAAACTCCGTTGCCGAAGTTTTCAGGCTGACGAATTTCTCCATCTACAGCCAGCGGCTTTTCTCATTATTGTTGAGCTTAGGGGTGTTGGTCGGTTTATATCTTTTTGCCCGTGAGCTTATCAGCAGCGAAGGGCGGTGGATTTTACCATTGCTGCTCATTTTTGTTTCGTTTGATTATACATTTTCCCGGGCTGCACACATCAGCCGCCCCGAAATAATGGTTTTGTTTTTCAGTATTCCTTCTTTGCTCTTTTTTGAGAAAGAGTTTTCTTCAGGCGGAAAAAGGACCGGCACCGGAGCGAGTTCAGTCCTGGCAGGCTTTTTTGCCGCTCTGGCTGTACTAACACATTTTATCGGAGCGTTTTTACCCATTGCTGAAGGGATTTTTTTACTGCTAATTTATCGGCTGAAAATTTTCCGGGTGCAAAAAATTTATGTTTACTGTGCAACATTTGCATTAACACTTTTACCTTGGGTTTTCTCGATTATATCTCACTGGAATATATTTTTACTGCAAGTTTCTGCTTCTTTCGCCCGCAAAGTTTCTGATGAAACATGGCTACTGACTGCTTTTAGTACCCAACCGACGACAATTAAACTCCTGTACGTTTTTTATCTTCTAACCACCGTAATTTTCGTCATCAAAACATTTAATGACAAGAGTCCGGCCAAAACTTTGCTTTCCGTGACCTTAGATGCAAGCTGGCTAGTATCCATAGTTGGCAAGCAGTTTTGGTATTATGTTTTCCCCGTGCCTTTTATTTATCTGGCGGCTGCCTTGATAGTAAATGACCTGATAAACGGTTGGGGGAAGATGGACCAGAGTTTAAGGAAGATGTGGCTTCTGATAATGACTCCTCTGATTTTAATTGCTGCCGGGGTAAGCCTTTTTTTGCAGTTTACATTACTTTCTACATCGGGTGATGTGTATTATCGCTACAATGAGTACAGCCAGGCTATTCTTGCCGGGATTCCGGCCGGCTGGAGCGTTTTTATGTCAGCAATCCCGGACCCCTATTTTGCCCTGAAAACCAGGAACAGTAACGCTCTTTATGAGTTTCCTTCACTTTCTGTCCCCCGTGATAAATATTTAAGGCTTTTAGATAAAACAGATTATGTGGTTTACAACGGTTCTTATGAAGAAATGGTCTTTGGCAATCTGCTCAACTCTTACCTGCAAAAAAATTATGACACCATCGTTAAAATTGGACAGCCTGGTGGTTATCAGGCCTTGGTAATTAAATTGAAACCGCGAAATCTTCGGGTTAATAGTGTTTCAGAGTAGACCGGCGAATGTTTGCATATCGAAGCTATTGCTGACCCGGATGCGGGGCATATCATAAATTATTGATAAGGCTTGAGTCTTACCGTACCAGGTCCCGACTGCCCCCATAAATCCTGCCTGATGGACTTCCTGCTCAACAAAATGGTTGGTAGCGCCGTAAGGATAAGCTAAAAAGTTTACAGGGACTCCTAGCTCTTTTTCTAAGGTTTGTTTACTCTCTTTAAGTTCCTTCTCAACCGAAGCCGCAGGTAAAGTGGGTAGAAAAGGATGGTCGATGGTGTGAGCCTCAAAATCGATTAGGTGAGAGCTTTCCATTTTTCTGATCTGATCCCAGGTCAAATATGCGCTTTTCCCCACAAAACCTGTAATGATAAATTCAGTAGCGGAAAATCCGTATTGCTGCAGAATTGGAAAGGCATTGTAATAAAAATCAATATAGCCGTCGTCGAATGTTAAAATTATCATCTTGGACGGTAATGGTTTCTTTAAAGACAGGTAGCTATAAAGTGTATCCAGGGAGATTGTCTGGTAACCATTTTCTTTGATGTATTTCATCTGCTCGCCGAATTTATCAGGAGTTACTGACAAAGCATACCGGGCCTTATCTGCCGGATTTGGGTTGTTACCAATATAATGATACATCAAAATCGGTACCTGCAGTGTGTAGCCGGTAATAAGCGGCGGAGCGGAAGTTGGTTGTGGAGTTGGTTTTGCTGGCGGATGGGACTGCAGAAGAGACTGCAGGTTTTGCATAGGTGTCGGCAACGGCTGAAGATTAACCTGTATAAAGTTGCCGGGACGGGTGTTCCAGCTGAAAGTTGCTGCTCCGGTCAAACCTAAGGCCAGAGCCCAGATAATTACCTCCAGGAGGAGAAAAGGTCTTTGTCGCCGGGCTGTTTTGGGCTGAGGCTTAGCTTTTAATTGATGTTTCACTCAGCTATTTTAACTGATAACCGGATTTTGGTAAAATAGGAACTTAGTTGCTGGCGTGGTGGAATGGTATACACGAAGGACTTAAAATCCTTTGGCCTTTGGCCTTGTGGGTTCGAGTCCCACCGCCAGCACTTTGGTTGTTCTCAGAAGACTTTTTGCCATAGCTTTACGGAAATTATAAAATACAAGTTGGCCGGGGATTGGCGCAGTGGTAGCGCGCTCGCTTTGGGAGCGAGAGGTCGTGAGTTCAAATCTCACATCCCCGACTGAAGTTATGGCAAAAATTAAGCGTCTCCCGCAAAAAGATTTTCAGTATATTTATTCCCGCGTTCCCCGGCTTTGTGTTGATTTAGTGGTTACAACAGGCCAAGGTGTTGTTTTAACCAGGAGAAAAATACCTCCGTATATTGGAATGTGGCACACACCCGGTGGGACTGTGATGAAAGGGGAAACTCTGGCCGAGGCCGTTCAGAGGGTAGCTCAAGATGAAATAGGTGTGACGGTGAGGATAAAAAAACTGATCGGCATTCTCGATATTTTAAGGGACGGTAATACCGGTAGGCATACTGTCAGTGTGAACTTTGAGGTATCTTCTTTTTCGGATTGTTTTAAACTGAATAATCAGGCTGACAAAATAAAGGTATTTGCTAAATACCCCGGCAATATGATATTACATCAGAAGAGATTTCTGGAGAAAAATTTTAAGTTTTAAAATGGATAATTGTATTTTTTGTAAAATCATCCGTGGCGAAGTACCAGCGGCCAAAATCTGGGAGGATGAAAATTTCCTGGCTTTTGAAACAGTGATGGCTATTAACCCAGGGCATACTTTGATTATCCCCAAAAAACATATTGATTATTTATTTGACTTGGATGATCAGACGCTCGCCCAACTAATGGTGGCTTCCAAACCTATCGCTAAAGCCATCGCTAAAGCTTTCCGCCCAAAAACTGGACGGGTGGGCATGATGATTGCTGGTATGGGTGTACCGCATGCCCATGTCCACCTGGTTCCGATGAACGCTGAACGAGATTTGGATTTTAGCAAGGCCAAAGAAATTTCCATGGAAGTAAGGCAGGCCAACGCTGAAAGAATCAAGGTTACTTTGAACCCTGAATAAATGCTGAAAAAATATTACCTGATTTCCCTGATTGTAGTAGTGGTTTTTGCCATGGTTGCAGCATCTGCATTTTTATACTCGCGCCCGCAGCAAAAGCCGGCAGTTCCCCTGATTACTCCCGCACCAACAACAGTTCTTTCCCCCACCCCAGCTGACATAACTCCTAGCGGCAGTTCTGCTGTGCAGAATCCGGCCCCGGTAAATGAAGTCAAGATTTTTATGATGGTGATTGGTGACAACGGGACACTGGGTGATAAGGTCGGTTGCGGAGACAGTATTGTCGGGGTGACCAGAAAAGTTACTCCGACAACGACTCCCCTGACGGCAGCTTTGAATGAATTGCTGGGGCTGAAAGTTCGTGAACTTGGCCAATCTGGTTTATACAATTCATTGTACCAGTCAAACCTAAAACTGGACAGCGCCACAGTCGACGCTCATGGTTTAGCGACAGTAAAGATCTCCGGCCAGGTGCAGCTGGGAGGCACTTGTGATAGCCCCCGTTTTAAGGAGCAGATTTTACGAACTGTTACCCAATTTCCGACTGTTAAAAATACACTAATTACAATTAACGGCGACCCGCTGGACCAGGTGGTTTCCTCTAAATAACCAAATTTTTCTTATGACCAAGTTGATGTTTTTCTTTAAAATTATCCGGATATATTAAGGAGAAAAACGGCGTTTTGCTGTCTGTAATCATCTGCAGAAGTGCTTTAGCATCTCCTTCAGCCGGATTTTGGTCCAAAACAAGCCGTTGATTTTCGGCAAAAGCTGACAGCTTTGATCTGAGGCTTCTCACTGCCTCACGGGCATTTATCTTTACCTCCTAAAGAACTGATACT
>JAJYIE010000025.1:0-3717 GCA_021790255.1 bacterium | reverse complement strand
ATGCCTTAAGGAATATAGATACTCCGCCCCTTTGCTTCGCTCAGTGACGGGAATCTCTGCTAAATCTTTAGAGTTATTTAAGGACGGAGTGATCTATTACGACTTAGGTAATGAAGAAAAAGATCTCCAAGTCAGACATCCCGACTGAGGCAAACTCAGACATTGTAAAACAAATAGAAAAGGCGTTAGCAAATAGATATTATTTTAACCAAAGTGATTACAATTCTGATGGAGTCGGTCAAGTTTTTGTTCTTCCGCAAGATAATAGATGGGTGCTTTTTGAGCTTTATGCTGGGAGTGATACTTCCAAATATTACCTATGTGTTATGAATTTGGATGACCCAGACAATACTTTTACACAAATTACTAATAGTCAAATGATGGTACCTTTGTTTTAGCCAAGGTTAAATAATAAAACGCATTCCCTTTTAGGCGGCTGCTTGGTGAAAGTTTCTAGCAACTCAGAAATATTTTTTGACTCCACCGATTGGTGGATTTTGGTTAGTTCGTGAGCCAGGACGACCGGAATGTCGTCAAAAATTTCTTTCATTTCTGACAAAGTTTTAATTAATTTTGCGGAGCTACTAAAATAATAAAAGTTGTCAGATATTTTCTTAAACACCTGGAGTTCTTATTGTTAGGAAGCCCCAATCCTAATAAAAAAGCAGCATATTTTGGGTTAATTTTCAGGGAGCTTCCCACATACTGGGAAATAGAAACTCGCACACTCCAATTAGTGCCTTATATCAAGATGATCAAGGACTTACAGTATGATAATGGTCTGTATGCGCCCCCAGAGAGATTCGAACTCCCGACCAATTCGTTAGAACCGAAGTGCTCTATCCACTGAGCTATGGGGGCTAACCAGGATATTTTAACAAATTATTCACCTGATTCCCAACTTTAAAAATCTTGAATAAAGGACTAGCCTGGATTACTATTATGATGATGAGCCGCGGAAAGATAAAACTCATTTTGAAATTATATACCGTAGGGGGTCTGGGAGTTTTAGCCCTGCTTGTAAGCAGTATTATCTCAGAGAGTAGACCATTTTCTAGCCTACCCACGGGCAAATTAAATGTTTTGGGGGCAACCGCAGGGAGTTCAGGTGACCCGCATATCTCTTACGGCTCTTCTGAAAACACTCCTCCTTATTTAGACTTTAATTTGGTGCTGCAAAAGATAACTCCAGTGACTATAAAAATATCCGCTGGTCAGGATGATGGTGCTGAATTGGCTTTGCAGCCAGGATCTCCTTTGCCGGGCGCAGAAGGTAATGTTTTAATCGGATTTAATGGCGATGCCCAGACAAGCCAGCAACCTGTCCGAGAAACTTTAGCAGCCCTAAAGGAACTTACCTTAGGCGATGAGCTGGTTGTCGAGGCGGGAGGTCAGAAATTTACTTACACGATTGAAGCACATGGCTTAAGTTTCTCCGGAAAACTTCCACAACACTTCCTCATCAATGACAGATACTTAACCATTGATATGAGCTTACCCGGATCTGCGGGCCAGGGAGAAAAAATTCTGGCAAAAATGGCTCCGCTCTTTTAGGTCATTTCAACTGCCCAGAACAACTTAAACCCGTGTCCAGCTGAAGGCAAAGCTTGTAACTTTGCCCGTCATTTGCAGACTGGTAAACGTAAGGCAGCTGGTAGCGTGGATCAAAAGGAATTTTGGACAGGTAATGAGGCTTGAGCGTGTCCAGAGTTAAAGGATAAGATTTAATATCATTGTAATATCTTTGCAGAGCCTGCTCGATAACTTGTTTATCCTGCACCCTTTTTTGATCATCCGAAACAGCTTGTTGGGAACGGAAAAGGCCCGGATTTATCCAGGTAAAAACAGCAGCTGCTGCAACCAGATAACCCGCAAGGGTTAGCCAAACGGAAAAATTTCTCCCTGAGTACACTGCTGAAGCGGTGTAGTTTTTGCGAAATTTGCGGAAAATCAAAAAGAAATAACTTATCATAAGCGGGGTTATGAGCAGCAATCCAGCTCCCCAAAGGGAGCTATTTAAAAAGGCAACCCCGAAAAAGTCAGTTACCGTCAGCATAACCAACTCGGTTGCTGCAAGCACAACTGCTGAGGTCAAAAGGTGAGGAATTAATTCCTTCTCACGACCTTTAATATAAGCCTTGCTGGTCATTAAGGAGTGATATGCGCCCGTCCCCTCGCAAACAGGTAAAAAGAGAGCCAGAGAAAAATAGAGTAAAAGATAAAGGCCCGGTAAAATTAAAAGGAAAAAACCTCCGAGTATTAAAAATGACCCTAAAATAATCACTCCTGCAGTGGCAAAAATCTGCTTTATCCGGTAAGTGGAACCGGCTGTAGCAGGCTGTCCGCTTTGACGCTGGGACCATTTATTTAACGCAGAAATTATTCCCCAGCTTTGCAGCACCAGGAGGATAAAAACCCATAAAAAACCTAGTGGCAGTAACTCACCTCTTTTTAGGGGACTAAGTTCCCAGAGGATCATTTGTCCAGTAAGCGGCACCAGGATGATAAATGATAAGGTCAGTGCATTTTCCCAGTAAATTTCCACCACCTGCTGCATTAAAGTTTTCTTCGGGGCAGCAGGCTCGGGCATTGTTGCCGACGAAGTTGTGGAAGGATTTATAATTACAGCTTGTGGTACGGTACCGGTAGCGCCCAGGGTATTGGGAGATTGCATCAAATTTACTGTGGCATAAATTTAAGGAAGAGTCAAATGCAGGATAGTTTAATGGAGCGGGAGACGCAAATTATTTTGAACCCCTTTTAGACAAAATATTCATACAATTTAACAGGTGAGTGGTTTTATATAATGCTTTGGAAACCGGCTTTACAGTGCGGACAGGCCCCATCACTAAACGCAAATGGCGCGATGACGAAATCGCCCTTTTTAATGTCTTTTACGTCTTTACCAATTTCTTCGACATAGCCGATAAACTCGTGTCCGATTAGGCCTTCCGGGTGATTGCTGATACCACGATAAAACCATAAATCTGAACCGCATACACAAGCGAGTACGACACGCAGGCCGCGTCAGTTGGTTCTTCAATAGTAGGTTTTGGCTGTTCTTCAACCGCAATTTTACCTTTGCCTTTAAAGATTGCTGCTTTCATATTAATATTTATCTTTTTTTAGTCATGTAACTTTCGCGCATACAAGTACTTAACAAATTCTGGATCTTCATGATTAACGAACAAAGCTTTTTGCTCATCTAAGACTTTAATGGCTTCCATTTCTTTGTCGGTTAACGCAAAGTCAAAAATATCAAAGTTTTCAATGATGCGTTCTTTGTGAGTGGATTTGGGAATTACCACAATTCCTCTTTGAATGTTCCAACGTAATATCACTTGCCCAACGGTTTTTCCATAACGTTTAGCGATTTCACTAATGGTTTCGTTTATAAATAAATTCTGTTTGCCCTCCGCAAACGGTGCCCAACCTTCAGGCTGAACTTTATATTCACACATTACCTTAATCGCTTCAACTTGCTGATTGAACGGGTGGATTTCTATCTGGTTAACCATCGGAGTAATTTTATTGTTGAGTATAAAATCAACTAATCTTGCACTAGTAAAATTAGATACACCAATTGCTTTAACTTTACCATTATCATATAGCTCTTCTAACGCCCGCCAGGCCCCAAAGATATCATTGTATGGCTGATGAATGAGATAGAGATCAAGATAATCAAGGTTTAATTTATCCAGTGACCTTTTATAAGCA